>SSMV01000028.1 GCA_004799435.1 Bradyrhizobium sp.
CTGCAGGAAAAGATAGTCGACACCGACATTGGGGCGGCTTGAGCGCGAGACCACCGCAACCTTCGAGGTCAGCGGATCGGCGCCGCCCATGCCGTCGATCTGCAACTTATCGGGCGAGCCCATCGCGTCGAGCAGGAAGGCGTCGCGCGTCGCGACATCCTGCGGCAACTCGTCGGCAAGAAAATAGCCGCCCTTCGACGTGCCGCCGCGCATCCACATGCAGCGGGCCGAGATCGGCGCCCGCTCAGACATATTTGAGACCTTTTTCGGCGAGGCGCCCGCGCATCTTATACATGTCGAGGCCGAGCTCGCCGGCCTGGAAGCGCTTGCGCTTGTCTTCCTCATTGGCGACGCGGGCGCGCGCGGCTTTCAGCGCCTGCGCCGCCTCGGCGCGTTTGACAACGCAGACGCCGTCATCGTCGGCGACGATCACATCGCCCGCTTCGATGTAGGCGCCGGCGCAGACCACCGGGACATTGACCGAACCCAGCGTCTCCTTGACCGCGCCTTGCGCGGAGACACATTTCGACCACACCGGAAATCCCATTTCGGTCAGATCGCGCACGTCGCGCACGCCGGCGTCGATGATGAGGCCGATGCAACCGCGCGCCTTGGCCGATGTCGCCAAGAGATCGCCGAAATAGCCGGCGTCCGAGGGTGACGTCGGCGCGACGACCATCACGTCGCCGGGCTTGAGCTGTTCGATCGCGACATGGATCATCCAATTGTCGCAGGGCGCGACCGAGATCGTGACCGCCGAACCGGCGATCCGCGCGCCGGCGTAAATCGGCCGCATATAGGGAGCGAGCAAGCCGGTGCGGCCCTGAGCCTCGTGAACGGTCGCGACCCCGCATTCCGCAAGGCCGGCGACGACGTCCGGCTCGGCGCGCGCGATGGACTGAACGACGACGTTCATCACAATTCATCCACGGTGCGTGGGAACATCGACTGGAAGCCTTCGGCGTATTTGGCGTTGCGCCCGCCCGACTGGCCGCCGGAATTGCGTTTGAAGTGATTGGCGCGATTCTCGGCGAGATTTGTGTAGAAGGTCCACAAATGCTCCTGCCCGACCATGCATTGGATGGCGGCGAGCTTCTTATCCCAGACCTCTGTGATGTCGAGAAACACGTCGGGCTTCCAGTTCATCTGCTCGGTCTGATGCGGCTCGAACAGATAGAGCTGCGGCGCGCCCAGCACCTTCTCGTGCGGATTATGGCCCCAGGCCTGAGCGATCATCCGACATTCGAGCGCGACCCTGGTCGCGAACATGTGATCGGTGTTGTAAGGGTCCCAGAGCGAATGGCTCATCATGAAAGTCGGCATCACCTTGCGGATGACGTCGACCAGACGAAACTTGGCGTCCTTGTCCATTTCCAGCGGATAGTCGCCGAGGTCGAAGAACTGGATGTCATGAACATCGAGCGCCTTGGCGGCGTTCTCCGCCTCGACGCGGCGCGCCGTCTTCACTTTTTCCAGCGTAACGCCCGGCTCCCGCCAGATTTTGGCGCTTTCGCCGCGCTCGCCATAGGAGAGGCAGACGACCGTCACCTCATAGCCCTTGGCCTGATGCAGGGCGATCGCCCCGCCGGCGCGCCAGACAAAATCGGCGGCATGCGCGCTGATCACCAGGGCCGTCTTGTCGCTCATCGCGCATTCCTCCCTGCGCCCGAGGCGCGACGCATTGTTGAGGCGGATCATTCGCCGCCGTGCTGGACGAGGCCAGTTCGAATTCGGCCAATCTCATAAGTTTTTGCTATAAGATTCGGATTCCCGAACTCGCTTCGCCCCGCCATGTGGACTGAAATTCCCAATTTGCGTCATTTGCGCGCCTTTGTCGCCGCCGTCGAACATGGCGGCGCGACGCGCGCGGCGGAGCGCGTCCATCTCTCCCAGCCGGCGGTCACCCAGGCGCTGGCCAAGCTGGAAGTGCGGCTGGGCACCAAGCTCTTCGCGGTCGGCGCCGACGGGATGCAGCCCACCGCGCTCGGACGCGTGTTCCATGAGCGGGTGGCGCGCGCTCTCGCGCTGCTGGAGGGCGGCGCGCGCGAGGCGCTGCGCGGCGAATCGCGCGCGCCGAATGGCGGTTTCGCGCATTTCGAACGCCTGCTGACCGTGGCGCAACTGCGCGCGCTGGCGGCGATGCAATTCAATCGCAACTTCAGCCTCGCCGCGCGCGAACTGCAGCTATCGCAGCCCTCGATCCATCGCGCTGCGCGCGACCTCGAGCGCCTCATGGGCGCAACTCTATTTATCGCAACGCGCCAAGGGGTCGAACTGACGCCGGCTGCCGCCGTCTTCGCCCGTCAGGCGGCGCTGGCCCACGCCGAGCTGCTGCAGGGCTTCGCCGAAGTGTCCGAGCAGCTCGACGCGGACCCCGGCCAGCTTGTCATTGGCTCGATGCCTTTCGCCCGCACCACGCTGCTGCCAAGCGCGCTCAATGCTTTGTCGCGCGTGAGGCCGCGGGCGCGGGTGAAAGTCATTTCGGCGCCCTATGACGGGTTGCTCAGCCGGTTGCGCCATGGCGTGATCGATTTCCTGATCGGCGCGCTGCGCGATCCGCCGCCGATCGACGACATCGTCCAGGAGCCGCTGTTCGACGATCCGTTGTCGATCGTCGTTCGTCGCGGCCATCCGCTGACGCTGCGCAATTCGGTCAGCCGCGAAGGCCTGATCGACTATCCGTGGGTCGTGCCGGCCGAGGAAACGCCGACCCGCGCCGTCTTCCATAAGCTGTTCTCGCCAGACGACGTAGCGCGCATGCCGGGCGGCGTGTTCGAGACCAGTTCGCTGGTGCTGCTGCGCGGGTTGCTGACCGGTAGCGACCGGCTGGCGCTGCTGTCGGCCCGGCAGGCGCAATATGAACTCGATCAAGGCCTCCTGGCGCTCGCCCCGTTCCGCGTGCCGATCGGGGCGCGTCGCATCGGCCTGACCTTCCGTCGCGGCTGGCGGCCGACGCCGACCCAGGCGCTGCTGCTCGACTTTCTCCGCCGCGCGCAGCCGGATGCCGCGCCCGCCGCCATCGACTATAGGGAAATTGAATGACCGGCGACGCCCTTCCGCTTCGCTGGTTCGGGCGGCCCGCCATTATGAAATTGGCCAAGGCGGAGGAAATATGGCCGCGCGGCCAACCAATAGCGACGCGATCGCCTTTCTTGGCTTCGGCGAAGCGGCTGAGGCCTTTCTCAAGGGCTGGCGGACCGATCCGCAATTCACAACGCGCGTCGTCACCTATGACCTCAAAACCGATTCTCCCGATGCAGGCGTCGGCGCCGCCAAGCGCGCCGACTATTCGCGCGCGAAAGTCGCCGATGGCCTGAGCGCACCCGCGGCGCTGCGCGAAGCGGGATTGATCTTTTCCGTCGTCACCGCGGATCAGGCTGAAGCGGCGGCGCTCGCCGCCCTGCCCGGCCTCGCTAAAGGCGCATTGTTTTTCGACTGCAATTCCTGCGCGCCGCAGACCAAGATGCGCATCGCCGAGCGGGTCGAAGCGGCGGGCGGGCGCTATGTCGACGTCGCAGTCATGTCGCCGGTCGCCCCAAAGCTCCATCGCACGCCTTTGCTGATCAGCGGCCCGCATGCGCAGGCCGGCGCGGCGGCGCTGAACGGGCTCGGCATGGCCGCGGTCGTGCACGAAGGGCCGGTCGGCTCTTCCTCCGCGATCAAGATGATCCGCTCGGTGATGATCAAGGGTCTCGAGGCGCTGGTCGGCGAATGCGTGCTCGCCGGCCGCAAGGCGGGCGTCGACGACGTCGTGCTGGCGTCGCTCGACGAGACTTTTCCGGGCTTCGACTGGAAGCGGCGTTCCGCCTACATGATGGAGCGGATGATGACGCATGGGTTGCGCCGCGCCGCCGAAATGCGCGAAGTCGCGCTGACCGTCGATCTGCTCGGGCTCGAGGGCGCGATGTCGCATGCGGCTGTGGGCTGGCAGCAGCGGATCGGCGAACTGGCCCTGCGCGCCGCCGACGGCGATCCGGCGAATTATCGCGACCTTGCCGACCGCCTCCTCGCCCGCCTCGACGCTCATGGAGAGCCGAAATGAAAATCTGCGTCGCTGGCGCGGCCGGCGCGTTTGGCCTCAAGCATCTCGACGCGCTCGCCGCCATCCGAGGCGTCGAGGTCATCAGCGTGGTCGGCGGCAAATCCGCCGATATCGAGGCCCTGGCCGCCAAGCGCGCCATTCCGCATGCCGACGCGATTCTGGCCCAGGCGCTGGCGCGCCCCGAGATCGAGGCAGTGATCCTGTCGACGCCAACCCAGTTGCACGCCGAGCAGGCGATCGCCTGCATGAAGGCGGGCAAGCATGTTCTGATCGAGATCCCGATGGCCGACAATCTCGCCGACAGCGAAGCGATTGTGCGCGTCCAGCGCGAGACCGGCCTCATCGCGATGGCCGGCCATGTCCGCCGCTTCAATCCCAGCCATCAATGGATTCACAATCGTATCGTCGCCGGCGAACTGACGATCCAGCAGATGGACGTGCAGACTTACTTCTTCCGCCGCTCCAATCTCAATGCGCTGGGCAAGCCGCGTAGCTGGACCGACCATCTGCTGTGGCATCACGCCTGCCACACCGTCGATCTCTTCCAGTATCAAACCGGCGAGACAGCCGCCGAGGTCTATGGCCTTCAGGGACCGAAGCATCCAACGCTCGGCATCGCGATGGATATGTCGATCGGCATGAAATCGCCCTCCGGCGCGATCTGCACGCTGTCGCTGTCCTTCAACAACAAGGGGCCGCTCGGCACGTTCTTTCGCTATATCTGCGACAACGGCACCTATATCGCGCGCTATGACGACCTTTACGACGGCGATGACAAGAAGATCGATCTTAGCGGCGTCGCGGTCTCGAATAATGGCATCGAACTGATCGACCGCGAATTTGTCGCCGCCATTCGCGAGAAGCGCGAGCCTAACGGTTCCGTCGGCCAATGTTTGGGCGCCATGCGCACGCTCGATCGAATCGAGAAGTCGTTTCGTAGCTAAAAATCACGCGGCCGGCAGGCGTCGCTTAGGCGACGCCGAAGCCAGGGCGCGGCCAGGGAGGTCCCGATGTTCCGCTTCGATCCGTTTTCTTCCGAAATCGACGCCGACCCCTTTCCCGCCTATCGCCGGCTGCGCGAGGAATTTCCCTGCTTCTGGAGCGAGGAGGCGCAGATGTGGATCCTTTCGCGCTTCACCGACATCGTCAACGCGCTCAACGACTGGAGCGTCTATTCCTCAGCCAAGGGCAATATGATGACGGAATTGCCCAATCGCGCCGGCGCGACGCTCGGCACCACCGACCCGCCCCGTCACGACCGCCTGCGGGCGCTCATCCAATACGCCTTCATGAAGCGCAATCTCGAATCGCTGAGCGGCCAAATCCGCGAGATCGCCCGCCAGGCCGCGCTCGCCATTCGCGATCGCAAACGCTTCGATTTCATCGAGGACTTCAGTTCGAAATTCACCGTCCGCGTGCTGTTCGCCGCGCTTGGCCTGCCGATTGGCGACGAGGCGGTGGTGCGGCAAAAGGCAGTGTTGATGGTGCAATCGGACCCAGTCACGCGCAACAAAGGGCCAGAGCACATCGCCGCCTATGAATGGATGCAGGCCTATGCGGCCAAGGTCATCGCCGAACGGCGCGCCAAGCCGCAAAACGATCTGATCTCGCATTTTTCCCAGTCCGAGATCGACGGCGACAAGCTCGACGAACGGGAAGTGCTGCTGACGACGACGACGCTGATCATGGCGGGCGTCGAGTCGCTCGGCGGCTTCATGTCAATGTTCGGCTATAATCTCGCGAGCTTCCCCGAGGCGCGGCGCGCGGTGGTCGCCAACCCAGAGCTGATCGCCGACGCGATCGAGGAATCTTTGCGCTTCAACACCTCGGCGCAGCGATTTCGCCGTTGCCTGACGCGCGACATCGAGCTGCATGGCCAGTCGCTAAAGGCCGGCCAGTTCGTCTGCCTCGCCTATGGCTCGGGCAATCGCGACGACCGCCAATATCCAAGCCCCGATGTCTATGACGTCGCGCGCAAGCCGCGCGGGCACTTAGGCTTTGGCGGCTCGGTGCACGCCTGCCTTGGCGCGAGCATCGCGCGCCTGTCGATCAAAGTCGCGATGGAGGAGTTCAACGCCGTGTTCCCCGACTATCGCCGGGTCGAGGACAATCCGCCCTGGATGCCCTCGTCGACCTTCCGTAGCCCGATGCGGCTCTTGCTCGAAGCCGCCTGAGCCCTGAGTCGGGACTAGTGGCGATATTGCTGGATGCGGGTGGTGCGCAGGCCGGCGAGGCCATGCTGGTCGATGGAAGCCTGCCAGGACAGGAACTCATCGACGGTGAGCGTATAGCGGGAGCAGGCTTCTTCGAGCGAAATCAGGCCGCCGCGAACCGCGGCGACGACCTCGGCCTTGCGACGGATAACCCAGCGCTTGGTCGAAGGCGGCGGCAGATCGGCGATCGTCAGCGGACTCCCGTCCGGACCGATGACGTATTTCACTCTCGGTCGAAGCGCATCACTCATGTCACTCTCACACTCGAACGCACGTCTTCACAGACGAAACCTAAGCCTCGTCACTTAAGATTTGCCTAAGCGCAAACGGATGAAATTCTTTACAAAACGTTTCATTTCAAAGGGCTTATCGGTCGCCCGGCGGCGGATGCGGCCCTCGCGCTTTTTCCCTGCTCTCGTTGGCCACGGGTGATATAAGTCGGCCAACACGGCCCAAGCGGCCTCGGATTCAGACTGACGCAAAGCCCATGTTGGCTCCAGAACTCGCCCAGGACGCCTCGGCGCGCCCGCTCAACAGCCTTGGCCTCGCCAAAGCGCCGAGCGACACGCGCGTGGTGGCGGCGATGTCGGGCGGCGTTGATTCCAGCGTCGTGGCGGCGCTGCTGGCGCAGGAGGGTTATGACGTCGTCGGCGTGACGATGCAGCTCTATGACCATGGTGAGGCGACCCATCGCAAAGGCGCCTGCTGCGCCGGACAGGACATTCACGACGCGCGCGACGTCGCGCAGCGGCTCGGCATCCCCCACTATGTGCTCGACTATGAGAGCCGCTTCCGCGCCAAGATAATCGAACCTTTCGCGCGGGCCTATGTCGCCGGCGAGACGCCCGTGCCCTGCGTCGCCTGCAACCAGCATATGAAATTCGTCGATCTCTTCGACGCCGCGCGCGATCTGGGAGCCGATCTGCTGGTCACCGGCCATTATGTCGTCTCGCAAAGCGACGAGTCTGGCGAACAGGCGCTCTATCGGGCCGCCGATCCCGATCGCGACCAGAGCTATTTCCTTTTCGCCACGACCCGCGAGCAACTGGCGATGCTGCGCTTCCCGCTCGGCGGCATGCTAAAGCCCGAGGTGCGCGCGCTCGCCCATCAGTTCGGCCTCGCGGTCGCCAATAAGCCGGACAGCCAGGACATCTGTTTCGTGCCGGCCGGACATTACAGCCAGGTGATCGAGCGGCTGCTGCCGGGCGCGGCGGAAGCCGGCGACATCGTCCATATCGACGGGCGCAAGCTCGGTCGCCACGCCGGCATCCTTCATTATACGATCGGTCAGCGTCGCGGCCTCGGCGTCGCCGCCGCCGAGCCGCTCTATGTCGTGGCGCTCGACGCTCGCAAGGCGCAGGTGATCGTCGGCCCCCGCGAAGCGCTAAGCGCGCCGCATTTGCGGCTGCGCGAGATCAACTGGATCGGCGAGGGCGAATTCGCAAGCATTCCCGAAAGCGGGCTGGCGATCGCGGCCCGCGTGCGCTCGACCCGTCCGCCCGCCCCGGCGCGATTGTTTCGCAACGGCGAGATCGAGTTTGACGAGCCGGAGATCGGCGTCTCGCCCGGACAGGCCTGCGTATTCTATGAATCCCCTGATCCGCATGCGCGGGTGCTCGGCGGCGGCTTTATCGCCGCGACCGAGCGCTAGGCGCTCCCGCGCAACCGGGAAGAGACCATGGCCGGGTTCGACGACGACAGCCTCCTCGGCGCCAAACGCCCCAAGCCGGCGCTCCATGAGATCGGGCAGCTGCTCGACGATCTTTCCGCGCCGGAACTCGCCGAGCGAATCGCGGCGCTGAAAGCGGAAATCGCGCGGCTGGAAAAGGCCATCGTCGAACGCGAAGCGACCAAAAACGCCGCGGCGGCGTTTTTCAAGAGTTAAAGTCGCCTGTCGCATTTTGGGACAGGATCGACGCGCGCTACGACTTTCGGCGGCGCCCTAGGCTGCTCTTAACGCGGCGTTAACATTTATCAGCTATGAAGAAGTTCGATCCGTTCTTTGGGTCCTGAATGACTCCTATCCGTTCTATTCGACGCCTCCCAGCCAATCGACCTCCCAGCCGCCTTCGGGCGGCTGTTTTTTTGCGTTTTCGCGGCGAGCGGCTTAGCATTTCGTTAACCTTAGCCAAAAGTAAACGGCCGCTCGGGGCGGCGCGGCGTTAATCTTGCGACGCGTGCTGTAGCGGACGGGTCCTGTGCGATTGCGGCACGGCGGACCGACGCGAAGGCAAGGCGTGCAGGAGAGGCTGATGAGGCAAGGGGACGGAACGGCGCGAAGCGCGGCCTTTGGCGATTTGGCGGCCAATACGGTGTCGTTCTTCCATCGGCTCGCCGCTTCAGAAGCATTTAAAACGCTGTTTCGCGAAGGCATGAACCTGGTCGAGGAGACCGCCGCCTATCTCGACGGACCGGGGCGCGAAGAATCGCGCCATCTGCCGCGTCCTCTGGCGCTTGCCTATGCGACCGAAAGCATGCGTCTGACGACCCGCCTGATGCAGGTCGCCTCGTGGCTGCTGCTGCAGCGCGCCGTTAACGAGGGCGAGTTGACCTTCGCTCAGGCGCGTTCGGAAAAGCATCGGGTGCGGCTCGCCGGCCAGGAGATCGCCTGTCCACCCGATCTGTTCGAGCAACTGCCCGAGGCCTTGCGCGGATTTTCGCAAAAATCGCTGCGCATGCAGGCGCGGGTCGCACACCTCGACCGTTCGCTCGCCGCGGCCGAAACCACCGAGCCGCCGCTTCCCGCGCCGAGCGTTGTCGCGACGCAGGTCGAGCGACTGCGGGCCGCTTTCGCGCTCTGAGCGGACCATAGGCGGCGTCGGGCGGCATGCGCCCTTGCGCGGCCGCATTTTTGGCCGCATTGCTCGGCACGAATGTCCAGACCCGACGCCAAACCGCGCGCCATGCCCGTCCCTGACTGCCGCCTCTATCTCTTCACCCCGTCGCTGACCGCGGCCACGCTTCCTGCTTTTGCGCCGCGCCTGGCCGAGGCGCTCGGCGCGGGCGACGTCGCCAGCCTTTTGGTGCGCATCGCGCCCGATGCGGCGGGCGACGCCAAGCGCATTGCCGAACAATTGCTGACGGTCGCCGCGCCTTATGAAGCGGCAATTCTCCTCGATGGCGATCCACGGCTGGCGGCGCGCGCCGGCGCCGACGGCGCGCATGTTTCGGGGACCGGCGAAGCGCTCAGCGAGGCGCTGGCAAGCCTGAAGCCGGAACGTATCGTCGGCGCGGGCGGATTGCGCGGCCGCGACGACGCCATGGCGGCGGGCGAGGCGGGCGCCGATTATGTGATGTTCGGCGAACCGCGGCGCGACGGTTTCACGCCGCCGCTCGCCGAAACGATCGAGCGCATCGAATGGTGGGCGACGATCTTCGAGACGCCCTGCGTCGGTTTTGCCGCCAAGCTCGACGATCTTGTGGCGCTGGCGGCGGCTGGCGCCGATTTCGTCGCGCTGGGCGACGCCTTATGGGCGGCCCCCTCGCTGGCCGAGGCGGTCGCCGCTGCTGCGGCGGCGGCGGCCCAGGCGGCTAAAGCGCGGGCGGAGGCGGCGTCGTGAGCAGAGCCGACAGCGCAGATCGGATCGCCCTCGCCCTCGCCCTCGCCGCGACTCTTGCATTTATCATCCCCGCCGCCAGCCAGACGCTTGCGCCGCCATTTGCCGCGTCCTCGGCGCCGACGCCGGCCACGGCGGCTGGCGGGGCGCCCGCCGACATCGCCTTCGGCGCCTATCAGCGCGGCTATTTTCTCACCGCCCTGCATGAAGCGCAGCGGCGCGTCATCGACGATCCCAAAGACGCCAAGGCGATGACGCTCATCGGCGAGATCTACAGCGACGGCTACGCCGTGCCCCATAGCGATGTCGAGGCGGCGCGCTGGTTTCGTGTCGCTGCGGGCCTCGGCGATCGCGAAGCGGCTTTTGCGCTCGGCCTCATGCTGCTCAATGGCGCAAACGGCGTTCCCGCCGACCATGCGGGCGCGAAAGCGCTGTTCGAGCAGGCGGCGGCGAAGGGGCAGGCCGGCGCGCTCTATAACCTCGGGGTCATCGCGATCGGCGACAACGCCGGCGGCGTCGCCGATTTCGCCAAAGCGGCCGATTTCTTCCGCCGGTCCGCCGAGGCGGGCGATGGCGACGCCGCCTATTCCTATGGCGTGCTGCTGCGGGAAGGCAAAGGCGTTCCGCTCGACATTGGCGAGAGCGCAAAATGGCTCAAGCGCGCCGCCGACGCCGGCGTCGCCGCCGGTCAGGTCGAATACGCCATCATGCTGTTCAACGGCGTCGGCGTCGCCAAGGACGAAAAAGGCGCGGCGAAGATGTTTCTGCGCGCGGCGGCGCGCAACAATCCGATCGCCCAGAATCGCCTCGCCCATCTCTTTGTGCTGGGACGCGGCGTGGACAAGGACCTGGTCGAGGCCGCCACCTGGAACCGCTTCGCCAAGGCGGCTGGCATTGACGACCCCGACCTCGACGTGGCGACGTCCAACCTGTCCGCCGACGAGAACAAGCGCGTCGACGAATTGATCCGTCGGCAGTCGTCGTTCTGAGACTAATCATTATTCGAAGGTCTGGGTTCGAACCGCGGCCCACGCCGCGCCTCGCCCAGCGCACGCGCCAGCGCGCCGCCGAAAGCGTGTTTCTCGTGAGCCCCGAGAAACGCCGCGATCTCAAGCCGGCGCCCGCCGCTGCGCAGCGCCAGTCTTTGCGCCGCGGCGGCGTCTTCGGCGCGCTCAAGCGTCACCCAGGCCGGATTGAAGCGCCATTCGCGCCGCGCGCCATCCGCGCTGCCGCGGGCAAGTTGCAGTTCGAGATAGGTCAGACGGAAATCCTCATAGGCGCGCGCGGCGCGAAAGCTGGCGCGAAAGGCCAGCCACAGCAGCGCGACGTCGAGGCCAAGAAAACTGACGATCGGCCAGGCGCCGATGAGGTAGAATGGCAGGCTGATCAGCGTGCTGGCGATGAAGGTTGCGACCATCACCCGGCGCGCGCCCGCGAGCGTCAGCGAACGGCGCGGCGAAAGTCGCACCGCAAACAGCGGCGCCTCGTCAGCGACTGGCCCATCGTCCATGGCCGTCCTCAGGTCGCGCCGCGCTTGGCGGCGCCGGTCAGGCCAAATATAAGGCGGGCATGGCGGGAGGCAATATAGCGCGAGGACGGTCGCAGGCGTCGGCCCGCCAGGGAAACGCGAAAGCGACTCGCTCGGCAAAAGACGCGCAGGCGCAAAGCGCACGCGTCGCCGAAATCTTCGCCCGTTTCGCCGCGGCGATGCCGACGCCCAAGAGCGAGATTGAGTATCGCGATCCTTTCACGCTGCTTGTCGCGGTCGTTTTGTCGGCGCAGGCGACCGACGTCGGCGTCAACAAGGCGACTCGCGGACTGTTCGCCATCGCAGACACGCCGACGAAAATGGCGGCGCTTGGCGAAGCGGGCCTCGCTGAAAAGATCAAGACGATCGGCCTTTTCCGCACCAAGGCGAAGAATGTCATCGCCCTCTCGCAGACGCTCGTGCGCGATTACGGCGGCCAGACGCCGCGCGACCGCGAAGCGCTCGAAGCGCTGCCGGGCGTCGGCCGCAAAACGGCGAATGTCGTCCTCAATGTCGCCTTTGGGGAGCCGACGCTGGCGGTGGACACTCATGTCTTTCGCGTCGCCAATCGCATTCCGCTAGCGCCAGGCAAGACGCCGCGCGAAGTCGAGGACGGGCTGATGAAGATCGTGCCCGAAGCCTATCTCGACCATGCGCATCACTGGCTGATTCTGCATGGTCGCTACACATGCAAGGCGCGCGCGCCGCTCTGCGGGCGCTGCGTCATCGCCGATCTGTGCCGCTTTCCCGGCAAGACCGCCTGAGATCGGCGTTCGATGAAGCTCGGGAAGAGGATGGTACCGCCACCCCGGCTCGAACGGGGGACCTCTAGATCCACAATCTAGCGCTCTAACCAACTGAGCTATGGCGGCGACGGCCGGGAAATTAGTGGCAAGGCCTGGCGATTGCAAGCATATGCGCGCCCGCGCGAGACAGGCGCGCGGGGGCGGCGAAAGCGGCGCGCGCAAGCGCTCCGCTAGGCCGGAAAACCGTTAATGCGAAAGGTTGAGCGCCTTGGCGACTTGGGCCTTGATCGGCGCGGAAGCTTCGAGCGCGAACCTCTGCGCCAGCTCGCCGAACTCCTTGGCCTGCGCGGAGGCGGCGTCGATCCGCTTGCGCGCGAATTCGCTCTGCAGCTCGACATAGTCGGCGACGCTGGCTGCGCCGAACGAGGATTTCAGAAAATCGAAATTGGCTTCGACATTGGCGCGCAGCGTGTCGAGGGCTTTGGCGTTGATCGCGGCGACGGCGGCGCGCGTCGCGGCGTAGCTTGCTTCAATCGCCGCGGCAGATTCGTCCGCGGCAACCTTGGCCTTCACATAGACGGCGCGCCCCTGGGCGAGGCCCTTCTCGACGCTGTCGCGCAAGACCCCTTGATATTCGCCCGCCGAAGGCTGGGGAGCAGTAAGCAGCTTGGCCGAAGCGGCGGCGGCCGGGATCGCCGGCGCAGCCACCGGGGCTGGCGCAGCGGCGGATTGCGCAACGGCCGATTGCACGATGGCGGATTTCTTGGGGGTGTTGGCCATGGTCTAAAGTCCTTCGTTGGGAGCGAGGGTGATCACTTGGATTCCGGCGTCGTGCTCTTCTGCACCAGCGCGCCGATTTCCTTGGCCTGGGCCTGAAGATTGGCGAGCTGCGTCTTGAGAAACTCGCTTTGCAAAGCGAAGGCTTCCTGAGGATCCTTGGACTGCACCAGCTTATGGGCGAGTTCGAGCGCGGCGTTCACATTCTGCTCGGTGAAGCCGAGCACCTGGGACCCGACCGACTTCGCATTCTTCTGCGCGGTCTCCGCGGCATTGTCGGCCGCGCCGATCGCCTTCTGGGCGACGGTGACGAAGCCTTCGAACGCTTTGCGCGCCTGATCGACGCTGCGCTCGGCGAAATCGCGAAGATCGTTGGGAACTTCGAATGGCGAATTGGTCATGACGGTCCCTCCCCCCAAGGAGCCTATAGACGGGATTTTGCTGCAGTGCAACATAATTTGGCGACCCAACGGCCGTTAACCGTCTCCCGGCTCGCCGGAGGACTGCCCTCAGGAAAGACAAGCAAATCCATTAAGGTTTTGGTAAGGATGACTTTGCGGGCCTTCCCGCACCCTTGAAAACCGCACCTTCCAATGGACGCCGAGCAAGCCGCCGTCACAGCCGAGGAAGCCGCCGCGCTGGTCGCGGGGTCGCCGTTCGCCGAGCGGCTGGCGCATGGCGCGCCGATCCTCGTCTTCACCGGCGGTCCGCCCCACCTCGTCTATGCCTCGCCCGCGGCGCTCCAATTGTTTGGGGCGAGCGACGTCGCCGATCTGGAAGCGCTGACGCTGACGGCCGCCAGCCCCGGGGCCCGCCGGCTGACGAGCCTCGCGCTATCGGGCACGGGCGGCGCGCCGCGCGTCGAGTCGCTGCGCTTTTATGTCGATCGCCGGCCCTTGCCGCTGGCTCTGCTCTGCGGTCGGGTCGGCGATCGCCTCGTCGTCGCCGCGGGGCCGAGCGCCGATGAAATCCCGGCGTCGACGTTTGCGCCGGTCGCTGCGCCGCTTGTCGAGCCGCCGCGACGCTTCCTCTGGACTCTCGACCACGAGAATCGGTTTGGCGCGGTCGAACCGGCGCTTGCCGCCGCCTTCGGATCGTTGGCCCCATGGCTCGGCGAAACCCTGGCGGCTTTCAGCGCCCGCGCCGGCTTCGACCGCGACGGAGAATTTGCGCGAAATCTGTCGGCGCAGCGCACTTTCGCGGCGCTGCCAACCCCATGGCCCTCGGGACCAGGCGTCCGACAGCACATCGCGCTGATGTCCGGCGCGCCGATTTTCGATCGCGACCATAATCTGGTGGGCTGGCGCGGCTTTGGCCTGTTTGATGAAGCGATGGCGGCCAAGCCCGGCAATGATGCGCCGGCAGTTGCAACGCCGCCCGCCGCTGCAACGCCGCCAAGGCCGCCGCCGCCAAGCGAGCCGCCCGCGCCGCCCGTCGAAGCGCCGGCCCGCCCGTCGCCGCCCGATCGCAGCGCCGACATTGTCGTGCTGCGCACGCTGGCCCCGCTTGCGCCCAATGTCGTGCCCTTCCGCTCCGGCGCGATCGCGCCACCGCCGGCTCCCGCGCCCGATGCGCCTCAGCGCGGCGGCGAAGAAAGCGTCGAGTTGAGCAGCCATGAACGCGAGGCGTTTCGCGAGATCGCCCGCGCGCTTGGCGCCCGCACGCCCAGCGGTGACGGACGCCGCGATCTCATCGACCTTGCCCCAGCCGCTCCGGACGACTTTGGCCGCAACGCCGCCCAATTGCTCGATCGTCTGCCGATCGGCGCGATCGTGCTGCGCGGCGGCGAGCCGCTCTATCTCAACCGCACGCTGCTCGATCTCGCCGGCTATCGCGATCTCGCCGAGTTTCGCGCCGCCGACGGTCTCAAGCATATGTTCCGCGGGCGCGACGCCCAGACGCTCGCCGAAGCGAGCGACGGCGGCGCGGTGCCGCTGGTCGCCGCCGGCGGCGAGTTGATCGCGGTCGATGCGCGCGCAGAGGCGATCGAATGGGACGGCGCCCCGGCGGTCCTGCTGGCGCTGCGCCATTCGCACGAGGCCGATCATCAGGAGCGGCTGCGCAGCGGCGAACGCGAGACGCGCGCGCTCAGGGCGCTGCTCGATTCGGCGGCCGACGGGGTTCTCACGCTCGATGAATCCGGCCGCGTTCTGGCGATGAGCCGTGGCGCGGAAGCCCTGCTCGGTTATGAGGCGAAGGAGATCGCCGGCGAAAGTTTTCTCACGCTGTTTTCTCCGCAGAGCCAAAGCGATGCGGCCGCGCGCTTTGCCCGCGTCAAACGCGACGACCTTGCGGCGCGCGCCGGCGACGAGCTCATCGGCCGCGACCGGCGTGGCCAGACGCTCTCGCTGGCGATGACGCTGGCCCCGATCGCCGCCACTTCGCCGCCGACCTATTGCGCGGCGCTGCGCGACCTCGGCCAGTCGAAGGCGAATGAGCGGACGCTTGAGGCGGCGCGCGCCGCCGCCGAACAGGCCAATGCGCGCAAGACCGAATATCTGGCGCGCATCAGCCATGAGGTGCGCACGCCGCTGCACGCCATTCTCGGCTTTGCCGAAGTGATTATGGAAGAGCGCTTCGGTCCGGTCGGCAACGATCGCTACAAAGAATATGTGAAGGACATTCACGCTTCGGCGCGGCATGTGATGAGCCTCGCCAACGACCTGCTCGATCTGGCCAAGATCGAAGCAGGCAAGCTCGAATTGGACTTCACGCCACTCGACGCCAACGCAATCGTGCGCGAATGCGTCGCCTTGATGCAGCCGCAGGCGGCGCATGAGCGCATCATCATGCGGCTCTCGCTGCTCGAGCGCCTGCCGCCGGTGATCGCCGACGAGCGGGCGCTGCGCCAGATTCTGCTCAATCTCCTGTCCAACGCCGTCAAGTACAACGAACCGGGCGGTCAGGTGATCGTATCGACCGCGCTCGACGAGGCGGGACAAGCGGTCATTCGCGTGCGCGACACCGGCGTCGGCATGAACGAAACCGAGATCGCCGCGGCGCTCGAGCCATTCCGCCAGGTTGGCGACGCGGCCCAGCGCGCCGGTGGCTCCGGCCTCGGCCTGCCGCTGACCAAAGCGCTGGCGGAGGCCAATCACGCCGACTTCTCGATCATGAGCCGCAAGCAGCAGGGCACGCTGGTCGAGGTGGCGTTTCCACGCGTGAAGGCGGCCCAGTAAGCGCTCGACGGCGCTTAACACGTTTTAGTGGGTCCGCGTCCAGGCGACGGACTGACAGATGAGGCCGCCGAGCACGCAGCCGGCGGTCGTCAGATGATCGCCCGACAGCGTCATCTTGCCGCTATAGGTGCGGCCGTCGTCGGGATTGAAAGCCGATCCCGCCCAGGCGTTGTCGTCACTCGGCTTCATGTCGAAAAAGACCTGCTGGCCGATCTTGGCCGGACTGTCCTTGTCGCGCAGCCAGGTCACCGCGCCGCAGATCGCGCCGCCGCAGGGCGCGAAATGAACTCCGCTCTTGCCGTCGTCGCGCGCCCATTCGCCGATCACGTCGGCGGCGATGGCGCCATTGGCCAGCGCGATCGTCGCAACGATCGCCAGCGGCACGCGACAAATCATGATCTCCTCCCCGTCTCGCGCGCCCGTTCAGAAGGCGCCGATGCGAAGCCCGTCCAAGGGTCGGTGCTGATCGGCGGCGAGTTCGAGCGCCCAATAGACGCCGTAATGGGTATGCGGGCTTTTGGCGATCGCGACGCCGATGCGCGTCGCGCCAGCCATCCTGAGATTGGCGTCATGCTCGGCCGAGCCGCGCCAGCCCTCCATCGCTTCGTCGACGGAGAAATAGCCGGCGCCGAGATTCTCTCCCGCTTCGTCCGCCTCGACGCCGGAGGCGGCGAGCCGGGCGCGAAACGCTCCAGCGACGTCATGCGACAGCGCGTTGCCGGCGACCATGGCGTCAGCCTGACGCTGCGCCATCGCGGTGAGTTGGGAGTCGAGCCGCACCGGGGCGAGGCCATGGGCGGCGCGATAGGCGTTGAGCGAAGCCTCTAACGCTTGCGGATCGAGCCGCACATCCGCGAGCCGATTGTCGAGCCTGGCGTCGAGCGGCGCGAGCGGCGTCTCGTAGCAACCGGCGAGCAGAGCCGTCGCGAGCAGCGCCGACAGAAGCGCGCCGCGGCGCATCCCCAACCCCGCTGGCGTCATCGAACTCATCTCCCCCCGTCGATCTCGTCGGCCCATAGCGGCCGATAGCCCGCCGCGAGCGCGGCCAGACTCGATGCCGGCGTCAGCAGGCGGACGGCTTGGCGCTCGCGCCCGGAACGTCGCTCCACTTCGCCATAGCCGAAAAAGCCCCACGGCAGCAATGTCTCGCCGCGCAACGCGTAGGGGCGCCCACCGATTTCAACCATAGCGCCGTCAGGCAATTGGCCGAGCGGGCGTTCTTCGAAACGTCCGGCGAGATGGGCGAGCCGCTCGCGGTGAAGCGCCAGGTCGATTTCAGCCGCCGTCAAAATGCGATCCGGCGAGACGGCGCGGCGAAAGGCGAGGGCGTCGGCGCGACGGCATTCGAAACACGGCCGATGACCGGCGGCCAGGGCCGTCGGCTCGTCGAGGAAGAAAAGCTCGCTATAGCTGTCGCCCCAGACCTGGCGGCGGCGGCCGCGAAAGGCGCAGCGACAGGAAATCCATTGTCGCGACGCCCAGCGCCGCCGCCCGAGCGTCTGATCGGCGCGATGGATGCGCCCGCCGCGATTGCCCATCAACGCGCCGCGCGCCGCGACCGCCGCCAGCGCGCCATAGGGATCGACCCGGTTTTGCAGCGGTCGGGCGGCGCTCATTGCGCCGCAGTGGCGTCGGCCGGCAGGGGCGCCTGGATCAATGACGTCAACGGATCGACGGCGCTGGCGCCCGGCTCGCCTGCGGCGTCGAGCCCATAGACATCGTCGCGAAAATTGGCCGGCCCGTCGGCATTGGCCCAGCCGGTCAAATAGACCCAGATCACCGGCGTCGAGCGCGTCAGCCGGATCGCTTCGGAAGCGCCGGTTTTGATTTCGGTTTGCAGCTCGGCGCTGTCCCACTCGCTGGCCGGCGCGCCGCCCGTCCCCGCTAGCAGCCAGGCGGCGAGATCATAGACGCCCTGCACCCGGACGCAGCCATGACTGAGGAAGCGATAGTCGGCGCCGAACAGGCGTTTTGAGGGCGTGTCATGCATATAGACGGCAAGCTTGTTTGGCATGTCGATGCGGATCGCGCCCAGCGAATTGCCGGCGCCCGAATCCTGACGCAGTGTGAAATTGGCGGCGCGCTCGGTCGTCCAATTGATGCTGCGCGGATCGACTTCGGCGCCGGTCCCGTCGAGGATGCGGATCTTCTCGCGCGCCAGATAGCCCGGATCGCGCTGCATGCGCGGGATGATTTCCTTTTTGATGATCGACACCGGCACGGTCCAGGTCGGATTGAGATCGATCGCCGCGACATGCGCCGCAATCTGCGGCGAGGGATGATCGACGTCGCCGACGATCGCCGCGTAGCGACGAACCACCTGTCCATTCTCGACCGCCTCGACCGCGGTCGCCGGAAGATTGACGACGACATAGCGCTCGCCAAAGGCGAAGCCGGAATAATCGGCAAGACGCGTCGCACTGGCCGAAAGCTCCTCGACGCGCGTTGCGGCGGGAACATCGAGCGCCTTCGCCGTCGCGGCAGAGACGACGCCGGTTTCGCGCAGGCCCACCCGCCCCTGGAACCGCTTGAGCGCGGCGATAAGGCGCGCATCCCAGACCTCTGCGTCCGGCCCGTCGGCAGCGTCACGCTCGAGATCGCCTTCGATCGCCAGCCGCCGGCGCAATTGGGCGACCATCGGCCCTTTGGCGCCTGTCGCCAGCGGCGGAATATCGGTCGGCCAGCCGCCGGCGGCGGCAATCGCCGCGTAGCGCTGCGCCGCCGTGGCCGTAGCGGCGGCGGTGGCGGGCGTCAAAGTCGGCGTCGGATCGTTCGACAGCGCGGTTTCCAGCGGCGGCGGATGAAAGATCTTCGCTTTGGCTTTGGCTGGCGCGACAAGAGCGGGGATTGGCGCAGCGGGCGCCGGCGCCACGGCGGGGCTGGCGGTTGACGGAGTGAGAGGAAGAAGGACGGGCGGATCGTCAGCAAGCGCCGGCGTCGCCGCGCCGATCAACGCCGCAGCCGCAACTCCGCTTATCGATCGCCAAAAACGCGCCATCTGCACTGGTCCCGCTAAACTTCGAGTCCTATCGCCGGATGGTTACTAGATCGCCACAAAGGCCGGTTTGAGGCGCGCCTAGGGCTGGCCGACGACGACAATATGCAGCCGTCGCGGTCCATGGGCGCCCAGCAGAATGGTCTGTTCGATGTCGGCCGAACGGGACGGGCCGGTGACGAAATTGACCGCGCGCGGCATGGCGCCTTGTCCATAAGTCGCTTTAAGCCGGGCGACGACGCTTTCCATATCGCCTACGACATCTTCCGCGAAGACAAGGACGAAGTGATTTTCGGGGAGAAAATTCAGCGTCGTCGGATTGTCGGACCCCGAGACCAGCGCGAGCGTGCCCGTTTCCGCGATGGCGGCGAAAGCGGCGCTGACCGCGTTGACGTCGTCGCCGTCCGAAGGCCCGTGCGAAATCTCCAGCGCGGTCGCCGACCAGGGCAATGACGCGAGCCGCGGATCGCTGCCATGGCGCAGCGTCGCGGGCAGATTGTTCTCGCGCAGAAAACGGGCGATCTCGGCCGGCGCGTCGGCGGCGCTCGCCACCTCGGCGACGGTCGCCCTGACGCGCTCAGCCTCGGCCTTGAATGTCGCCAGAATTTGGGATCGCGTTCCCTGGCCGCGTTGCGGCACGACGCCGACGGGAGCCTCGGCAAGGCGGGACGCGACGGCGGCGCGGCGCGGCGCTTCGGCGCCGCTTACATGCAGCGAAGCGCGCACCAGAGCGAGGATGTCGTCGCGCGCGCTCATCGCATCGCTCCGCTCATCGGACCGCCCCACTCTTGGCCCGCCAGCGCGCCTGAAACGTTGCGCCCTGCGGCGCGGCAAGATCGCGATAGCGTGTCCAGCCGCCGGCGAAGGGCAGCCAGGCGAAGCGCCCGCGCGAACGGCCGATCAGATGCAGCGCCCGCATCGCCAGATCGGTCGCGAAGCGATAGAGCCCCGGCCGCTTGGCGAAAAAGGCCCAGAAACCTATCCCGCCACGCACGACGGCCGGCGTCAGATGGCGCTCGAATTCGCGCTCGCGCCAATGGCGCATCAGATTGGGTAGCGGGATTCGCATCGGGCACACCGCTTCGCAGCGACCGCAGAAGGTCGAGGCGTTGGGCAACTGGCCGCCCTGCTCGACGCCGATCAGCGACGGCGTCAGCACCGCGCCCATTGGACCGGGATAGACCCAGCCATAAGCGTGGCCGCCGACCGCATGATAGACCGGGCAATGGTTCATGCAGGCGCCGCAGCGGATGCAGCGCAGCATGTCGGCGAACTGGCCGCCCAGCATCGCCGAGCGTCCGTTGTCGAGCAGCACGACGTGATATTCCTCCGGCCCGTCCGGATCGCCCGGCCGGCGCGGCCCGGTCGACAGCGTCGTGTAGACCGAGAGGTCCTGGCCGGTCGCCGAGCGCGCCAGCACGCGCAGAAGCTGCGCCGCATCGTTGAGCGTCGGGACCAGCTTGTCGAGCGAGGCGAGGACCACATGGACCTTGGGCAGCGTTTGCGCGAGATCGCCATTGCCTTCGTTGGTGACAATGATCGAAGTCCCGGTCTCGGCGATCAGAAAATTCGCGCCGGTGAGGCCGATGTCGGCTGAGAGAAACTTGTCGCGCAAAATCGCGCGCGCCTCGGCGAGCAGTTGCTCCGGCTGGGTCAGATCGCGATCGGCGGGAAGCTCGCGGTGGAAGCGGCGAAAATCGGCCTCGACGTCGTCGCGCGTGACATGGATCGCCGGCGCAATGATATGGGAAGGCGCCTCGCCGCGCAGTTGGATGATATATTCGCCAAGATCGGTCTCGACCGCCGCGATCCCCGCCCCTTCCAGCGCCGCGTTGAGACCGATCTCCTCGGAGACCATCGACTTGCCCTTGGCGACACTCTTCGCGCCGCGCGCCTTGCAGAGATCGAGAATGACCGCGAGCGCCTCGCCCGTGTCGCGCGCCCAATGCACGTGGCCGCCGCTCTGGGTCACCTTGCGCTCGTAAGTCTCGAGATAGAGGTCGAGATGCGCGAGCGTATGGTCCTTGATCGCGCGCGCGCTGTCGCGCAGGGCTTCGAATTCGGGCAGCCGCGCGGCGGCGGCGGCGCGGGTGGCGATGAAATTGCGCGCATGCGGCAGCGCGCGTTGCAGGCGCGCATCGGTCAACGCCTCATGCACATTGTCCTTGAAATGCGGGGTGGTGGCGGCGAGGCTCACGACGCTGCTCCCGCGTCCGGTTCGCCAATGGCGGGGTCATCGCCCATGCCCGCCAGCACTTCCGCCACGTGACGCGCCTTCACCGCGCGCCCCTCGCGCTGCATCTTGCCCGCCATGTTCAAAAGGCAGCCGAGATCGCCGGCGATCAATGTGTCGGCGCCGCTGGCGTCGATCTTGGCGCTTTTGCGGGTGACGATGGCGTCGGAAAGTTCGCCATATTTGACCGCGAAGGTTCCGCCGAAGCCGCAGCAAACGTCGGATTCCGCGAGTTCGACCATGCGCAACCCCTCGACGCCGGCGAGCAGCGTGCGCGGCTGGTCGCGCACGCCGAGTTCGCGCAGACCCGAACAGGAATCATGATAGGCGGCGACGCCCTCGTAGCGCGCCGACACCCGCTTCACGCCGAGCCGATCGACCAGGAAGCTGACAAGTTCGAAACATTTGGCGGCGAAGGCCGTCGCCTTGATCGCCATTTCCGGCTCGTCCACGAAGAGTTCGGGATAATGTTTGGCGAGCATGCCGGCGCAGGAGCCACTCGGCGCGACGACATAATCGCAGCCCGCGAAGGCGTCGATGGTTCGTCTGGCGATCGCCTGGGTCGAAGGCCGGTCGCCCGAATTGAACGCCGGCTGCCCGCAACAGCTTTGTGACGGCACGATAACCTTGCAGCCTGCGTCCTCGAGCAGCTTGACGGCGGCGAAGCCAACGCTCGGGCGCAGAAGATCGACCAGGCAGGTAACGAACAGGCCGACCCGAATCGGGGGCTTCACAGCTTCGCTTTCGGCCACTGCCTTCCTCGCCGTTCCGGTCATGCCGGCCTTGGCGGCGGCGCCCTTGTCGCTCGTCGCCCCGCACCCTAGTCTCCCGGCATGATCCCGGATATCGCCACGCGTGTCTATAATCATGCATTTCGCATCGATCCGATCGTGCGAACGCTGCTCGACACCGATTTCTATAAGCTGCTGATGCAGCAAATGATCTGGAAGCAGCACCGCGACCTGCGCGTCACGTTCCAGATCCACAATCGCTCAAGCGAGATTCGCCTGGCCGACATCGTCGATGAGGGCGAGTTGATCGCCCAGCTCGACCACGCGAGGTCGCTGCGACTGGCCAAAAACGAGATGATCTGGCTCGCCGGTAATTCCTTCTATGGCGCCAAGCAGATTTTCGAACCCGACTTCATGGAGTGGCTCGCCGGCTTCCAATTGCCGGAATATGAGCTGACCCGCCGGGATGGCCAATATGAACTGCGCTTCGCCGGCCCCTGGGTCGGCACGACGATGTGGGAAATCCCGGCGCTGGCGATCGTCAATGAATTGCGCGCCCGCGCCGCCATGCGGATGATGAGCCGCTTCGATCTCGATCTGCTCTATGCGCGCGCCAAGGCGAAGCTCTGGGGCAAGGTCGAGCGGCTGCGCGTGCTGGCCGCCGAGGGTCCGCTGAAGCTCTCCGATTTCGGCACCAGGCGCCGCCACAGCTTTCTCTGGCAGCGATGGTGCGTCGAGGCGCTTCAGGAAGGGCTCGGTGAGAATTTCGTCGGCACCTCCAACGTCAAACACGCGATGGATCTCGGCCTCGAGGCGATCGGCACCAACGCGCATGAGTTGCCGATGGTCTACACCGCGCTCGCCAATGACGACGAGGCGATGCGCCAGGCGCCCTATGAAGTGCTGCGCGACTGGTCGAAAGTCTATGGCGGCAATCTGCTGGTCGTTCTGCCCGACTGCTATGGCTCGACGAGCTTCCTTGAGCAGGCGCCCGACTGGGTGGCGGACTGGACAGGCGCAAGGCCCGACTCGAAGGCGCCTCTGGCGGCGGCGGATGAACTGATTTCCTGGTGGCGCCAGCGCGGACGCGATCCGCGCGAGAAGCTGCTGGTTCTCTCCGACGGAATGGACATCGACACAATCGAGACCGCGGTCCGCGGGTTGCGCGGCCGCATCAATGTCTCGATCGGCTGGGGCACCAATCTAACCAATGATTTCGTCGGCTGCGCCTCGGGCGGCGCCGACGGCGATCTGCGCGCCTTCTCGATCGTCTGCAAAGTGGTCGAGGCGGAAGGCCGGCCGGCGGTGAAGCTCTCCGACAATCCCAATAAGGAGATCGGTCCGCCAGACGAGATCGCCCGCTATCGCCGCGTGTTCGGCGTGACGGGCATGGCGGCGCAGCCGGTGCTGGTCTAGCGCGCACCCAGCGTTTCACCGCCGTGACGAATTCGTGAAAGCGAAATCCCTTGCTTTTCCGGGCGATCGGCGGACCCCGCCGTTGACCCGGCCGAACCCGCCACGCTAGCCTCGCGCCCTCGGCGTCGAACACAGACGCCCAATGGTCGCAAGCCCAAAGCGGCGCGACTCATAAAAAGCCATTTGGGGAGGAACGCATGTTCCAACAATTGCTGACGCCGGTCGCGGACAGTCTGGCGCTGTCTTTCGTCGTCGCGAGCCTGCCAATTCTCACCGTGCTCGTCCTGCTCGGCCTCTTGCGGCGCCCGGCCTGGCAGGCTTCGCTCGCCGGTCTTGTCGTCGGCCTCGTCATCGCGGTTGCGCTCTGGCGTCTTCCCCCCGGTCTCGCGATCGACGCCACGCTCGACGGCGTGGTCTTCGCGCTATGGCCGGTGATGTGGATCGTCGTCAACGCGATGCTGCTCTACAACATCGCCGTCACCTCGGGTCGTTTCGACGCCTTCCGCCGCTGGACGCTTCATCATCTGCCCAATGACCGCCGCATCCTGCTGGTGGCGATCGGCTTCTGCTTCGGCGCGCTGTTAGAGGGCATCGCCGGCTTCGGCACGCCGGTGGCGATCACCAGCTCGCTGCTCATCATGGTTGGCTTCGCCCCACTTGAAGCGCTGGTCTATGTGCTGATTTTCAACACGGCTCCGGTCGCTTTCGGCGCGCTCGGCGTGCCGGTGACCACGCTCGGCGGCGTCACCGGCCTGCCGGCCGCGACGCTGGGCGCGATGATCGGCCGACAATTGCCCTTCATGGCTTTGATCCTGCCCTTCTATGTGATGTTCGCCTATGGCGGCGCGCGCTCGGTCAAGGCGCTCTGGCCGGCGCTACTCGTCGCCGGCGGCAGTTTCGCGATCCTGCAATTCGTCACCGCCAATTTCATCGACTATTCGCTGACCGATGTGCTCGCCTCGCTCGGCTCTCTGGCCGTGACGCTTGGCTTCCTTAAGCTGTGGAAGCCCGCGCCCGACCCGGAATTCGCCATTCGCGCCCCAGTCGAAGATGCGCCCGTCGCGAGCGATACGCCGGCGTGGCAGGGCTGGCTGCCGTGGCTGATCGTCTCTGCGGTCGTCATCATCTGGACCTGGTTCAAGATCTTCTCTTACGGCCAGATTGCGATCCCCTGGCCCGGCCTCGACAAGGCGATCTCGATCACGCTTTACGACAACAAGCCCTATGCGGCGGTCTGGACGTTCCAGCCGCTGGCGACCGGCACCGGCATTCTCGTGGCGTCGCTGATCACCGCGGCGGTCTGCGGCCTTGGGCTCGACGGGCTCCTCGCCAGCGCGATGCGCACCGCGCGCCAGATCTGGCTCGCGGTCGTCACCGTCTGTTTCATCGTCGGGCTCGCCTTCCTGATGAACTACTCGGGCCTGGCCTATACGCTCGGCAAGGGCGTCGCCTCGGTCGGCACGATGTTTGTCATCCTGTCGCCGTTCCTCGGCTGGGTCGCCGTGTTCCTGTCCGGCAGCGACACATCGGGCAATGCGCTCTTCGGCAATCTCCAGGTCGTCGCCTCGAAACAGCTTGGGCTCAATCCCATCCTGTTCGCGGCGGCGAATTCCTCGGGCGGCGTGATGGGCAAGATGATCTCGCCGCAGAATATCGCGACCGGCGTGTCCGTCACCGCGCTCAAGGGCCGGGAAGGCGAGGTCTTCGCCCGAACCCTGCCCCATAGCATCATCCTGACCTTAATCCTCGGACTGCTGATCGCCTTGCAGCAATATGTTATTCCGTGGATCATTCCGGCTCTTCCCGGCCAATAAGGCCAAGGGACGCGCGCCGCGCAATCGGCGCGCGCCCCGCTTTCGGAAACGCCGACCATGTCGCAAATCGCATTTCCGAAACCCGATCCCAAAATCCTGGCCCGGCGGGATGAGATTGTCGCAGGCCTCGCGGCGATCCTGCCGCCTGACGGCGTGATTGCCGATCTCGCCGGGCGACGCGCCTTCGAGACCGACGCCTTGACCGCCTATCGCCGCGTGCCGCTGGCGGTGGCGCTGCCGCGCTCGGTTGAGGAAGTCGCGGCGACGATGAAGTTTTGTCGCGATGTCGGCGTGAACGTCGTTCCGCGCGGCGCCGGCACGTCGCTGTCGGGCGGCGCGATCCCGCAGGAGGACGCGGTCGTCATCGGCCTCTCCAAGATGAGCCGCATTCTCGAAATCAACCTCGCCGATCGCTATGCGCGGGTCGAGGCCGGCGTCACCAATCTCGCCATTTCCGAAGCGGTCGCGCCCGAGGGCTTCTTCTATGCGCCCGATCCGTCCTCGCAGCTCGCCTGCACCATCGGCGGCAATGTCGGCACGAATTCGGGCGGCGCGCATTGCCTCAAATATGGCGTGACGGTCAATAATCTGCTCGGTGTCCGCCTCGTCACGCTGGATGGCGAGGTTCTCGATCTCGGCGGGCCGGAACTCGAAGCGGCCGGCCTCGATTGGGTCGGCCTTGTCTGCGGCTCGGAGGGCCAACTGGGAATCGTCGTCGAAGCGACCGTCAAGCTGCTGCGCGCCGCCGAAGGCGCACGCCCGGTGCTTTTCGGCTTCGATTCGGCCGACGACGCCAGCCGCTGCGTCGCGGCGATCATCGGCGCGGGAATTCTGCCGGTGGCGATGGAATATATGGACCGGCCGGCGATCGCGATCTGCGAGAATTTCGCGCACGCCGGCTATCCGCTCGACGTCGAGGCGATGCTGATCGTCGAAGTCGAAGGCGGCGAAGCCGAGATCGCCGCCGAACTCGCGCGCATCGCGGCGATCGCCAAGGCGCATAATGTTCGCGTGACGCGCGAATCGATGTCGGCGATGGAAAGCGCACAGATCTGGAAGGGCCGCAAATCCGCCTTCGGCGCGACAGGCCGCGTCGCCGACTATATTTGCATGGACGGCACCGTGCCGACGGGACGCCTGCCGGAGGCGTTGCGCCGGGTCGGGAAGATCTGCGCCGCCTATGGCCTCAGGGTCGCCAATGTCTTCCACGCCGGCGACGGCAACATGCATCCGCTGATCCTCTATGACATCAACGATCCGGCCCAGCAGGAGAAAGCCGAACAGGCCGGCATGGATGTGCTGAGGATGAGCGTCGAACTCGGCGGCTGCCTGACCGGCGAACATGGGGTCGGCATCGAGAAGCGCGACCTGATGGGCGACCAGTTCTCAGCCCAGGAGCTCGCCCAGCAGATGCGAGTTCGCGCCGCTTTCGATCCGCAATGGCGGCTGAACCCGGCCAAGGTCTTTCCGCTCGATGGGAGAGCGGCGTGAAGGGTTCGAGCGAAGCGCCGCTGGCGCCGAGCGACGAAGCGGAGGCCTGCGCCTATGTCGCCGAGGCGCGCGGGCGCAAGGAGGCGCTCGACATTGTCGGCGGCGGTTCGCGTTCCGGCTTCGGCCGCCCACCTGAGGGCCGACACGCGCTGTCGAGCGCCAGGCTGACCGGAATTGTCTTTCACGAACCAGCGGAAATGACCTTGCGCGCGCGGGCCGGCGCCACGCTTAGCGCCATCGAGGCCGCGCTCGACGCGCATAATCAAATGCTGCCCTTCGAGCCGATCGACCATCGCATGCTCTATGGCGGCGGCGGCGAACCGACGATCGGCGGCCTCGTGGCGACGAACGCCTCGGGACCGCGCCGGGTCAGCGCCGGCGCGGCGCGCGACAGCCTGATCGGCCTGCGTCTGATCAATGGGCGCGGCGAGGCGATCGCCAGCGGTGGACGGGTGACCAAGAATGTCGCCGGCCTCGATCTGGTGAAGATCAATTGCGGCGCGCTGGGCGGCTTCGGACTGATCACCGAAGCGACTTTCAAGCTGCTGCCGCGACCTGAAAGCGAGACGACAATCGTCATCCGCCGTCTCGACGACGCGCAGGCGGTCGCGGCGATGACCCAGGCGCTCGGTTCGCCCTATGGCGTCAGCGGCGCTGCGGCGTTGTCGGCGGGCATGGGGCGCGAATTCTCGCGCACGATCCTGCGGCTTGAGGGCTTCGTCGATTCCGTCGATCAGCGGGCCGAAAAATTGCTGGCCGCGCTCGCGGACTTCGGCGCCGAGCGCGTCTTGGGCGGTGAAGACTCGCGCCGCTTGTGGCGCGGCGTGCGCGACGCCGAATTCATCGCCAAGCCGCGCGAGCGTGCGGTCTGGCGGATCGGCGTGAGACCGTCGCGCGCGGTCGAATTCGTCAACCGGCTTGGCCCGACCGCTTTGGCCCATTTCTACGATTGCGGTGGCGGCCTGATCTGGCTGGCGAGCGATCCGACCGTCGAGAGCGCGGCGGCGGTGCGCGCCGCCCTCGTGGCAAGTGGCGGCCATGCGACGCTGATGCGCGCGCCGTCCCCTCTGCGCGCCGCGGTCGACGTCTTCACGCCGCTCTCGCCCCCTCTTGCGGCGCTGACGCAGCGGGTTAAAGCGGCCTTCGATTCCGACGGACTGTTCAATCGCGGACGCATGTACGCAGGGATTTGATGCAAACTCATTTTGCCCCAGAGCAACTCGCCGATCCGCATAATCGTGCGCTGGAGCCAATCCTGCGTTCCTGCGTTCACTGCGGCTTCTGCAC
This sequence comes from Bradyrhizobium sp., assembly GCA_004799435.1. Taxonomy (GTDB): domain Bacteria; phylum Pseudomonadota; class Alphaproteobacteria; order Rhizobiales; family Beijerinckiaceae; genus Roseiarcus. The sequence goes on from SSMV01000028.1 coordinate 28,010, forward strand.
CGCGACGTGTCCGACCTATGTCATCACCGGCGACGAACGCGATTCGCCGCGCGGACGCATCTATCTGATCAAGGATCTGCTGGAGAGCGGACGCGCCCCGACCGCCGACGACGTCTGGCCGATCGACCATTGCTTGTCCTGCAACGCCTGCATGACGACCTGCCCCTCCGGCGTCGACTATCGTCGTCTGATCGATCATGCGCGGGTTCTCGTCGAGACAGGTTACAAGCGCCCGCTGCCCGACCGATTGATGCGCGCCATGCTCGCGTGGATATTGCCCTCGCGCGTCGCTTTCGCGGTCGCACTTCGGCTCGCGGCGCTGGCGCGCCCCTTCTCGCCGCTGATCGCCAAGATCCCGCGCTTCGGTCCGCAGTTTGCCGCGATGCTGGCGCTCGCCGGGACGCAATCGCGACGCTCTCCGCCGCGACAGGACGACGATCAACCGACTCCGCTGGCCTCAGGCCGGCGACGCGTCGCGCTGCTGACCGGCTGCGCTCAGGCTGTTCTGGCGCCGCAGATCAATGCGGCGACCGAGCGCCTGCTCAACCGCGCCGGCGTCAGCGTTGCGCTGGCGCCGGGCGAAGGCTGTTGCGGCTCGTTGCTGCATCACATGGGCCGCGAAACACGCGCGCGCGATCAGATGCGCGCCAATGTGGATGTCTGGTCGAAGCTGATCGACGAGGGCGGGTTGGAGGCGATCGTCGTCACCGCGTCGGGCTGCGGCGCGACGATCAAGGACTATGGCGCGCTGCTTGCCGACGATCCGGCCTATGCGGCCGAGGCGGCGCGCGTCTCGGCGTTGGCGCGCGACGTCAGCGAATATGTCGCCGGCCTCGATATCGCCTATGCCGCGCCGCGCCCGCTCGTCGTCGCCTATCACGCCGCCTGCACATTGCAGCACGGACAAAGGATCGTCGAACCGCCCAAGGCGCTGCTGACGCGCGCCGGCTTTCGCGTTCGCAGCCCGGCGGAAGCGCATCTCTGCTGCGGCTCGGCGGGAACCTATAATATCCTGCAACCGGAAATGGCTGCAACGCTCGGGGCGCGCAAGACCGCCAACCTCGTGCGTCTGAAACCCGACGTCATTGCGGCGGGCAATATCGGTTGCCTGACCCAGATCGCCAGTGCAAGTGCGCTGCCCGTCGTCCACACGGTCGAGTTGCTCGATTGGGCCAGCGGCGGGCCGCCGCCGCTGGGGTTGGAATAAACATTCCTATTCGCGCAACCCCGCCATTGATTGCCGTGACCCCGCCGATCGGGCAGACTGCGCGGGCGTGCGGAAGCCTTTGCGCCGATCCGGACTTCGCCGCGACGCTTCATCCTCAGAGGACGCTCCATGACCATGAACGCAGTCATCACCGGCGCCTCGACCGGCATCGGCCGCGCCGCCGTGAAGGTGCTCGCCGCCAATGGCTGGCGCGTCTTCCCCGCCGTGCGCAAAGCCGCCGATGCGGATTCGTTGCGAACAGAATTCGGCGACAAGGTCCATCCGCTGATCATGGACGTCACCGATCCGGCGGCTGTCGCAGCGGCCGCCAAGGAAACACGCGAGGCGCTCGCCGGACATACGCTCAACGGGCTCGTCAATAACGCCGGAATGGCGCTGGGCGGCCCGCTGGCGCATCAGCCGGTCGACGAGATTCGTCGCGTCTTCGAGGTCAATGTCATCGGCGCGGTGACCGTGAGCCAGGCCTTCATCCCGCTGCTCGGCGCCGACCGCTCGCTCAGCGGCGCTCCGGGCCGGATCGTCAACATCACCTCGGTCGCCGGCGTTCTCGCGACGCCGTTCCTCGGCGATTACACGATGTCGAAACATGCGCTCGAGGCCTTCACCGACAGCCTGCGCCGCGAATTGATGCTCTATGGCATCGACGTGATCGCCATTGGCCCCGGCGCGGTCCTCACGCCGATCTGGGACAAGGCCGAGGGCGGCGACCAGAGCCGCTACGCCAACACCGATTTCGCCCCCGCCTTGTCCAAATTCCTCGCTCGCTTCATCGCCGGCGGCCGCAAAGGCCTGCCGGCCGAAGATATCGGCGAGGCGATCCGGATTGCGCTGACCGCGCCCAAGCCCAAGGCGCGCTACGCCATTCTACGCAATCGCTTCTCCAACTTCACGATTCCGAGCCTGCTGCCCAAGCGCCTCCTCGATCGGCTGATCGGCGGCTCGCTCGGGCTGAAGCCACCGGCCTGACGGCGGCGAGGCAACGGCGAGGAACTTTCGGCCATGGCTTTTTCTGGCTTCGGCCCGCAGGCCGTCCCGTTCTTCAAGGCGCTCGCCTTCCACCAGACCAAGGAATGGTTCGAGGCCAACCGGGCGATTTACGAAGGCGACGTCAAAGACCCGCTCGGCGATCTGGTCGAGGAGCTTTCTACGCGTTTCGCCAAGCTCAAGACGCCGCTCAGGGGCGACCGCAAGGCGTCGCTCTTTCGCATCCATCGCGACGTGCGCTTCGCCAAGGACAAGAGCCCCTATAAAACCAACGCCGGCGCGGTGCTGACGAGAAGCGGGGCCAAATATGATCCGGGCCTCGTCTACATCCATATCGCCGGCGACGGCTGCTTTGCCGCAGCGGGCTTCTATCAGCCCGAACCCGACGCCTTAGCGAATTTGCGCCGGGCGATCGTGCGCGCGCCCAAGGCCTGGCGCGCCATGATCGCCAAGCTCGCCAAAGCGAAGCTGACGCTGAGCGAAGACCATGCGATGACGCGCGCCCCGCGTGGTTTCGAAGAGATCGACGATAAGGAAATCGCCGCCGCCCTCCTCAACCGGTCTTTCATCTGTTCGCGGCCGATCCCCGACGCGCGTCTCGCCAAGCCGGCGCTGGCCGAGGATATCGCCGCCTTCGCCCGCGACGCGGCGCCGCTGCTCGAATGGGGCTGGGGCGCGGTCGCCGACAAGCGGGATTAAGGCCGAAGGACTGACACGAAAGACGCTTTCGCAGTCGTTTTCGGGTCGCGCCTCACGCGCGAAAGGAGATAATGGCGCCCGTGACCGAAGGAATTGCGCCGATGCTCGACTTTCCCGCGACCGAAATCGCCCCCGCCGCCGACTATTCGGTGGTGCGCAAAGCAATTGAATTCATCTCCACCCGCTGGCGCGATCAGCCCTCGATCGAGGCGATCGCCGATCACGTCGGGCTTTCAGCGTCGCATTTCCAGCATGTTTTCAAGCGCTGGGCCGGCCTGACGCCCAAAGCCTTCCTGCAGGCGATCACAATCGAGCGGGCGCGCGAGCGGCTGCGCGATTCGGCGAGCGTGCTGGAGACGGCCTATGACGTCGGCCTTTCCGGTCCGAGCCGCCTGCATGACCTCTTTGTCGCTCATGAATCGCTGACGCCCGGCGATTATCGGCGCGATGGCCTGACGCTTACCTTCGGCTTCCATCCCTCGCCATTCGGCGAAGCGATCGTCGTCGCCGCGCCGCGCGGTCTCGCCGCCCTCGGCTTCGTCGACGAGGGCGGTCGCGCCGCTGCGCTTGAAGACATACGTCGGCGCTGGCCACGCGCAGAATTCATCGAAAACACGGAGGCGACCGCCGCCCTTGCGACGCGCATCTTCGATTCGCGGCTGTGGCGCCCCGAAACGCCGTTGCGCATCGTGATGATCGGCACCGATTTCGAAGTTAGAGTGTGGGAGACGCTGCTCGCCGTGCCGATGGGCGCCGCGACAACCTATTCCGATATCGCGCGATGTCTCGGCAAACCGAAGGCGGCGCGCGCAGTTGGCGCGGCGGTCGGGCGCAACCCGATTTCCTTCGTTGTCCCCTGTCATCGCGTGATCGGTCGCTCTGGCGCACTCACCGGCTACCACTGGGGGCTGGCGCGCAAGCAGGCGATCATCGGCTGGGAAGCCGGCCAGACGCGCTGACGCCCGATACGCCAGACCTCGTCGCATAAAAGAAACGGCCCGCGCCGGAGAACCGACGCGGGCCGTTTATCTTTCGTCCGCCGCGTCAGGCGCGGCGGCAATTGCGATCTTGGATCAGAGCGCCCGGAGGTTGTCGGCCGAGGACTTGCCGGTGCGGCGGTCGGCAACCACTTCGAAGGACACTTTCTGTCCTTCGGCGAGGTCGGCGAGGCCGGCCCGCTGAACGGCGCTGATATGGACGAAAACGTCCTTGCCGCCGTCATCGGGCTGGATGAAGCCGAAGCCCTTTTGTCCGTTGAACCACTTAACGGTTCCCTGCGCCATGCGATATTCCACTTCTAGTCTAGAGCGTGCCTTGGACCGCGCGAGCGGCCAGTGAGTTTCGAGTTTTGGGGAAGGTCGTCAGTCTGACGCGGGAGGCGCCGAGGCCAAGTCGTTCGGCCGAAGCCCGAGCGCAATGATTTAGTCGTTTGCAGCGCGTCGCGCAAGCCGGACCCCGGCGAATCTGCAATTTTGACGCGTGATTGTCATAGCCGCGACGCCGGGCGACAATGACGCCAATCAACCAGTTATGGCGGCAAATCGACAAAAATCGGCGTGGCGAGGGGGGAAACGATGCTGCAACAGACGGGTGTTGCTACGGAGGAGACAAAAATCGGAACCGGCCGCATCGTTCTGGCGAGCCTGATCGGCACGGCGATCGAATTTTATGATTTTTAT
>SSMV01000029.1 GCA_004799435.1 Bradyrhizobium sp.
GGGTGACGGAGGCGACCTTTCCGTCCGGCGAGAAACCGATTTGGCTCCTGACGGTCACCCAGACATGGGGATGGGCCGAGGCCGCAACGGGGGCGAGGGCGAAAGCCGCCGCCAGGACAATCTGCGCCGGTCGAAAGCGGGACGATGCGACAGTCACGGACCGTTCCAAGCCTCAGATTGACGTCTCAAGATCGGCGGCCTGCCGGCGAGGGCTTGCGGATCAGGGGTTTTAGCGGAGCCCCTGTGGCGGCGAACTGCGGCGCAAGCATGGCCGCGGCAATGGTTTAGCCTTTCTTTAGGCAAAGCGGGCATTTTGGCCAAATGGCGCGTAGCGTTTGGCCAAAAGTCGCGGCGGGGGCGGCTCTTTTCTCGCTCGCCGGCTGCGGCTGGCTGGAGCGCGCGGAGCGTCCCGCCTGGCGCGCGCAAGCGGAAAACGCCTGTTTCGAGCGCGGGCTGGTGAGGCCCTCGGCCTCGATCGCGCCGCTGCCCGAAATCGACGGTCCGGGCATTTGCGGCATGACCCGTCCGCTCAAGCTCGCGGCGCTCGCCGACGGCGCAGTGAGCGTCGACAAGCCGGTGACGATCGACTGTCCGATGGTCGCGGCGCTGGAGGGCTGGCTCGCCGACGTCGTTCAGCCTTACGCGCAGCAGAATTTCGGCGAGAATGTCGTCGAGCTTGAGGCCTTCGGCGCCTATTCCTGCCGCACCGTCGACAATCTCGCCGGCGCGCAATTGTCCGAACATTCCTTCGGCAACGCCATCGACGTTTCCGGCTTCAAGCTCGCCGACGGGCGCGAAATCTCGATCGTGCGCGACTGGAAGCGAAGCGACACGCAGGAGGCCGCCTTCTTACGCGAGGTTCACGCCGGCGCCTGCCAGCATTTCACCACCGTGCTCGGCCCCGGCGCCGATGTCTTCCACTACAATCATTTCCATCTCGATCTGGCGATGCATGGGACGACCAGCACAGGCCCGCGCCGCTACTGCAAGCCGACGCCGCCGCCCGATCTGCAGCCGCCGCAGGCTGCGCCCGATGGCCTGCCGCCGGCGCCCAATTTCGACGAGCCGATGGACGTCGCCCGCGCCAGCATGAAGCCGAGCGGCGGCGGCCCGCTCGATCTGCGCGGGCCCGCGGTGTCCGCGCCGCCGCCGGTCAGTTTCGATGTGAGACCCGCGCCCGCGCCAGTGCTGCCGGCCGACGACGATGTCGACAACACGCCGACCTCGGCGATCCCCCTGTCGAAAGACGACTGACCTCTCGCTTTGACCCGCCTGCCGGGCTGACGCAAACTCGCCCGCCCCCTCAGGCGGCTGGGCGAAGCAACGCGCGAGCGCGGCAAAGAGGAAGCGTATGAGCGAAGCCTATCCGCGCGACATGGTCGGCTATGGCCGCACGCCGCCCTTCGCCGCCTGGCCCGGCGGGGCGCGGGTCGCGCTGCAATTCGTCGTCAATTACGAGGAGGGCGGCGAGAACAACATCCTCCATGGCGATGCGGCCTCGGAAGCCTTTCTCTCCGAGATCGTCGGCGCCGCGCCCTGGCCGGGCATGCGCCACATGAATATGGAGTCGATCTACGAATATGGTTCGCGCGCCGGCTTCTGGCGGCTCTATCGCATGTTTACCGAGCGCGATCTTCCCGTCACCGCCTATGCGGTGGCGACGGCGATGGCGCGCAATCCTAAGGCCGTCGCGGCGATGAATGAAGCTGGCTGGGAGATCGCCACCCATGGCTATAAGTGGATCGACTATCGCGACACGCCGCGCGAACTGGAGGCGAAGCACATCGCCGACGCGGTTAGGATCCACACGCAGGTCGCCGGCAAGCGGCCGCTCGGCTTCTATCAGGGCCGCTCGTCGATCAACACCATCCCGCTCGGCTGCGAGGAAGGCGGTTTTCTCTATTGTGCCGACAGCTACGCCGACGATCTGCCCTATTGGATTGAGGGACCGAAGGGGCCGCAATTGATCGTCCCCTATACGCTCGATTCCAACGACATGCGTTTTGCGGCGGCGCAGGGCTTCAATTCGGGCGACCAGTTCTTCGCTTATTTGCGCGACGCTTTCGACACGCTTTACGCCGAGGGCGCGACGGCGCCCAAAATGCTGTCGATCGGCCTGCATTGCCGCCTCGTCGGCCGGCCGGGGCGCGCCGCCTCGCTGGCGCGCTTTCTCGATTACGCGCTCGGCCACGAGAAAGTCTGGATCGCGACGCGCCTCGACATCGCGCGCCACTGGATTGCGCATCACCCGCCGGCGGGCGGCTGGAAGCCGTCGCGATTGACCCGCACGCTCTTCGTCGAACGCTTCGGGGGTGTCTATGAGCATTCGCCATGGATCGCCGAGGCCGCCTATGAGGCGGGCCTGAGCAGCGCAGCCGACGCGCCCGAAGGTCTCGCCGCGGCGATGGCGCGCGCAGCGGCGGCGGGGAGCGAGGCGCAGAAGACGGCTCTGATCGCCGCCCATCCCGATCTCGCCGGCAAGCTGGCCCTCGCCAAGGGGCTGACCGCGGATTCCAATCGCGAGCAGAGTGGGGCGGGGCTCGATCGTCTCGCGCCCGACGAGCTGAAGCGCTTCAGCGAGCTCAACGCCACCTATCGCGCCCGCTTCGGCTTCCCCTTCATCATCGCGGTGAAGGGCAAAAGCAAGGCCGACATTCTCGCCGCTTTCGAAACGCGGCTGAAGCGCGATCCAGCGGCCGAGACCGTCGCGGCGCTGGCCGAGATCGATCGCATCGCCACGCTGCGCATCGCCAGCATCATGGCGGAGATCGGCGCTTGAGCGCGCGAATCATTCGCGGCCGGCTGCTCAGCTTTCGCGACGATCCGCGTCTCGCCGGCGCCGACGCCTGGCGGCTGATCGACGATGGCGCGATCCTCGTCGAAAATGGCGCGATCGCCATGGTCGGCGAGGCAAGCGTGATCCTCAAGAGCGCGCCGCCCGGCGCGCCGATCGACGATCATCGCGGCAAGCTCGTGCTGCCCGGCTTCATCGACGCGCATATCCACTATCCGCAGACGCGCGTCATCGGCTCCTATGGCGCGCAACTGCTCGACTGGCTCAACAAATACACATTCGTTGAGGAGCAGAGGTTCGTCGATCCGGCCCATAGCGCCGTGGTCGCGCGTTTCTTTCTCGACGAATTGTTCCGCCAGGGCACGACGACGGCCTGCGTCTATTGCACGGTGCATCCCGCATCGGTCGAAGCCTTCTTCGTCGAGGCCGAGCGGCGCGGCGCGCGGATGATCGCCGGCAAGGCGATGATGGACCGCAACGCGCCGCCGGCCTTACGCGACACTGCGCAAAGCGGCTATGACGAGAGCAAGGCGCTGATCGCCCGCTGGCGCGGCCGCGGCCGGCTCGATTATGCCATCACGCCGCGCTTCGCCGTCACCTCGACCGAAGCGCAGCTTGAAGCCGCCGGCGCGCTGCTGCGCGAGAACCCGCAAGCCTATCTGCAGACTCATCTCGACGAGAATCTCGCCGAGATCGAACTGGTGAAGCGGCTGTTTCCCGGCTCGAAAACCTATCTCGGCGTCTATGAGCGCTTCGGGCTCCTGGGGCCACGCTCGATCTTCGGCCATTGCATTCACCTTGAAGAATCCGAACTCGCGAGTCTGGCGCGCAGCCGCTCGGTCGCCGCCTTCTGCCCGACGTCGAACCTCTTCCTCGGCTCCGGCCTCTTCGACAAGCAGCGGCTCGATGAAGCCGGCGCGCGCGTCGCGCTGGCGACGGATGTCGGCGGCGGCACCAGCTATTCGATGCTGGCGACCGCCGCCGAGGGCTATAAGGTGTTGCAGATGAACGGCCAGTCGTGGCCGGCGCTGCAGGCCTTCCATCAGATGACGCTCGGCAATGCGCGCGCGCTGTCGCTCGATGGCCGCATCGGCCGCATCGAGCCGGGCTATGAGGCCGATCTTGTCGTGCTCGATTCGCGCGCGACGCCGGCGATGGCGCATCGTATGGAATCGCATGACGGCGATCTGGAGGAGGAGCTCTTCGCGCTGATCATGATGGGCGACGATCGCGCGGTGACGCAGACCTATGTCGCGGGGGTAGGGGTGAAGAGGTAGGGTAGTACGATAGCTGGATTAACTCGGTGGGGCGGTGACGCCCTTCGCCTGCCAATCGGACAAAATCGATTGCGCCGTTTTTGAAGCTCCAGTCTCAACTCCCACGAACAATTTTCCTGAAGCGTCTATTTCCCCGTTGCCGACCCAAAGATTTCTTCCAGTGGAAGGGTCAGCGAGCGTTGCGGAAAAAGTCGTTTGGCGACTCTGCCTATAAATCGGGACAGCCGAACCTTGAACAATCCCAGAGGATACGCCGGAGTAGGTGGCGGTAGAAAATCCTCCGTAGCTGTTGACCGTGCTCGTACCGGTCATCGAACCAGAGTAACTTCCGCTGAGTAGGGTGCCGGCATACTGTTGCATCACGCCAGTGTCGCCGACATTGACGGTTAGAACGCCATCAATCCCACGATCCTTCAATTCGCGCTTGATCTCATCGTTGGCATACTGCCGCGTCGGCGGGAAAATTGTCAGCGCATCCTCGACTGTGATGTTCACCTTGGCCGCTTCGGAAGTTAAATCCGCCACCAACGCTTGCGAAAGCGGCAGCGGCGCACCAACGAGCACCGCAACATGTGTCACAGGGTGTGCAGGCAAGTCCCTATCGGCGTAGCCCTGCATCGAAGTTGTGACGCAGCCAGAAAGAGAGACGGCAAGCGCCGCGGCGGCGATGTGTTTCCGTTGCATTGAAGGCTCCCCCCGAAGGCATCGGAGCATAGCTGACATTTGCAAGACAAGCCTTCCGCCCTTGCCCGGAACGCAGGCGGGGGGACCAGAGTGAGGCGCTGGCGCGCCGACCCCTCATCCGGCCGCGCTTCGCGCGTCCACCTTCTCCCGCAAGGGGAGAAGGGTTTCGCCGCCAAGCTTCACCGTGGCGTCGGGCCTTCGAGCCTTCAACCGTCATGGCCGGGCTTATCCCGCCCATCCACGCGTCCCATTGCAACGCGCTTCAGAGACCAGGGCGTCGAGTCGTGGATGCCCGGCCCAAGGCCGGGCATGACCGAGGTGGAGTTGAGGCGCATCGCGTACACCGCCGTCTTGCATCGCAACTGGTGCGCGCCTTCTGCGCGATTACATGCGCGAGCGCGTCGGTCGGCGATCAGGATTTTCTCAGGGCGCTTCGCAGGATGTCGTTCATCTGATGTATGACCTTGCAGCCCTGCAGCGTCTGGCCCGTCTTGTCATCGGGGTCGGCCTCGAACAGCGCCCTGATCTGACCGGACATTTCGAAAAGCCGGTTGTAACGTTCCTCGCCAAGCCGTTGGCGATTTTGGGCCAGTCCCGCATGCAATTGTTCGAAAACGTAGTCCAAATTCAGGAACGGCAAATACCCCGTCTTATCGAGGAACTTAGGGGCAGATAGGAGCATGGACGTGGTGAGATCCAAAAGCTCTGAGATATTCTGCGGGATGTGCATCTTGGCCGGATTCATGCGCCGCTCCATAGTCCGCGATAAAGCCAATCATCGGTTGGCCGGCGGATCAAGTAGAAACCGCCGAACGCGCTCGGTCGGATGATGATCACCGCGCGGCAGACCCCTCATCCGGCCGCGCTTCGCGCGTCCGCCTTCTCCCGCAATGGGAGAAGGGTTTCGCTACCCAGCCTCGCCGAGGCGTCAGGCTACCGATCTTCAACCGTCATGGCCGGGCTTGTCCCGGCCATCCACGCGTTTCCGTCGCAGCGCGGAGTGGGGACCAAAGCATTGAGTCGTGGAAGGCCGGGCCTCTGTCGTCATTGCGAGCAACGCGAAGCAATCCAGACTTTCGAATTGCGGCCGTAGCTTCGTCTGGATCGCGTCGCTCGTCGCTCGCGATGACGTGGAAGCGAGGCGACATCCGTCATTCCCGCGCAAGCGGGAATCCAGCGGTGGAGAGCATGACTGAGAAAGGCTGGATGCCCGCCGTCGCGGGCGTGACACCGCTGGCGAAGCGAAGCCCCTACGCCGCTTTCCGCCCCCAGCGCCTCGCGCGGCGCGCGCCCCCTTCGTGATTGTCGGTGCGGAAGGGACACTCGCCGATCAGGATTTTCTCGGGACGCTTCGCAAAATGCGCTCCATTTCATAAATCATCTCGCGTCCCTTCGTGGTCTCGCCAGTCTTGTCGTCTGGATCGGCCGCGAACAGCGCCCGCATCTGATCGGACATTTGCGACAGTTGCTGGTAACGCTCCTCGCCGAGCCGTCGCCGGCTCTTGGAAAAACCCTCACGCAACTGCTGGAACGTGTAGTTCAGATTGATAAAGGGCATGTACCCCGTTCTATCCAAAAATTTGGGCGCCTCGATTTGCATGGCGATCACGAAATCGAGGAGCTCGTTCACGTTTTCTGGGACATACATTTTGACCGGTATCATGGGGCCCTTCACAACAGATCGTCGATCGGTCTGGGAATCAAGTAACTGCTCTGTGGTCCGAATGCGCTCGGACGGATGATGATCACCGCGCGCGGCAGACCCCTCATCCGGCCGCGCTGCGCGCGCTCACCTTCTCCCGCAAGGGGAAAAGGTAGATGGCGGATGACCGCCTTCGCTGGCATGACGATCACAGAATCAGACGCGACTATTTCTCCTCCGCCATCGGAGGTGTGCAAGCGCGACGGTCGCGCTCAGGATTTTCTCAGGGCGCTTCGCAGGATGTCGTTCATCTGATGGATGACCTTGCAGCCCTGCAGCGTCTGGCCCGTCTTGTCGTCGGGGTCGGCCTCGAACAGCGCCCTAATCTGATCGGACATTTCCAGCAGTCGACCGTAACGCTCCTCGCCGAGCCGTTGGCGATTTTGAGCCAGCCCCGCATGCAATTGTTCGAAAACATAATCCAAATTCAGGAACGGTCGATACCCGGTCTTATCGAGGAACCTCGGCGCGGACAGGAGCATGGATGTGGTGAGATCCAACAGCTCCGAGATGTTCTGCGGGATATACATTTTTGCCCGATTCATATGCCGCTCCACAGTCCGCGATAAAGCCAATCGTCGGTCGGTCGGGGAATCAAGTAGAAACCGCCGAGCTCGCTGGGACGGATGATGATCACCGCCCTCGGCTGCGAATCGGCTCGGAAGAAGGCGCGAATTTGCGAGTCACCAATAGTCTTATAGGTGAGCGACCAGTCATAGGCGGCGTCACCGAGCCTCGCGTCCGGAATCCGGTAGCTGGCCCCGGTCTCGGTTGTCTCATGGTCGCGATTATTGATCGTGACGTTCTGACGTGGACCATAGGGCACGGAATCGAGCGCAAACTCTTGCCGGAGCTCTTTTCGAACCGCGCGATCAATCGCATCGCCGATTGCTTGCGCTCGCGACAACCTTGGCTCAAGGCGGCCGGCATCTGCAGCGCTTACCGCCTCCGCGTAAGCCTTGTCGACGGCGCCTTGCAGAAAGCGCAGAGTCTGGACTTGAAGCGGTCCTATGTCGCCCAGCATACGATATTTTGTCGCCGCGAGTTGCAGACGCAGGCCGTTGATGACATCCGCGCGGCCTTGCCAATCGAGCGCCGCGAACCCCTTTTCCGGCAGCAAAGTGTTGTCGACGAAGGACGGGTCAATCCTTTTGATGTCGGCGATGCGTCCATAGTATTGACCTTCGGCCCCTTCAAGTTCGGCCTCATCAGACATAGCGCTGAAGCTTAGAAAATGGTCGACCGGCATTAGGGGAATACCCGCGGCGGGCGCGTCACGCAGACCGGGGAACACGTCTTCAAGACGCGTATAGTCGTCCGGCGGCCCGTTCGATCGACGCGACGGTTCATCTTCCTCCGCGCCACCCGTCAGAGTGACATGCGCGTCGTCGCTTGCCGGTCGATAGACGCCGTCGTCGACTCTGGGCGCCTGATTTTGGTCTGCTCTCAGCATCGCCGGTTTGGCGCCGACGACGGGTGCGTCGGCAGAGTCTTCCGTCGTCCATTGACCGCCGCCAGTCTGTCCGGCCGGCAAGCGCGGCTGGTTTTGCCAAGCCGTTCCCCATTTTTCTAGTCTCGCGAATTCCGCGAGTTTCTCCAGCGCCTCGCGCGTCGGGTCGGGGAGGCGAAGCAGGACAGCCTCGATCCCGGCAAGGCAAAGATCGCCTGCTTCGAGCGCCCTTGCCGCGCGGCCGAGCGCGCGGTGAAGACGGAGAACAACGGCCTCCGGCCGAGGCCCGTAGGCGGCGTCGAGGATGCGACCGAGCGTCGTCGGCGGCAGGGTCTCGCAGCGGCGTCGTCCCATTGCATCGACGTCGGCGCGCACGAGTTCCGCTGCACCCAACGCGACGCCTGTCTCGTCGCAAGCGAGCCCGCCCAGCCCGCGCCGGGAAAGTCGGAACATTTGGATCGACGAGAGGTCCATTCTTCCGCTGCAGCTCTGATAGCCAGCGACGATGTTCTTGTTTTGTTCTTTTGTCAAGAATTTCTGAAACAGAAGACGTTCAACTATCTGAAAATTAAAGCGATTTCTGCGACGCCCATCCCTCTGCCGTCATCGCCCGGCTTGTCCTGGCCATCCACGCGGTTCCGTCGGAGCACACTGCGGAGACTAGAGTGTCGAGTCGTGGATGCCCGGCCCAAGGCCGGGCATGACGGCAGTGAGCGGCGCTTGGCTGAAGGCCGGGAACTCGAAGCGGTCGGCTTGAATGGTCCCCGTCATTGCGAGCAACGCGAAGCAATCCAGGCTTTCGAATTGCGGCCGCCGCTTCGTCTGGATCGCTTCGCTCGTCGCTCGCGATGACGCAGAAGCGAGACGCGACGGGCGGCGATAGGCCTTAAGCCGCCTTACGTCCCCAGCGGCGCGCGCGGCGCGCAGCGATCTCTTCCGCGCTTGGTTCGGGCGGCGCGTGCGGGTCGAGCTGCGGCAGCGCGTCCATCACCCGCTCGGGCGGGAAGATGACGATGACTTCGGTGCCTTCGCGGACTTTCGAATTCAGCACGAATTCGCCGCCATGCAATTCGACCAGACCTTTGACGATCGGCAGGCCGAGGCCCGATCCCTCCTCGGCGTTTTTCTGCGCCAGCGAGCCGCGCCCGAAGGAGGAGAGCACGATCGGGATTTCGTCTTCGGCGATGCCCGGCCCGGTGTCGCGGATCGACAGATATTGGCCGCCCGAACTCGTCCAGCCGACCTTGAGCGTGATGGTTCCGCCCTGCGGCGTGAACTTGATCGCATTGGAGAGCAGGTTGAGCGTCACCTGACGCACGGCGCGCTCATCCGCCCAAAGGCGCGGCAGATTGGCGTCGAGCTGTTCGACAATCGTGATGTTGCGGGTCTTGGCGCGCATCGACAGAAGATGGCGGCACTCCTCGACGACGCCCTGTAGCGACACCGATTCCTCTTTCAATTCGTAGCGGCCCGCCTCGACGCGCGACAGATCGAGGATCTCGTTGATCAGCATCAACAGATGTTGGCCGCTCGAATGAATGTCGTTGGAATAATCCTTGTAGGACGGAACGGAATGGGCGCCGAATAATTCCGCCTTCATTACTTCCGAGAAGCCGAGGATGGCGTTGAGTGGCGTGCGCAGCTCATGGCTCATGGTCGCGAGAAAACGCGACTTGGCGAGATTGGCGCTTTCGGCGCGTCGGCGCGCCTCGTCCGAATTGAGCTTGGCCTGTTCGAGTTCGGCGATCAGCGCGTCCTTCTCGGCCTGGAAGGAGAGGCCGGCAAGCGACGTGCGATGCAGGCGATTGGCGAGCACGACGAAATAGCCGAGGATGCCGACGCAGAGCGCCGACATCAGCAGAGCCTGTTCGCGCGTCGCCGGCCCCAGCACATAGACGATGCCGATCGCCATCGGCAGCAGACCGCCGGCGACCGCGAAGGGAATGGCGGAGGCGACCATCGCCGTCATGCCGGCGACCAGCAGCAGCACCACCAGCACGAAAGTGCGCGCATTGACGTCGGGCGCCTGCAGCAGCAGCACGACCAGCAGCGCCCAGCTTGAGCCGGCGAAAGTCTCGGCGGCGATGAATTTGCGCCGCCAGGACGGCGAGGCGCGCTCCATATCCGGCGTGTCGAGAAAGGCGACCGCCAGCCCGTAGCGCACGGCGAGCGAGGCGGCGAGCAACATGCCCCAGCTCGCCACTTTGGCCGGCGGCACCCAGGCGCAGGCGATCGCGCCGACGGCGAGGGCGACCAGCGCGATCACCGGCGTCGCGCCGGTGATCGAATTGGCGAAGAGCCGCGCCAGCGAGGCGTATTGGCTGCCGAAATCGATGGAATCGGTGGTGAGCGCCTGACGCGCCTGACGCAATTTAAGCGTCATCGCCCGCCGCCGCGCCGAGGCGGCCGGATCGCTCGCGCGACCCTTGTCTAGTCTTTCCGCCCCAACCTCGACCATGACCGCCCGACGCGCGCACGCTGACTGTGGCGGGATCATCGCCGTTAATCGTTAACGAGCGACTACGAAAGTCGCGCAAATCCGCGCGCGAACGCGCATTTCGCCGTTCATAATTGAGGCAATGGCCGGGCCGTGGGGGCGGCGCCGTTCAGACGCGGTTCAGTCGCATTGTCCGATTAACGAAGACCCGCACTCTGCGGTCTGCCGTGCGGGCGAGGGCTGGCCATGGCGCGATTGCGATTGGCTCTGCTGGCGGCCGCGCTGATCGCCGGCGGCGGTGCGCCGCCGATACGGGCGCAATCGGCCGCGCCGGTCAATCCGCGCATCGCTCTGGTGATCGGCGAATCCGCCTATGCCGACGCGACGCTGACGACGCCGGTCAATGACGCGGCGCTGGTTGCCCAGACGCTGCAGGCCGCCGGTTTCGACGTCGCGGGCGCGCGCGATCTCGATGAAAAATCGCTGCGGGAGTCGCTGCGCGATTTCCTCGCGAGAGCGGCGGCGATCGGCCCCGATATGCAGGCCTTCGTCTATCTTGCCGGTCGCGGCGTGCAATATGAGGGCGAGAATTTCTTCGCGCCCGTCGACGCGGAGATTGCGCGCGATTCCGACGTGCCAATCGAGGCGGTGCGCATTTCCGATTTCGCCCATGCGCTTTCGGCCGAGCCGGGCCGCGCGCGCATCGTCGTGCTCGACGCGGCGCGCGCCGGCCCCTATGCCGCTGAGGGGCCGCCGCTCGCCGGTGGGCTCGCCCTGGTCGAGCCTGACGAAGGCGAGCTGATCGCCTTTAACGCCGCGCCGGGCGCGGTCGCCGGCGACGAACCGGGCCCCTATGGCGCCTACGCGCATGCGCTGGCCGGCGCGATGCGCCAGGGCGGCGTGCCGATCGAAGACGCGCTGGCGCAGGTGCGCGTGCGGGTCAATGCCGAGACCGGCGGCGGCCAACTCCCCTGGAGCGCCTCGAAACTTGCCGTGCCCTATTATGTTTTCGAGCTCGCGGGCGACGCGCCGGCGCCGGCGATCGTCGCCGCCTTGGCCGAGAACGCGCTGAAGCCAATCCGTGAATTGCCGCCCGGTCAGGCCTATGTCGGCGCGCTGGCGCGCGACACGCTGGCTGGCTATTCCGATTTTCTCGCCGCCGATCCGGATGCGCCCGAGGCGCGGCGCGTCCGGGCGATGCTGGCGGCGCGGCGCGAGGCGCTCTACTGGCGGCGCGCCGTCGCGCTCGATATGCCGCCCGCCTATTGGACCTATCTCGCGCGCTACAGGCATGGGCCGCATGTCGCCGACGCCGCGCGCCGTCTGGCGATCCTGAGCGCGCCGACCGCGCCGCCCGACGGCTTCGCGCCGCTGAGCTACGAGGATCTGCCGCCGCCGCCGGCAAACGAACTCGCGGATGCGGAGCGCCCGGTCTTTAACTTCGCCGGGGCCGACTATGGGCCGCCACTCGATCTCGCGCCGAGCGCCGACGACGATTGGCGTCATTTGCCGCCGCCCGCGCCGCCCGTGTCTGTCGGCCTGTTGCCGGCGCTCGCTGTCGCCCTGCCGCTGATCCCCGGCGCCCGCGCCTATCGCGACGGTGGGCGTCGCGACGGTCGCGCGCCACCGGGCGCGCCAGAGCCATTGGCTTCGATCATCACGGCGCCGCCGCTGCCGGGCGGCATCGAACCGCGGCCGCCGCCGCGCCCGGCGCCGCTCAAGCCTCCATTGGGCGTGTCGCGCGCGATCTCGTCTGCGGCTGAAACGCCGGCGAACCCGGATCTGAAATTCCCGCCGCTGCCGCCGCCGCGCCCGACGCCGTTCAGAAACGAGCGGTGAATTATTTGTCGAGCCGGGCGATCAGGCTCGACGAATCCCAGCGGCCGCCGCCCATCGTCTGCACGTCGGAATAGAATTGGTCGACCAGCGCCGCGACCGGCAGATGGGCGCCGTTGCGCCGCGCTTCGTCGAGGCAGATCGCCAGATCCTTGCGCATCCAGTCGACGGCGAAGCCGAAATCGAATTTGCCGGCGAGCATCGTCTTGTGGCGATTGTCCATCTGCCAGGATTGCGCCGCCCCTTTGGAGATGACCTCGACCAGCAGCTCGCCGTCGAGCCCGGCGCGCTTGGCGAAATGCAACCCTTCAGCGAGGCCCTGAACGAGACCGGCGATGCAGATCTGATTGACCATTTTGGCGAGCTGGCCGGCGCCCGACGGACCCATCAGACGACAGGCGCGCGCGTAAGCGCCGATCACCGGCTCGACCCTGGCGAAGGCTTCCGTGTCGCCGCCGCACATCACGGTGAGCGCGCCATTTTCGGCGCCCGCCTGGCCGCCCGACACCGGGGCGTCGATGAAGCCAAGCCCGAGCTTGGCCGCTTCGCGCGACAATTCGCGCGCGACTTCGGCGGAAGCGGTGGTGTGATCGACGAAGATCGCGCCGCGCGCCATGCCGGCGAAGGCGCCCTGAGCGCCGAGCGTCACCGAGCGCAGATCGTCGTCATTGCCGACGCAGGCAAAGACGATGTCGCGACCCCGCGCCGCCTCGCGCGGGCTCGGCGCTGCCGCGCCGCCATGCTGGCCGACCCATGTCTGCGCCTTGCCGGCGGTGCGGTTATAGACGGTGACGTCATGGCCGCCGCGGCCCCTGAGATGGCCGGCCATCGGGTAGCCCATGACGCCCAGTCCGAGAAACGCCACCTTTGCCAATGTTCGTCTCCTCGTCGCCGCATGCGTTTATGCGGGCGCTCTATAGCGCGTTTCCGACGTCGGCGCGCGAGACATCCAGGAACGGACTGCGGCCAACCGAAGGCGTCGGCGTTGTCACGGCGGACAGGCGATAGCGCGAGCCGCGCCCCCAGCGCGCCGTAATTTGGGCCGCAATTATGATATAGCCCGACCACTCTGAAAAAATTGAAGCGGCGCGACCGGCGCCGCTCGCAAAACAGGCGGAGAGAGCGGATGGCGGCGGGACGTCGGCAGTTCATCGCGGGACTAGGGGCTGCGGCGGCGGGCGCCGGAATCGCGTCGCCGGCCTTGGCCAATCCCTCGCCCGACGTGCAATGGACGCTGACTTCGAGCTTTCCCACTTCGCTCGATCTCATCTATGGCGGCGCCCAGACGATCGCCGCCGCCGTCTCCGACATGACCGACGGCCATTTCACCATCAAGCCGTCGCCGGCCGGCGACATCGCGCCGGCCCTCGAAGCGCTCGACGCGGTGGGCGACGGGCGCGCCGACTGCGCGCATACCGCGCTCTCTTACTATTGGAACAAGGATCCGAGCTTCGTTTTCGCCTCCTCGACGCCCTTCGGCATGAATGCGCGCCAGCACGCGGCGTGGCTGCAGGAAGGCGGCGGCGGCGCACTGATCGATGAATTCCTCGCCGACCGCAAAGTCATCGCGCTGCCGGCCGGCAATACCGGCGGACAGATGGCCGGCTGGTTCCGCAAGGAGATTCATTCGCCCGCCGATTTCTCCGGCCTCAAGCTGCGCATCGGCGGCTTCGCCGGCAAAGTGTTCCAGACGCTCGGCGCGGAGCCGGTGGCCACCGTCAAGGACGGCATCTATTCGGCGCTCGAATCGGGCGCGCTCGACGGGTTCGAATGGGTCGGCCCCTATGACGACGAGCGTTTCGGCAATCGACCAGACGGCACGCAGCAGCCGATCTCCAAGGCGGCGCCCAATTATTATTATCCCGGCTGGTGGAAGGGCGGGATGCAGATGCATCTGGTCGTCGCCAAGGACAAGTTTGAGGCGCTGCCCAAGCCCTATCAGGCGGCGCTGCGCGCCGCCGCGACCATGGCCAATTCCTCGATGCTGGCCAAATACGACACCGCCAATCCTGGCGCGCTGAAACGGCTCGTGGTCGGCGGCGCGCAATTGCGGCTCTTTCCGCAGGAGGCGCTTGAGGCCTGCTACAAGACCGCCACGGATCTCTATACGCAATTGTCGAACGACAATCCCAAGTTCAAGAAGATCGCCGATTCCTATATGGCGTTCCGCGGCGACGAATATCTCTGGTGGCAGGTCGCCGAATATTCCTTCGACAATTTCATGATTCGCGAGCGGCGCAGCCGGTCATAGCGATTCGCGACGCGCGACGCCGTCAGTCCGCAGCTTGCGAAAGCCGGCGCAAAAAAATCCCCGCGTAAGCGGGGATCGCGGCTCGCCAAGGCGTGGCACGGCTCAGGCCGCGATTCCGCCGATCTTGCAGAACTAGAACTTGTAGGCGATTCCGACTCTGGCGTCGTTGGTCGACAGCGTCGTGTCATGCACCGCAGCCGGGTTGGTGGCCAGCGTGTCCTTCTGGTCGCCGTAGTTGGCGTAACGATATTCGGCGCGAAGCGAAATGTTGTTCGTGATCGCATATTCGAGGCCGGCGCCGAGCGTCCAGCCGACTTCAGCGTGGTTGTAAGTTCCGGTGAACAGCGGGTTGGTGAGCGCAAAAAGACTGTTCTGATATTCGGCGACGGCGACGCCGCCGGTCACGAAAGGCAGGAACCGATCGATGGCCACCCCGGCCCTGACGCGCGCCGATCCGAACCAGCTCATGTCGCCGACGCCCGTGTCCTCAAAGCCCAAGGGGTTCTGGGGGACCGTATGGTAATAGGTGCGGTTCCGGATATCGCCCCAGTTCACGTCGCCTTCGACGCCGAGCACGAAGTTATTGGGCATTTGATAGTTGTAACCGGCATAGAGGCCGCCGAAGGCGCCGCGCGGATCGTAGGGCAGAAAGCCGGCCGGCCCGGCGAGCGGATAATCGGCGCGCGATTGACCCCAGGCGCCGCCGCCCTCGACGCCGAGATAGAAACCAGTCCAGCTAAAGGCGGCGGGCGCCATCGGCGCCGGCGGCGGCGCGCTCTTGTGGGTGGGCAGATCCGCGGCGCTGGCCGCGACAGCCGATAAGGTGAGGGCGGCAAATGACGCCAGCATCGACCGAGATAAAGCACTCAGCATGACACTTCTCCCGGACGCGCCAAATGGCGCTCACGCGCCTTCAGTCACTCAGAACTTGTAGCTCAGCTTTGCGACAAGCGTGTTCTCATCGTCGCTGAACTTGACCGTCGTCGGATTGTTTCCGCCGCTGCCGATCGCCGAGCCGAAATCATAATAATTATATTCGACGCCAGCCGTGACGTGGTCGGTGATGGCGTATTCGGCTCCGAGGCCCACGGTCCAGCCGGTGCGCTGGCCGCCGCTCCAGCTCTGAACATTAAGGGTCGTTTCGGCAAAGTTATAATCGGTGAAGGCGACGCCGCCGTCCGTGTAAAGGAACACACGGTCGATCGCGACGCCGGCGCGGCCGCGGGCCGAGGCGAGCCAATTCTGTGTCACCTGACAGGTCGAGCCCGCGACGGGGCCGGCACCGTTGATGCAGGTTCGGTCGGCTTTCACATCGAGGCCCGAAAGATCGCCCTCGGCGCCCAAGACGAATTGGCCGATCTGATAATTGTAGCCGAGCTGTCCGCCGTAGAGGAACGACGTGCCGACAACGTCGAACGAGACGCCGCCCGCCGGCGGAGCCCAAGTGTTGCCGCCGTAGGATCCGCCGAGCTGGCCGCCGATGTAGAAGCCCGTCCAGTTGTAGACGGCAGGCGCCATCGGCGCCGGCGGCGGACTCTTGTGGGTCGGCAGGTCGGCGGCGCTCGCCGCGACGGCCGAGAGGGCCAGAATTGCAAATGAAGCGATGGCGGATCGAGCGAAAACGTTCGACATGAGGCCCCCGAAAATCCCGCTCGCAACGCCGTGAAATCGACCACCGCCACGACGCGACAGGCATGTTGCTGCGTTAACTTTTCTTTAATCGCGCACGCCGACCAAGTCAATCGAACGCCTGATCGCAATTCACACGTCATGTGCTTGGAATTCAGGCAAGATTTGACGTTTTAACGACCATGCGCCTCACGCCGCGACGGCTTCGTCCTCGTAATCGGCCGGCGCCGTTTGATCGGCCGCCTTCGACCGCCAGAAAAGCGACAGAAGGCCTGCGACGACGACATTGGCGATCAGCGCGGTCAGGCCGTTATAGACGGCGAAATGCAGGCCGAGATCGAAATGGCCGAAGAAGGGAATGTCCCAAGCCAGCGGATGCAGCGGCGTCCACGCTTTCTCCGTCCATGATAGCCCAACGCCCAGGGTCATGCCGGCCGCCCAGCCCAAGAGCAGCGCCCAGCCGTTGAACCAGCGCGAATAGAGACCGAAGATCACCGCCGGGAAAATCTGCACCATCCACACGCCGCCGAGCAGTTGCAGATCGAGGGCGAACTGGGTCGGCATGAAGATGATCACCGCAAGCGCGCCGATCTTGACGACGAGCGAGGTGAGCTTGGCCAGCGCCGATTCTTCGCGCGGCGTCATCGCCGGATGGATAAACGGCTTCCAGATGTTGCGGGTGAAGGTGTTGGCCGCGCCGATCGACATCACCGCCGCGGGAACGAGCGCGCCGAGCGCGATCGCCGCGAAGCAGAAACCGGCGAACCAGTCGGGGAAGGCCCAGAGCACAAGCTGCGGCACGGCGTCCTGGGGCGAGGAGACCTTGACGCCGGCGGCGAGCGCCATCGCGCCGAGCAACGCGATCAGCCCGAGCACGAAAGAATAGGCCGGCAGCGCCATCGTGTTGAAACGAATCGCCTTGCCGCTCGAGGCCGCCAGCGTGCCGGTCATGGCGTGCGGATACATGAACAGCGCCATCGCCGACCCGAGCGCCAGCGTGATGTAGGGGCCGATCTGGCTTTGCGCTAACGTCACGCCCGCGGGCTTGGAAGTGGCCACGACTTTGGCGGCATAGACGCCGTCGGCGGCGGCGAAAATCTTGGCGAAGCCGCCAAGCTCGATCGGAATGACGATCACGGCGGCGATGATGAAAATATAGATCATCGCATCCTTGACGAAGGCGATCATCGCGGGGGCGCGCAACCCGCTCTTGTACGTGTAAAGCGCGAGGATGACGAAGGCGGCGGTGATCGGCGCATGCTGCATCCAGCCCTCGCCGGAAAAGCCGAGGGCAAGGATCACCTTCTCCAGTCCGACGAGCTGCAGCGCGATATAGGGCATCGTGGCGAGAATGCCGGTCGCCGCGACCGCGAGTTCGAGCCAGCGGTTGCCGTAGCGGCCGAGCACGAAATCGCCGGCGGTCATGTAGCCGCGCTTTTTCGACACCGCCCACAGACGCGGCATCGTCATATAGAGAAACGGATAGATGATGATCGTGTAGGGAACGGCGAAGAAGCCATAGGCGCCGATCGCGAAGACGACGGCGGGAATCGCAATGACGGTATAGGCGGTATAGAGGTCGCCGCCGAGCAGGAACCAGGTGATCCACGGCCCGAAACGCCGCCCGCCCAGGCCCCATTCATGGATCTCGTTGAGGTCGGCGGCGCGCCAGCGCGAGGCGACAAAGCCGAGAATCGTGACCAGAGCGAAGAAGACGACAAAGACGCTCGTCGCGACGATGTTGAGATGATCGAACATCGTTCACGCCTTCCGCAAGCGGTCGGCCGCGTAGATCGTCAGCGCCGAAATCGGGATCAGGAGAAGCTGGAACCAGTAGAAGAAGGGAATGCCGAACAGCGTCGGCTCGGTCATGTTGTAGAGCGGCGCCCAAAGCGCGATCACGCAGGGAACCCACAGCAGCAGCTGTCTCACGACATCCTCCCCCTTCCGGCGCGGGTCCAGCGCCGCGTCCGTCGCCCCTGCTTAGCGAGTTTTGACGTCAGGGTCGAGTGGATGAGAGGCCCTCGGTCCCGTTGACATCGCCGGCATCCGGCTCACAGTTCGCACCAGCAATCGGAGGCGAGACCATGCGCGCATTGACGAGGGCTTTTCTGTCGGCGATCGCGATCGCCGCTCCGTTCGTGGCGCATCCGTTTGTCGCACATGCGGCGGGCGACGGCGCGCCCGCCGATGTCGTCACCGCGATCTATCAAATCTACGCCGGGCCGAAAGGCGACTACCAAAGCGGCAATCTCGACGACAAGCGCGTCGCCGCCTATCTCAGCAAATCGCTACGCGCCGCGCTGAAAGCGATGGACGCGCGATCGAAGAAACTCAACGAACCGATCCTCGATTTCGATCCGGTGACCGATTCGCAGGATCCGCAAGTCGAGAAGCTGTCGATCGCCGGCGAGGGCGACGCCGCGGCGGTCGCTACTTTCTACAGCGGCGACGTCAAACATGAGGTGCGTTACACACTCGTGCGCGACGGCGGCGCCTGGAAGGTCGACGATATTTCCGGCGGCGCCGGCGACGACAAATGGGATCTGCGCGACATTATCAAGCCGCCGAAGACATAGTCTGCGGCTCGGCCGCCGGCGTCGCGTTCTGCGCGGGGGCTCGCGCCAGCAATCCGGGAACCAGCGCCTCCGCCGCGAAGGCGCCGGAGATGGCGACCGCCTCGACGCCCGGCCCGTGCGTCGCCGCGCCGGCGATGACGAGATTGCGGATCGGACTCTTCGCGCCGCGCATTCGCCCCGAGCGCGCAACGCCATAGATCGCGCCGTCGCTTGCGAGATCGTAGCGCGCATAGGTAATCGGGCTCGCCTCCGAACGATGGACGATATGCGAGGCGAGGCCGGGCAAAGCGGTTTCAGCGGCGGCGACCATCGCATCGGCCACCGCGCGCTTCCTGGCTTCATAGTCGGGCGAAAAGCGCAGCGTCTTCCAGTCGTCGCCGCCAGTCGCGGGAAACCAGGCGCGCGCCTCCTCGTTGGTCATCAGCTTGAAGATCCCGACGGTTGAATGACCTGCCGGCGCCGCGCTGGGATCGAGTTTGGTCAGCACTTCGACGCCGATGCCGGCGTCCTCGAGATGCATCGCCGGCTGGCAATCGGGGATATAATCGACCCCGAGATGGAGCATGAAGGCCGAAGGGCCCGGCGCGGCCTCGGCGACGCGGTCGGCGAAGCGCACCGGCAAGGCGTCGCGGCCGACAAGTTCGAGGAACGTGCGCTTGGGATCGGCGTTCGAAACCACGGCGCGCGCGCTGACGCGCCGCCCGTCGGCAAGCGCAACGCCGGTCGCGCGGCCATTTTCGATCAGGACGCGATCGACGCGGGTCTTGAGCTTGACGATTCCGCCGCGCGTCTCGATCGCCTGGATGAGCGCGTCGGCGAGCCGCTGCGAACCGCCCAGAGGATAGCCGCCGCCGTCGAAATAATAGCCGAAGAGCGGAACCATGTCGGCGCAGGAGAGTGTCTCGCGGCCGTCGCTGATATAGTTAGTCAGCGCGGTCAACACGCGTTTGACCTCGGGGCGCGCGACATGTCGAGCGATGAGTTCGTCGAAGGGCCGCTCCATCCATTGCACGGCGAAAGGGTGCTGGCGCGCGAAAGCGAGCATGGCTTCGGCGCTGCGCAGCAGGCCGGGAACGCCGCCATTGCCGGCGGCGGTGGCAAACATGCCGTCGTAGATCGCCTTGATCTCGACGAACAAGGCCTCGATGCCGGCGGCCTCGGCGGGGAAGATGCGGCCAAGCTCGGCGGCGTATTCGCGCCAGTCGCGTGGCGGATTGATCGTGCGATCGGCGAAAATATAGGCGTGATCGAGCCGGCGCCATTCCAACCGGTCGGCGACGCCGAGCCGGCTGAGAATCGCGTCGAGGGTCCCGCCTTTATGGACGCCGGAGAAATCATGCGGGCCGGCGTCAAAGCGATAAAGACAGGGACGGCCGTCATGTCGCGCCTTGCGCAGAAAGGTGTGGCAATAGCCGCCCGCCACGACATGCGCTTCATAGACCGCGACTTTCAGACCGGCGTCGGCGAGCAGCGCGGCGGCGGTCAGGCCGCCGATCCCGGCGCCGACAATTGCGACATCGATCACTTGGTCTTGCGCTGCTTCATCTTGCTTTGGGTCGTCGAAATGCGGCGCCGGCCAGCGATAATCCTCCATCGCGGCGATCCGCCTTTGCAGCGCGAAACGGATGAGCGCCCGCGGCCCGAAGCTCGAGGCGACGGCGCCGAAGACGAATACGCCGGTCGTCGCATAGCCTCCGAGATCGAAAGCAAGGATCGCCGCGTCGGCGAGGAACAGCGCCGCCCATAGGCCGGAGATCGTCATATTGACGGCGAGGAAAATCGGGCTCGCCGCTTCGGCGGCGAAAGCCGCGCGCGCATAGTCGGCGGTCCACGGCCGCCGCAGCGCGACGCTGACCGCAGCGGCGACGCCGAGCCCGGCGAAGGACAGCGGCAAGGCGGCGTGAGCGAAAGCCGCCGGGGCGACAACCTCGAAAGCCGCCATGACAAGAAAACTCGCCAGCGCGCCGATCTCGATGGCGAAGAATTCGCGTCGCGAGGCGCGCCAGACGGCCATCGTAATCGAGGCGGCAAGCCCGACGGCCAGCGCGACGCCCGGCCCGGCGAAGCCGAGCAGCAGCCAGAAGAGGGCGAGCGGCGCGAGCCCGATCTGGGCGGCGAGGAAGGTCTTCATGGCGGGCTCTCCGAGTCGGAGGACTATGTTTACGGCGTAAACTATGGCATGATGTTATCGATGTCAACTTCGAATCGTTCGGCCTATCACCATCGCGCCCTGCGCCCGGCGCTGATCGCCGCCGCGCGCGCGCTGCTCGACGAGGGCGGCCCCGAGGCTGTCGGCCTGCGCGAGGCGGCGCGTCGCGTCGGCGTTTCGCCAACCGCCACCTACCGCCACTTCCGCGACAAGGATGCGCTGCTCGCCGCGGTGGCGGCCGAAGGCTTTCGCGAATTCGGCGCGGCGCTCGCCGCCGGACAGAGCGCCGCCGATCCCTTCGCCGGCATGGGCGCGGCCTATATTGATTTTGCGCTCGCCAAGCCCGGCATGTTCCAGTTGATGTTCTCGCCGCTGCTCGCCGCGCAGGCGGCCGATCCCGACTTGAGCGCCGCGGCCGACGCCGCCTTCGCGCTGTTGCGCAAACGGGCGGAGGCCTCTGCGCCGGGGCCGTTTGGCGGCGACATCGAGGCGACGACGCTGATCGCCTGGTCGATGGTCCATGGTCTGTCGCGGCTCGTACTCGATGGCGTGTTGCCGCGCGAAGCCGCCGAAGGGTTCAAGCGGGCGATGCTGGCCCGGCCGCCGGGCGCCGGCCCAGCGACTGCGTGACTGGTGAATCCAGTACCTCTTTTTTCTTTGCCACAAAGCGCCTAGAACGCCTGCCGAATTCGCAACTTCGCAAAGGCCCGCTCGCGGGCTTGGGGAGCGTTGGATGACCAAGGCGCGGACGCTTTACGACAAGATCTGGGACGACCATGTCGTCGAGACCGGGGCGGACGGCATGTCGCTGCTCTATATCGACCGCCATCTCGTGCATGAAGTCACGAGCCCGCAGGCCTTCGAGGGTCTGCGCATGAGCGGGCGCAAAGTGCGCGCGCCGGAAAAGACGCTCGCCGTCGTCGATCATAACATTCAGACCACCGACCGCAGCAAAGGCATCGCCGATCCCGAAAGCCGGCTGCAGGTCGAGCAATTGGCCGAGAACGCGCGCGAGTTCGGCATCGAATATTACAATGAATTCGACCCGCGTCAGGGCGTCGTTCACATCATCGGCCCCGAGCAGGGCTTCACGCTGCCGGGCGCGACCATCGTCTGCGGCGACAGCCACACCTCGACCCATGGCGCCTTCGGCGCGCTGGCGCATGGCATCGGCACGTCCGAGGTCGAGCATGTGCTGGCGACGCAGACGCTGATTCAGTCCAAAGCCAAGAACATGAAGGTCGTGGTCGACGGCGCGCTAAAGGACGGCGTCGGCGCCAAGGACATCATCCTCGCCATCATCGGCCAGATCGGCACGGCCGGCGGCACGGGCCATGTCATCGAATATGCTGGCGAGGCGATCCGCGCCCTGTCAATGGAAGGCCGCATGACGGTCTGCAACATGTCGATCGAGGGCGGCGCGCGCGCCGGCATGGTGGCGCCCGACGAGAAGACTTACGCCTATCTTGAAGGTCGGCCGAAATCGCCGAAGGGCGCGCTGTGGGATCAGGCGCGCCGCTATTGGGAGACGCTGGTCACCGAGGATGGCGCGCATTTCGACGAGATCGTCAGGCTGGACGCCGCCAATCTGCCGCCGATCGTCTCGTGGGGCACCAGCCCGCAGGATGTCGTCGCGGTCGGCGGCACGGTGCCGCGCGTCGAAGACGGCGCGACCGAGCAGAAGCGCGCCTCGATCAAGCGCGCGCTCGATTATATGGGCCTCCATGGCGGGGAGAAGATTTTCGATCTCGCGCTCGATCGCGTCTTCATCGGCTCCTGCACCAATGGCCGCATCGAGGATCTGCGTTCGGCGGCCAAGGTCGTCGCCGGCCACAAGGTTTCGCCGCGCGTCAACGCGATGGTGGTGCCAGGCTCCGGTCTGGTGAAGGCGCAGGCGGAGGCCGAAGGGCTCGACAAGATCTTTGTCGCCGCCGGCTTCGAGTGGCGCGAGCCGGGCTGCTCGATGTGTCTGGCGATGAACCCCGACAAGCTTCAGCCGGGCGAACGCTGCGCCTCGACCTCGAACCGCAATTTCGAAGGCCGCCAAGGCTATAAGGGACGCACCCATCTGGTATCGCCGGCGATGGCGGCGGCGGCGGCGATCGCGGGTAAGTTCGTCGACATTCGCGAATGGAAAGCGGCGGGGTAAGTCGCTTCTGTCGCCCCCGCGAAAGCGGGGGCCCAGACTGGTCGAGGGCGCAGCGGCGCAAGGGCTGGATCCCTGCTTGCGCGAGGATGACATCGTGGGTCGCTGCGGGAAGTGGCCGTGACGGCCGAGGACTTCTGATGAAAGCCGGCGATCTCTTCATCGACGAAAGCGAAATCGCCGAGAGCTTCGTGCGTGCCTCCGGCCCCGGCGGCCAGAACGTCAATAAGGTGGCGAGCGCGGTCGAATTGCGTTTCGATGCGCGCCGCTCGCCGAGCCTGCCCGCCGATGTCGCGGTGAAACTGATGAAGCTCGCCGGGTCGCGCCTGACGCTTGAGGGCGTGATCGTCATTTTCGCCCAGCGTTTCTCCAGTCAGCCGCGCAATCGCGAGGACGCGCGCGAACGCCTCGCCGCGCTGATCGTCAAGGCGCAGGAACGCGACAAACCACGCCGCGCGACGCGGCCGACCAAAGCGTCGAAGACGCGCCGGCTCGACGAGAAAAGCCGTCGCGGCGCGATCAAGTCGCTGCGCGGCAAGGCGGAGGCGGACTAGCTCCTGACGACGTCGCCGAGCCGGCGGCGCGGGCTGGCGCTCGCCTTGGTCGGTGAATATCCGGCGCGGAACGCGAAGGTTGCTTGCCAGTCCTCCCCCGTCAGCCCGGCGACCCGCCGAGCCCACGCGGAACCGGCGCCGGTCTGGCGCTCGCGGTCGATCATTTCGATCGGCTGGTTGAGCGGCTGCAGCGCTATGCCGCGCAGAGTCGCGTCCAGATGAAGGCGCTGCCAGATACGGCCGGCTTCGATCGCGCTCGGACGATCATAGCGATCGCGCACGGCGATCAGGCCAGCGACGGGCGCGGTCGCAAGCTGCACGTTGCGGGTCTGGTCGAGCCAGGCGCGCTGCGCGGTCTCAGGCGACACCGAAAACAGATGCGCGAAGATCAGCGTGAATGTTGAGAGGCCGGCGGCGTCGAGGGTCGGCCCGTCGCGATGGGCGTCGATCTCGCGCGAGGAGGCGCGGAACCAGCGATCGCTGTCGGCGATCATCGGCTTGTCGGCGATGATCGCTTCCGTCGCTTCGACGACGGACTCGTCGAACAGCTGGCGTTGCGGCGAAGCTGCGTCGAACAGGAAGATTTTGATCTCGCCATCCGCGCCTAACGCCCGCGTGAATTCGCGCCAATCCTGCGGCGGGTCTCGCGCGAGATCGTAGGCGTAACGGTTGGTGTGGCGAGCGGGGATGGCCGCGTAGCGCGGATCTGGCGCAGCGCCGGCGATCCGCGTCAGCCGCAGCCTTGCCGCGAGGATCGGCCTGCTGCGCTCGGTCAGGTCGACCAGCGATCCCGGCGCGACTTCCAGTTCTGCGACATAGCCGTTGGGGCCGGCGGCGGTGAGCATGTTCTCGATGGCGCAGCCGAGTCCGAGATGCATCTCGCGGATATAGGGGTCCATCGCCCCAAGATGGCGTGAGGTGTCGGCGTAGATTTCGATTGAATCCTCGGTCACCGCGAAGAGCCAAGGCTGGGTGTCATGCGGATTGGCGGCGATAACGCCGGCCGCGACCAAGGCCATCGGCGTGTTGCGGATCGACGGGTCGCTCCACAGCGACCACGGCGCGTAGGCGTCGCCTTCCGGCAAGGGACGGCCGGCGGAATTGGCGGCGCGCAGCATGCCGCCCGAAAGCGCGAGGAAAAGCGCCGCGCCGCCCGTGCGCAGGACATTACGGCGATCCAAAATCAATTGAGTCATCTCCATTCCCTTTTTAGTCACCGAGTGGTGACATCGTGGACAAAAAAAATCAGGCTCCAGACGCAAGCGCATCGACGATGGCGTCGGTCGCCGCGAAAACCCGCTTCCAATCTGAGTCGTTGGCGATTTTGACGCCGCTCATCACCTTGATGGTCCTTGCACGGACGGCGAGATAATTCATTGCGATGCCGAGCAGCATGCTGACCGCTTCGAGGTCGAGACCGGCGCGCGGTCGATAGCCCTCGGCGATCCAGGCCGAGGCTTGCAGTGCGCGACGCTCGCGCAAATCCTCGAGCGCGATCACCAGCGCCGTGCGGTTCGTCAATTCGGCCGCGAGCACCGCCAGTGTGATCGGCCGCGACCGCAGCGCTTCCGCATGACGGCGCAGCATCGTCTTCAGCGCCTGCGCCAGGGACATGCGCGTCGGATCAAGTCCCTCGGTGAGCGCCTCGACCGTCCACCAGAAATCGCTCTTGGCGGCATAGGCGGCATAGACGCCTTCCAGATCGCCGAAATAGCGATAGATCAGCACCTTGTCGCAGCCGGCTTCGCGCGCCAGCGCATTGACTCCGACGCCGTCGAGCCCCTCGCGCAGGATTAGCGCGCCGACCGCCGCCAGGATGCGCGCCCGCATCGCTTCTGAGTCCCGGGTTAGGGTGGGCGATTTTGTCACCATACGGTGACATATAGCCCGGACGGTAAGCTTTGTCAAAAGCCGCCTCGCATGGAAAGGCGCGGTGAGCGCCGCCCCGCGCGCGGACTAGAGCCTCTTCAGCCAGGCCTTCGCCTGTTTCTTTACATTGGCTGGCGCCGTGCCGCCGAAGGACGTGCGGCTCCTGACCGAGCGCTCGACGCCGAGCACGGCGAAGACGGCGTCAGTGATGCGCGGCTCGACGCTGCGCATCTCGCCAAGCGTCAGCTTCTCCAGCCCGACGCCGCGCTCGGCGGCGAGCGCGACGATGCGGCCGGTGACGTGATGGGCCTCGCGGAACGGCAGGCCCAGCGCGCCGACCAACCAGTCGGCGAGATCGGTGGCGGTCGAATAGCCGGCGCCGGCCGCCGCCTTCATCCGCTTGGCGTCGGGGGTCAGGTCACGGATCATGCCGGCCATCGCCGCCAGACAGAGCGAGAGGGTCTGCAACGCGTCGAACACGCCCTCTTTGTCTTCCTGCATGTCCTTGGCGTAGGCGAGCGGCAGGCCCTTCATCACCGTTAACAGGCCGAGCAGCGCGCCGAACACGCGGCCCGATTTGCCGCGCGCCAGTTCGGCGGCGTCGGGATTGCGCTTTTGCGGCATGATCGACGAGCCGGTCGAAAAGGCGTCGGAGAGCCGGACGAAGCCGAATTGCGGCGTCGTCCACAAGACGATCTCCTCGGCGAGCCGCGACAGATGCACGGCGGCGATCGCCGTCGCGGCGAGCGTCTCGAGCGCGAAGTCGCGATCGGCGACGCTGTCGATCGAATTGGCGGTCGGCCGGTCGAAGCCGAGCGCTTTGGCCGTCATGTGCCGGTCGATCGGGAAGGATGTTCCCGCGAGCGCCGCCGCGCCGAGCGGCGATTCATTGAGCCGCGCCCGCGCGTCGGCGAAGCGGCCGCGATCGCGCGCCAGCATCTCGACATAGGCGAGCAGATGATGGCCGAAGGTGACTGGCTGCGCCGATTGCAGATGGGTGAAGCCCGGCATGACCATGGTGGCGCAATCGAGCGCCCGTTCGGCGAGCGCGCGCTGCAACGCGACGAACTGGGCCTCCAGGCTGTCGATCGCGTCGCGCACCCAGAGCTTGAGATCGAGCGCCACCTGGTCGTTGCGCGAGCGGGCGGTGTGCAGCCGTCCCGCCGCCGGGCCGACGAGATCGGCGAGGCGTTGCTCGACATTCATGTGAATGTCCTCGAGCGCGCGCGAGAAGGCGAAGCCGCCCGCCTCGATTTCGCCCTTGACTTGGTTCAAGCCCGCGGCGATGGCCTCGGCGTCGGATTTGGCGACGATCCCCTGGGCGGCCAGCATGGCGACATGAGCGAGCGAGCCGGCGATGTCCTGGGCGGCCAGTTTGCGATCGAAGTCGATCGAGGCGTTGATCTCCTCCATGATCTCCGCCGGGGGGGAGGCGAAACGTCCGCCCCACATCTTGTTGCTCATGTCGAAGAGGCCTTGAAACGATGAGTGACAGCGCGGCGCGAAGCCGCCGTTTGCGTCTTGGAGCCGGCGTCGGCCTGTTGGCCGCGCTCGCGGCGGTCGCGGTGCTATACGGGATCGGGGCGCCGGGCGGCAAGGCCGCCGACCTTTGTCCGGCCGCTGCAGCAACCCGCGCCGCTGCGCTGGCGCCGCTGGCGCAGGGTGAAATCGCCGCGCTGGCGGTCGAACGGGCGCCGAAATTCGCCCCGGCGATTAACTTTCAGGGACCCGATGGGCGCAAGCTTAACTTGGCCGATTTTCGCGGTCGGGCGCTGCTTCTCAATCTCTGGGCGACCTGGTGCGTGCCCTGCCGGGCTGAAATGCCGGCGCTCGACCGGCTCGAGGCAAGCGCCGGCGACCCCGGATTTGAAGTGGCGGCGGTCAATGTCGACACCGCCCGGCTCGATCGCCCCGCCGCCTTTCTCGACCAGATCGGGGTGAAGACGCTGCGCCGCTACGCCGATCCGAGCGACGATTCCTTCGAGACCCTGCGGCTCGCCGGCAAGGCGCTCGGCCTGCCGACCTCGCTGTTGATCGACAAGGATGGTTGCGAACTTGGCGTGGTCGCTGGCCCGGTCGATTGGGATTCGCCCGACGCGCGCAAAGTCGTCGCGGCGTTGAAGGGCGGGTGAGAGGTCTTTCGGCGCGGTCAGCGACCGCGCCTACAATCCGCCGGCGATGTAGACGCGGTCGGCGACCGCGTCTCTTGAGCGAGGAAAACCGGACTGCGCCGACAGACTAGGTCTGCGGCTGCGGCGCGAGACCGCCGGCGTCGGGGCCGAAGCTGCGCGGCTTGCCGCTCGCCGGCACGGCGGCGCGCGGGGGCGGCGGCTCTTTATTGTCCGCCGCGTCGCGCACTGGGCGCACGCCCTTCATCAAGCCGATGATCTCCTCGCCGGTCAGCGTCTCGAACTCCATCAGCCCGCTGGCCAGCGTTTCGAGATCGGCGCGCCGCTCGGTCAGCACCCGAGACGCCGTCACATGCGCTTCGTGCACCAGCCGGCGCACTTCCTCGTCGATCGTCTTGGCGGTCTCTTCCGAGATGTTGTTTTGGCGCCCGAGCGAATAGCCGAGGAACACCTCGTCCTGGTTCTCGCCATACATGACCGCGCCGAGCTTGTCGGAGAAGCCGAAGCGGGTGACCATCGCGCGAGCGATCTTGGTCACCTGCTGGATGTCGCTCGCCGCGCCCGAAGTCACCTTGTCCTTGCCGAACACCAGTTCCTCGGCGGCGCGTCCGCCCATCGCCATCGCCAGCAACGAGATCATCTGCTCGTAGCTCTGCGAGATCTGGTCGCGTTCCGGCAGGCTCTGCACCATGCCGAGCGCGCGGCCGCGCGGAATGATCGTCGCCTTATGGATCGGCGTCGAAGCCGGCATCGACAGCGACACCAGCGCGTGACCGGCCTCGTGATAGGCGGTGAGCTTCTTCTCGTCGTCGGTCATGATCATCGTGCGCCGCTCGGCGCCCATCATGATCTTGTCGCGCGCGTCCTCGAACTCGTCGCGGGTGACGACGCGCTTGCCGCGCCGCGCCGCCAGAAGCGCCGCCTCGTTGACGAGGTTCATCAGATCGGCGCCGGAGAAGCCCGGCGTGCCGCGCGCGACGACTTTCAGATCGACATCGGGCGCCAGCGGCACCTTGCGCACGTGAACGCGCAGGATCTTCTCGCGACCGATGAAGTCAGGATTGGAAATGACGATCTGCCGGTCGAAACGGCCCGGCCGCAGCAAAGCGGGGTCGAGCACATCGGGCCGGTTGGTCGCGGCAATGATGATGATGCCCTCGTTCTGTTCGAAGCCGTCCATCTCGACGAGCAATTGATTGAGCGTCTGCTCGCGCTCGTCATTGCCGCCGCCCAGGCCCGCGCCGCGATGGCGGCCGACCGCGTCGATTTCGTCGATGAAGATGATGCAGGGCGCGTTCTTCTTGGCCTGCTCGAACATGTCGCGCACGCGGCTCGCGCCGACGCCGACGAACATCTCGACGAAGTCGGAACCCGAAATGGTGAAGAAGGGCACGTTGGCTTCGCCGGCCACGGCGCGCGCCGTCAGCGTCTTGCCGGTGCCGGGTGGGCCGACCAGCAACACGCCGCGCGGGATGCGGCCGCCGAGCTTCTGGAACTTCTGCGGATCGCGCAGGAATTCGACAATCTCCTGCAGATCTTCCTTGGCCTCATCGATGCCGGCGACATCCTCGAAGGTGACGCGGCCCTGCGCCTCGTTGAGCAGCTTGGCCTTGGACTTGCCAAAACCCATCGCCTTGCCGGCGCCGCCCTGCATCTGGCGCGACATGTAAATCCAGACGCCAAGGAACAGCAGCAACGGCAGGCCGTTGATCAGCAGGGTTAGCAGCCATGAATTGCCGTCCGACGGCGGCCGGGCGGTGATCGTGACGTCCTTCTTATAGAGGTTGTCGACCAGACCGGGGTCGTTGGGCGCGTAGGTGACGAAGGCGCGACCGTCCTTGTAATGGCCGGAAATATCCGCGCCGGCGATCGTCACGTCGCGAATATGGCTGGCGTCCACCTCGGTCAGGAGCTGGCTGAAGGTGATGTCGGCGCTCGGGGACTTCTGCGCTGGGCTCTGGAAAAGGGTGACCAGCGCCAGCACGAGCAGAAAAATGATCACCCAGAGGGCGAAATTGCGGAAATTGGGGTTCATCGCGTTCCCATACCCGGCGGGGCCTTCGGAAAGTTCCGTCCGACCCGGCTGGCTCTAGCAGTCATTTAAGCGCGCCTGGCGGGATTGCCAAGAGAAGCGAAGGCGAAGCGGAAGTCCAAGTCTGTCCGGAATCCGAGTGAAGCTGAAGACCCTGAACATTCACTGAAGACTGCAAAACGCGGCGCAATCGCGGCTGGATCCGTGGGATTGCCAAATTCGGTCGAAATTTAAGCAGCGTGACCGAATTGCCGCACCCTGCCAAACACGCGAGCGTGATCGGCGGGCGGGCCAGCCGCTTACAATTCGCGCAGGAACGCCGCCGGCTTGCGCCCAAGAATACGCCATGCGCCGATCATGCCGAGCGCCACCGTCAGCGTCAGGCCGGCCGCGATCGCCGCGACGGCCGGCTGGGGCGCGAAGGTGAAATCGAAGCCCATGATGTCGGCGACGATCACATAGGCGGCGAGCGCGCCGGCCGCCGCGCCGAAGACGGCGGCGAAGGCGCCAAGCAAGACATATTCGGCGAGAAAACTCGCGATCAGACGCATTCTAGTGGCGCCGAGGATTTTCAGCACCACCACGTCGGCGATGCGGGCACGCCGGCTCGCCGCCAGCGCGCCGGCGAGCACCAGAACCGCGCTGGCCAGCGCAACGCCTGAGGCCGAACGGATCGCCAGCGCCAGCTTGGCGGTCAGCGCCTCGATGGTCGCCAGCGCCTCGCGCACCGGGATCGCCACGACGCCGGGGAAATCGCGCGCTGTCGCCTTCATCAGCGCGGCTTCGCTCGCTTCGCCGGCGGCGGGCGGCAGCGCGGCGGTGAAGAGGCCCGAATAGGGCGCGCCGCTGAATGTGTTGGGCGAGAAGACGAAGACGAAATTGATCGCGAAACTGCGCCAGTCGACCCGGCGCAAATTGGCGACCCGCGCCGTCACGTCACGCCCCAGCACGTTGAGCGTAACGAAATCGCCGAGTTTGACGCCAAGCCCGTCGGCGACGCCGGCCTCGACGGAGACCAGCGGCGGCCCGGAATAATCGGCGCTCCACCATTCGCCGGCGACGAGTTTCGACCCTTCCGGCGGCGCAGCGGCGAAGGTGACGCCGCGATCGCCTTCGAGCGCCCAGGCGGCGCTTTCCTTCGCTTTGACGTGCGCCGCCGGCGTGTCGCCGATTCGTACGATGCGGCCGCGCATCATCGGCGCTTCGACGATCTTTGCGCCCGGCGCCGTCTCACTGAGGAAATGGCGGAACGCGTCGATCTCGCTGCTGCGCACGTCGAGAAAGTAGAAATTCGGCGTCGCGCCGGGTTCGCCCCGATGCAATTGCGCGCGCAGGTTGAAATCGACCAGTGTGAGGGCGACCAGCGCCGCCAGCCCAAGGCCAAGCGAAATCACGACGGAAGGCGTCAGCGCGCCGGGCCGATGGAGATTGGCGAGCGCGAGGCGCCAGACGACGGAGCTGGGTCGCGGCGCACGTTTCGCAAGCATCATGGCCAAAGCCGCGACGAGGCGCAGCGCGACGAGCGCGATCGCGACGGCGACGACGACCACCAGCGCGACGCCGCGTTGCGGCCCGGCGATCACCGCAAGAGCGCCAAGCGCCAGAGCGGCCAATGCGGCGGCGAGGCGATAGCGCCAGCGCGTCGGCGCGCGGCTCGGCTCGACCAGCGCGCGAAAGAGTTGCGCCACCGGCGCGTCATGGGCGCGGCCGAGCGGGCCGATGGAAAAGGCGAGCGCGGTCAGTACGCCATAGGCGGCGCCCAGCGCCAGTTCGCGCGGGAAAATCGCCGGCGCGAGCGGCAGGGGCAGCGCGTCGGCGAAAAGCGCGTTGATCGCAAAGGGCGCCAGCGCGCCGAGCGCGAGCCCGATGGTGACGCCGATCAGCGCGACGATCATGAATTCGGTCATGGCGAGCGCAACCGCGCCGCCGCCGCTCGCGCCGAGCGCCTTGAGGATCGCCAGCGTCGCCTGTTTGCGCTCGACAAAGCCCTGCGCCGCATTGGCGACGCCGACCCCGCCGACGATCAGCGCGACAAGCCCGACCAGCGTCAGAAATTGGCCGAAGCGGTCGAGGTCGCGGGCGAAATCGGGCGAGACATTGGCCCGCGTGCGCGCTTCCCAGCCGGCCTGCGGAAATGCCGCTTTCGCCGTCTCGACGAGCGCATCGACCGCCGCTTCGTCGGGCGGCGCTCCGCCGCCGAGGAGAACGCGGGTGGTCCAGCGGATCAGCGCGCCGGGCTGGACGAGGCCGGTCGCCCGCAACGCCTCCTGGCTCATCAGCACGCGCGGCCCGAAGCCGACGCCGGTCGCCAGCCGGTCGGGTTCGGAGACGAGGCGGGCGCGGAGAATGAAATGCGCAAAGCCGATATCCAGCCGGTCTCCGAGCTTGAGGCCGAGCCGGTCGATCAGCGCCGGCTCGACGGCGGCGCCAAAAGCGTCGCCGTCGCGTGCGAAGAGCGCCGCCTGCGTCATCGCGGGGTCGAAGACCGCGGCGCCGAGATTGGGCCAGGTCTCCTCGACCGCTTTGGCCTCGACCAGCGTCGCTTCGCCGCCGCTGGTGCGCGCCATCGCGCGGAAGGTTGCAACAGTCGAAAGCGCGCCTTGGCCAGCGAGGAAGGCGTGTTCCTCTTGCGTCGGCTCGCGCGACATCAGCGAAAAGGAAACGTCGCCGCCGAGGATCGTCCGCCCGTCGCGGGCAAGACCGGCTTCGAGCGAGCGGGCAAGCGAATTGACGCCGACGATCGCGGTTACGCCGAGCGCCACGCAGAGCACGACGATGCGCAGTCCGGCCATGCCGCCACGCAGATCGCGCAACGCGAAGCGAAACAGGGTGAAGCGCGGGCCTCGCGGGCGCGGCGACGCTATATCCCTCATGCCACGACCGGCGCGAGCGCGGAGGGCTCCAGGCGTCCCGAGCGCATATGCAGCGTGCGGTCGCAGCGCGCGGCGAGCGCGGGATCGTGGGTGACCAGCACCAGCGTCGCGCCGCCCTTCCTTCGCGCTTCAAACAGCAGGTCGATGACCGCTTGCCCCGTCGCTTCGTCAAGATTGCCGGTCGGCTCATCTGCGATCAGCACGGCGGGACGGGGGCTGAGCGCGCGGGCGAGCGCGACGCGCTGCTGCTCGCCACCCGAAAGCTGCGCCGGATAGTGGCTGGCGCGTTCGCTCAAGCCGACGGCGGCGAGCCCTTCGGCGGCGCGCCCGAATGCGTCGGGCGCGCCGGCAAGTTCGAGCGGCGCGGCGACATTCTCCAGCGCCGTCATGGTCGGAATGAGATGGAAAGATTGAAAGACGAAGCCGATGCGCCGGCCGCGAAAGCGCGCCAGCCGATCCTCGCCCATCGTGTCGATCCGCTCGCCGTCGATCGTGACGCTGCCGCGGTCCGGCCGCTCCAGTCCGGCCATCGTCATTAACAGCGTCGATTTGCCCGAGCCCGATGCGCCCAGCAGCCCGACCGCCTCGCCGCGCCCGATTGTAAGGCCGACGCCGCGTAATATATGCACTCTCGCCGCGCCTTCGCCGAGGCTGAGATCGACATCGGCCAGTTCGATCGCAGGATCCGCCACCGTCATGAGAATGCTTTCCTCGACCAAGCGCGCCCGTTCCTCAGCTGACGCCTCATATGGGATATTTCGCCGCGCCGTCCAGATAAGCGCGCTGGCGATCTTCGCCGCGCTGAGCCTGGCGGGCGCCGCGGCGGCGCGTCCCTTGCGTCTGGTTGCGCTTGGCGACAGCCTCACCGCCGGCTATGGCCTGCCGCCCGGGCAGGCCTTTCCCGATGTGCTGGGGCGCGCGCTGAAGGCGAAGGGCTGGGACGTCGAGATGGTCAATGCCGGCGTCTCCGGCGACACCGCCGCCGACGGTCTGGCCCGTTTCGACTGGAGCGTGCCCGAGGGGGCCGACGCCATCATCG
Organism: Bradyrhizobium sp.; assembly: GCA_004799435.1. GTDB lineage: Bacteria > Pseudomonadota > Alphaproteobacteria > Rhizobiales > Beijerinckiaceae > Roseiarcus. The sequence continues at coordinate 33,431 of SSMV01000029.1, forward strand.
TCGAACTGGGCGCCAATGACATGCTGCGCGGCGGCGACCCGGCGGCGACCGAGGTCACGCTCGCCCATATTCTCGCCAAGGCGAAGGACGCGCAAATGGCGACCCTGCTCGCCGGCATGGTCGCGGCGCCCAATTACGGCGAGGACTATAAGCGCCGCTTCGACGCCATCTATCCGGAACTGGCGCAACGCTTCGGCGTCACGCTCTATCCGTTCTTTCTTGAGGGCGTCGCCGGCGAGCGCAATCTGCAGCTCGGCGACGGTCTCCACCCCAATCGCGACGGCGTCGAACGCATTGTCGAAGGCATCCTGCCATCGGTCGAGACAACGCTTAACGAGGTCAAGCGCTAGCGCGGCCAGTTGCGCCGGACGCGCCAGCCCGGCGTCCCTTCTCCCCGCAAGCGGGGAGAAGGTTAGGATGAGGGGTTGGGGATTGTCCTCGACCCAGGCGGATCAGCGCCAAGCCCCTCACCCTGCCTCTCCCGCAAGCGGGGAGAGGAGACGATGCGGCCATTCACCAAAGGCGGCGGGCCGCCTTGCGCGGCGACGGCGCGAGAGGCTACCAAGCCGCCGGCGGCCGCGCGCCTGCCCACATCAAGGATGCCGATGTCCGCCGCCCGCCACATTCTTACGCTCTCCTGCCCTGACCGTCCGGGCATTGTCGCCAAGGTTTCGGCCGCGCTTTATGAGGGCGGCTTCAATGTCCTCGAGGCGCAGCAGTTCGACGATCTCGAGACCGGTAGTTTCTTCATGCGGGTCGCCTTCGACGGCGCGAAGGACACGGCCGACGTCGCCAAGCTGACGGCCGCTTTCGACACGCTCGCGGTGGCCTATGGCATGACGCTGTCGTTGCGGCCGGCGGCGCGGCGCAAGCGCGTCATGCTGATGGTCTCGCGCTTCGATCATTGCCTCGCCGATCTGCTCTATCGCTGGCGCAGCGGCGAATTGAAGATGGATGTCGTCGGCGTCATCGCCAATTATCCGCGCGAGACCTATGACAACATCGATTTCGGCGCGATCCCGTTTCACCATCTGCCGGTCGATCAGCAAACCAAGATGGAACAGGAGCTTCAGGTCTGGGAGACGATC
>SSMV01000003.1 GCA_004799435.1 Bradyrhizobium sp.
CAAGGCCGAATATGACTACATCAATTACGGCGGCAAAAACGTTGTGTTTTCTGGCACCAACGGCGTTCACGACTTCACGGCGAACATCGCCAACACCGAGAATATCTTCAAGACCGGCATCAACTTCCGCTGGTAGCGAGAGGCGAATTTGGTTCGACCGCGGCGCGAAAGATCTTTGCGTCGCGGTTTTTCTTTGCGCCTCTGTCCGGTCAGCGGTGGCAGGCCTCCGCGGCTGCGATTGCTCCTCTCCCCGCTTGCGGGGAGAGGCAGGGTGACGGGCCTGGCGTTGATCCGCGCTGTTGCGGCCACTCCCCCAGCCCCTCATCCTAACCTTCTCCCCGCGAGCGGGGAGAAGGGACGCGGCGGCGGCTCCTATCGTTCCGCATCGCCATAGGTGTGGCGCCGGTCGAGCGCGACTTCCCAGGCGCGCCCCGAGCGCAGATCGCGAATCGTCACAGGCGAGACGCGATGGCGTATGGCGAGCACCGAATCCTGCAGCCGCAGGCGCCCGGCCGCGATTTCATTGAATTGCCGACGCCGTTGATTGCGATGAATTGAGCGGATCGGCGAACTGTTGCCGATATCGGCGCGCATCGTCAGGGAACTGGCGCGCCGACGGCGCAGATAGAGAAAATCATCGACATTGACGATCCTCGCGTTCAGGGAGGCGACCAGCCAAAAGGCGACGTCGTGACCGTAAATCCGGTCGGTCGAGAAACCGCCGACCTTATCGACGAGCTCGCGGCGCAGGATCATCGTCGGCAGCAGCGCCTGATGTCGTCCTCCGACGCGGGCGAGTTCGCCGCTGACGTCGAGCGGATAGCGCACCGGCAGGACTTCGCGCGCGATCTCCTGAAGCTGCAGCTCATGCGAGCCGACCATGCCGGCGCCCGTCGTCTCCGCCGTGGCGGTCAGGGTTTCGATTCGGCGGCGCAGCGAGATGTCATCGGAATCATGGCGCACGATATAGTCGGCGCGGCTGAGATGACTGAGCACATGCAACGCGACGAAGGGCCCCAGCGGCGACGGCCCGAACTGAAAGACATTGATCGCCGGATTGTCCAAGGTTTCGGCGAGCAGCCGTCGGCAGTCGTATTTCTGGTCGAGGCCGATCGACACCCGCGTCGGATAGGACTGGCGCCAGAGCGATTGAACGCAGGCGCGCAGATAACGCTCCGGGCCGCGGTGACTTAATATCGTGTCGCAGGAGACGGCCGGCGCGACCAAGCGGGACGACATCGTCGGCTTGTGCACAACCTCGACCTCGGCATTAAGGCCAGGGCCGGCAATCGCCCATTGCAGCGCGCGAAAGCACCATTCTTGCGGAGGGTGCTCGGCGAGCCGGGCCTTATGGAAAATCTCGCGGCTGGCGAGAAACGAGCGGGTCGGAGGATCCTTGCGCCGGGTCTCTTCCGGAGCCGGCGCGGTCGGCACGAGAATCACCAGCCGGTCCTCGCCGCCGTCTGCGACGAAGAAGCGCTCCAAAGCGGAATCCAGCAGCGGCACGACATTGGGTTCGACGGTGCCGAAAACGGCGCCGGATTCAATCGCGCCGAAACCATCGCCGCTTACGCCAAAGCGAAGCGCGTCGCGATTCTCCGCGATCAGGAAAGACAGATCCATTACGCCCCCGGTTCGAAGCCGCCGCCGCCCATCCCTTTCGGCAGGCGATTTCGGCGGTCAGACTTGCCAACGATAGGATTTTCGCCCGCCGGTCCGCGATAGGCAAGGCGCCAATATCGGCTATTCAACCTCCGGCGTCCGGCGGACAAAGGCGCGCAGCTTGCCGACCTCGGTGCGTTCGATAGCCTCATGAAAGGTCAGCCGGGTCTGGAAGACCCCGGCGGCCGCCTGCTTCAGCACAACATCGACGCGCGCCTGTTCGCGTTCCGTAAGCGGACGGGCGAGGACGAGCTTGAGTTCGAGCGTCTCATAGTCGCTTTGCTCGAACTGGAACTCCATCACCGCCGGGATCGCCGACAGGCCGTAGTGGTTGATATCGACACGGCGCCTTTCGCCGGAGCGCAGCACGAAATAATCCTGGGTGCGGCCGACGACGCGATTGAGAACCGGCAGGCCCCGCCCACAGGCGCAAGCTTCGCCGAGCTCGGCCTCGTCGCCGATTTCGTAGCGCAGCAGCGGCATGGCGAAATTATGCAGCGGCGTCACGACGACCCGGCCGATCTCGCCCGGCTTGCAGGGCGCGTTGTCGGCGTCGAGCACCTCAACCAGCGCCGTCTCGGATTGCACATGCAGCTTGGCGCATTGCGGACATTGCAGCGCGATGTAGCCGGTCTCGCCCGAACTATAATCTTCAACGATCCGACAGCCGAAAACCTCCTGACACGCTTCGCGCAGGCCCTCGTCGACGGTTTCGCTGGAGACCCAGGCAGCGCGCAGCGAGGTCAGCTTGCGCGGCTGCTCGCGGAAATGGGCGGCGAGCAAGCGCAAATAAGAGGGAAAGGTGAAAAGATAGTCCGGCTGGTGGCGCAGCAGAAAATCGGCGAGGACCTGGACCGGCTGCTTTGGGTTGATCAGCGCAACCTTGCCGGTGCGCCAGATCAGATTGGCCGGGCGGCCCCAGTCGGGCATCACGAGGCCGCGGGGCGAACCGATCGCCTTCATCTTCTCCGGCGACAGGCGGTCGGGCACGCCGCGCAATCGCGCGATCGTGCCGTCGAAGGATTCGCGGTGCCAGACTTCGGAGCGCACGGTGACGGCTTCCCACAACACGCTGTCGAGCGCCGATTTGCGCACCCGCACGGGAATGCCGCTCGAGCCGCCGGAAGCGACCAGCTCGGTCGGGCCGAAAGCCGCCGGCAACGCGTTTGACGCAAGCTTCTCGCCGAGCGTCGCAACGTCTTTGCGCGTCAGAACCGGCAGGCGCCGCCAGGCGGCCTCATCGACCGCCGCTCCCGGCCGAAGTCCGACTTTGCGCAGGCGCTCGGCGTAGAAGGGCACGGTCTTGCCGGCGTGTTCGACCAGCTTGGTCAATTGTTGATATTGCGCGGCGGCGAGCCGCTCGGCCGGCCAGAACTGGGTCTCGTCGAATTGACGCTGCAGCGCCAGCAGCTCGGCGGCGCGCCCGCCGAACATCGCCGGCCAGGCGACCGGCTCGATCATCGAACGCAGAGACATAGAGTCCTTCTCAACACGCTTTCTTGGCCCACCGCGAGCCGCCCGACCTTATTCGAGCAACGCCGCAAGGGCCACCCGAACACCCCGCTTGCGCGCTTATGGCGCCTTGACGAACAGGCCAATCGTCAGCGCGACGCCGATCGCGGTGACGCCGATGCGCAGCGCCTTTTCATTGACCCTGACCAGCATCAAGGCGCCCAGCCAGCCGCCGATCGAACCGCCGACCGCGACGATGGCGACTTGCAGCCAGTGCACATCGGGCGAGAAGACGAATAGCGCCACGGCAGAAGCGTTCATCACCCCGGCGAGCACATTCTTGGTCGCCCCGGCGGCGCGCACCGCAAGGCCTGCCATGGTCAAAGCGGCCATCATCAGGAGGCCGATGCCGCCGCCGAAATAGCCGCCGTAAATCGCGATGACGAATTGCGCCAGGGCTGCCGCCCAGGGCGGCAGGCTCGCCTCGCCCGCCGCCGGCGCCTTGCGCAGGAAGCTGCCCCAGGCGAAGAGCGCGGTGGCGAAGAGCACCAGCCAGGGCACGAGGCGGGCAAAGAAACTCGGCGGCGTCAGCAGCAGAATGGCGCCGCCGATCGCCCCGCCAATGAGACTGATGACAAAGAGCGCCTTCAGCGACAGGCCTTCCGCGCCCTGCGCCCCTGCCCGACCGGTGTAACCCGTGACGAGCTGGGCCGGAAACAGCGCCACCGTCGAGGTGATATTGGCGGCGCGCGCGTCCATTCCGGTCAGCATCAGCGCCGGCAGGGTGATGAACGAGCCGCCGCCCGCCAGCGCGTTTTGCGCCCCAGCCCAGAGCGCAGCAAGGAACAGCGCGATCAGCGTCGGCATAGGATCTCCGTGGCCAAGAATATCGACCTCACGCAAAGGCGCGCGCCGCGTCGCGGTGTTCGGCGCAGAGCGCCGCAAGGTCGAGGCCGACCGGCGCGCCGTCGACAACCCGCCATTGGCCGCCGATCATCACCCGATCGGCGCGATGGGCGCCGCAGAGAACCAGCGCCGCCAAAGGATCATGCGCGCCGGAAAAGCGCGGCGCGTCGAGCGTGAACAGCGCCAGATCGGCCTGCAGCCCCGGCGCGATGGCGCCGATGTCGTCGCGTCCGAGGCAGCGCGCCGAGCCCTCCGTCGCCCAGCGCAACACGTCGAGATGGGTGATCTTCGCCGCGCCGTAGCGAGTCCGGCCGATCATCAACGCGTGACGCGCCGCCTCCATCAGATTGGAGGAATCGTTCGAAGCCGAGCCGTCGACGCCAAGCCCTACGGCTGAGCCGGCGGCCTCGAGATCGCAGGTCGGGCAGACGCCCGAGGCCAGCACCATGTTGGAGGCGGCGCAATGGCAGACCCCAACGCCCGCCGCGCCGAGCCGCCTGATCTCGCGCGGGTTGAAATGAACGCCATGAGCCAGCCAGACGCGGCTCGTCATCCAGCCGGTCTCCTCGAGGAGATCGATCGGCCGCATGCCATACATCTCGAGGCAGAAGCGATCCTCGTCGCGTGTCTCGCCCAGATGCGTGTGCAATTGACAGTCGTGGCTTTCCGCAAGGCGCGCCGTCTCGCGCATCAATTCGCGATCGACCGAGAAAGGCGAGCACGGGGCGAGCGCGATCCGGATCTGTGCGCCGGGCGCCGGGTCGTGGAACAGTTTCAGCACCCGCTCACTGTCGGCGAGGATCGCCCCCGTCGTCTGGACGACGGCGTCGGGCGGCAGGCCGCCGTCCTTCTGCGAGCGATTCATCGAACCGCGGCACACCGTCATCCGCATGCCGAGCGCGCGCGCCTCCTCGATCTCGATGTCGACCGCGTTCTCCAACCCGGCCGGATAGAGATAATGATGATCGGCGGCGGTGGTGCAGCCCGAAAGCAGCAGTTCGACCAGCGCCAGTCGCGTCGCCACGCGAAGCCGGCGCGGCGTCAGCCGCGCCCAGATCGGATAGAGCGCGACCAGCCAATCGAACAATTCGCGGTTGATCGCGGCGGGATGGGCGCGCGTCAGCGTCTGGTAGAAATGATGATGGGCGTTGACGAGCCCCGGCAACACGACATGACGCGAAGCGTCGAAGATGGAATCGACCGGCGCGGCCGGCTCGGAGGCGGCGCCGATCAACTCGACGATGCGTCCGTCCTCGATGACGACGCCGCGCTCGGCCTTTTGAGCGAGAATGGCCAGCGGATCCTTGAGCCAGATTCGCATTCCTGCCCCGCCTCCCGCCGAGCGCGGCTAAGGAGGCCGCCGCAATGGCGGAACAATTGTCGCCTCAAACGGCCTCGATTTCCAGCGCCTGCAGAAGCGGCTTCAAGGCATCGGCGTGTTTGCGCCAGCGGCCGCTCGATGAGCGATAGATCGGTTGTCGAACCTGATTGACGCTGGCCGTAAGCACCTGCCGTTCTACGCGGTGAAATTCGAGGCAGGCCGGGTCCCAGGGCAAGCCAAGAAACTTCAGGATGCGGCGCACCTCGCCTTCGAGATCCTCGACGACGCTCTCGTAGTCGACCTCAAGAAAATGCGACGCCGGCAGAACCGCCCGCCAATGCGCCATCAAGGTCTCATAGGCGCGATAGTAGCGACCGAGATCAATCAGGTCGTAGCTGAAATCCAGCGCTTGCTCGAAGAGCTTGGTATAACAGGAGAAACAGGTGTCGACCGCATCGCGGCGCGAATGGATGATCTTGGCATCAGGCAAAATCAGCCGGATGAGTCCGGCGTAGATGAAATTCTCCGGCATCTTGTCAACCAAACGCAGCTTACCGCCGCGCAAGGCGGACACCCGGCTCAAATAGTCCTCGCCAAGCCGCGTCAGGCCACTCGCATCGAAAGTCGTCACGCTTTTGGGGAATTCGCCGAGCCTAGCGGCAACGTCCCGCATGTACAGAAGCTCACCTGCGCCGTGCACAGCGGGATGGGCGGAGAGAATCTGCTCGATCAGCGTCGTGCCCGAGCGCGGCATACCGACAACGAAAACTGGCGCCGTCGAACGGGCGCCTCGATCGCCGAGACGCATCAAAAGATCGACGTTGAAGATCTCGGCGATCTCGGCGAAAAAAGCGCGCGGCCGTTCCGCGTCATAGGCCATGACCGCCTTTTTCATGCGATTGCCCGCGTTGAGATGGCGGAATGCAGAGGGTGAGTCGTCGAAATCAAGATAGGCCTTGCCGAGCGCGAAATTGAGCTGCACGCGTTCGCCGTAAGTCAGGGCGGTCCCTCGCTCGAGCGCCGCCGCCATCGCCGCGATCGAGGGATCGTCAGGCGCGAACTTCACGAGATCCGAGCGGCCAAACCAGGCCGCCGCCGCAGACGGGTTGAGTTCCAATATTCGATCGTAGTCTTGTAGCGCCGCCTCGCTCCTGCCGAAGGCCTGCTTGGCGGCCGCGCGCATACCCATCAAATGCTCCCGGCGCGCTCCGGATTCGGCGATCGCGCGGTCATAGGCGGCGAGCGCCTCGTCGTACTCTCCCTCGGCGCTCATGACCGAAGCGCCGGCGGTTTCGACTTCCGCGCGCTGCGCAGAATCGCGCGCCTTCAACCGCTTGGCGCGATCGAAGTCCTTGCGCGCCGCTTCCGCACGTCCTAGCCCCACCAAAATCGAGACGCGACGGCATAGGCCGACCAGATTGTCCGGTTGTCGCGCAAGCAGGGAGTCGAGCCATCTCAGAGCCGCGAGGAACTGTCCGCGGTCCTGCTCGAGCGTAGCGAGATTGACATAGGCCTCGGCGCAATTGGCGTCGATCGCCAGCGCGCGCCGACCACAGTCTTCCGCTTTGCCGTGGTGGCCGAATTCCCGGAACAGATCGACAAGATTGGCGTAGGCGCCGGCGTTACGAGGATTCAACGCCAGAGCCCGCTCGAAAGCGCGCAACGCCTCTTCGCGCCGTCCAAGGGCGACCAGGGCATTGGCCCTGTTGTAATGGGCCTCGCCAAAGCGACCGTTGAGCGCAATCGCCCGATCGAAATCGGCGCTCGCCTCCTCGTGACGCTGCAATTGCGAAAGCGCGGCGCCGCGATTGTTGAGCGCTTTGAAATGGGTCGGGTTGATGGCGAGCGCCCGATCGAAGGCGGCGATCGCCTCGTCGAGCTTGCCATTCTGTTTCAGAATGGTCGCGTAATTATAGTGGGTCGAATCGCTGGAAGCGTCGATCTGCAACGCGCGGCGCGCGACTTTCTCAGCCTCCTCAAAACGCTGAACGCCATTCAGCGCCACGGCGAGCAAGTTGAGCGCGCCAAAATGCGTCGGCGCCGTATCGACAGCCTTGCGAAAACAACGTTCCGCCAGAGCGACATCGCCGCTCTGCAGCGCCGTCACGCCCTTGCGCAATTGCTCGTCGACTTTACCCATGGCCTTCGCGTGTCGAGGGAAAACGCGCGGCAGACCGAAATGACGCGCGCCCCGTCATACCCGGCGCGACGCAATTGGTGAAGAGCCGGCCATTCACGCGGTCTTTCATCGGCCGTGCAGGGACCGATGACCCGCCTGCCCCTGCGCGCGAACCACCTCGGCGCGGTCGCCGCGCAGGATCGCCATTTCGGCGGCGCCGCTCTGCACCGAGCCGGCGTCGAGATTGAGGCGGAAGCGACGGATCTGATCTTCATGCGTCGCCTCCGGCGACAGGTCGCCCGGCGTATGGCCATGGATGACGAAGACGCCCCCGAAACCCTCCGGCCCCGGCGCCGCGTCGATGAAGGGCCAGCGCACCCAGGCCCAATGGCGGCTGCCTTCGAGGCTCTCGACCGGCGTGTCCCACGGCGCGGCGAGAAAGGCCTCAAGTTCGAAGGCCGGATTGACGCCGGCATGGACGAACAGAAGGTCGCGTGAGCGCCAATGCGGCCGCAGACCGCGAAGCCACGCGCCGATGCGCTCCGGCAATTGCTCGCGCGCGCGGCGCAGCAGTTCGACCAGGTCGGCCGGGGCCACGTCGCCGCGCAGAAATTCGGCGATCGTCAGCGCGCCGCCGTTAAGCATCCAGACTTCCAGCGCCGGGATCGCCTCATCGAGCGGCGTCGCCGGATCGAGCGCCAGGCGCATCAGGATTTCGTGATTGCCCATCAGCGCAATGGCCTCATCGGCGCGGGCCAAGCGCGCCGCGGCGATCGCCAGATCGATCGTCCCGAGACTATCGGGGCCGCGATCGATGAGATCGCCAAGCAGGACAATGATGCGCCGCTTTGCCTGCCGGGGCGTGCGCGCCGCCTCTTCGAGCAGCGCCGACAACAGATCGCTGCGCCCGTGGATGTCGCCGATGGCGAAGATTTCGACACCCTCCGCGCCCGCCCGCGGCAGGACAAAGGCTCGGCGATCGACGGCGATGGACAAGGGACGCTCCCAACCGTTCGGCGGCCCGCTAGTCTCGCACCACCAGCACCGAACATTGCGCGTGGCGAACGATGGTCTTGGCGTTGGAGCCGAGCAGATAGTCGGACATGACGGGCCGGTGGGAGCCCACCACGATCAGATCGGCGCCCCAGGCCTCCGCGTCGCGCAACAGCTCGTGATAGACCCCGCCGCTCAGCACCGCGCTCGTCACGCGCCCGTCGGGCAGCGGCAGCTTGGCGGCGATCGCCGCCAGCGCCTGCTGGGCGCGTTGCTCCTGCTCCTCGTCGAAATTGGCCGGCACATATTCCATGAAAGTCGCGGGAAGCAGCGGCTGCACATTAACGAGCCGCAATTCTCCGCCGCTTTGCGAAGCGAGCTCCAGCGCCTGGGCGAGGCCCTTTGGGGCGGCGGCGGGATCCGCGAGATCGACCGCGAGAACAATCCGGTGGAACATGGGCACCCTCCCTGGAACGCCCGGCTTCGGCCCTGCGAAGACTAGCGCCGCCCCCTGCGTTGCGCCAATACGGCCATCGGCGCTCCCACCTCACGCAACGTCTGATCACTAGCCGTTGTTCCCCGGCGCCGACATCGCTATAAGGGCGCCGACCTCTCCCGGGGAACCGAGAATCATGGGCATTGTCGGCGTTATCGAAGACAGTTACAGGCCTTCCGACGACGAGCCGTTCATGGGCGAGCGGCAGAAGGAATATTTCCGGCGCAAGCTGATCAATTGGCGCGAAGCGATTCTGGCCGAGAGCAAGGAGACGCTCGCCGCGCTGCAGAACGAAAGCGAAAATCACCCCGACATCGCCGATCGCGCCTCATCGGAGACCGACCGCGCGATCGAACTCAGGGCGCGCGACCGGCAGCGCAAGTTGATTTCCAAGATCGAGGCTGCGCTGTCGCGCATCGACGACGGGACCTATGGTTTCTGCGTCGAAACGGGCGATCCGATCTCGCTGCGCCGTCTGGACGCCCGCCCGATCGCGACATTGTCGGTCGAGGCGCAGGAACGCCACGAGCGACGCGAGAAAATCTATCGCGACGAATAGCGGCGCTTTAGCTGCTGCGCCCGAGAAGCCGGGCCATTTCCGCTTCCAGCGATTCGAGATCGGCGAAAGGATCCTCGGCCTTGGGCTTGCCGGCGTCGCCGGAAGCCGGGGCGGCGGGCGTTTTCTCCGCCGTCGGCGCGGTGGCGGCCGGGGGAGCGCTGGGCGCGGGGGAACCCAAAGCGGGAGGAAGCGGCGTGGCGCGATTGCGCGGGGCCGGCGGCGCGCCGATCGAGGGCGGCAGACCGGCGGCGCGCGGCGGAGCGCTGGCCGCCGGCGCCGGCCGGGCTTCGGGCTTGGGTTCCGAGCGCACAGGGGCCGGAGCGAGTTTAGGCGGCTCGACGCGCTGAGGGGGCGGCGTGGGTCGGCCGATCTTGGGCTCCAGCTTGGGCGGCGGGGCCTTCGGCTCCAGAACCCTCGGCTCCAGACGCGAAGGCGCTTCCCTTGCCGGCGTCGGCGCGGGCCGCGGGGCGGCGCGCAGCGGCTGAACGGGCGCGGGGCGCAGCGGCTGCGGCGGATCAATGCGCGGCGAGGCCGCCTCACCCGGGCCGAAATGCGAAGGCTCCATCGGCTGCGGCGGCGCGGCCCCGGCCGGCGCCTTCAGCCCCGGTTCGCGCGTCAGCGCGCCGGCGGCGCGCACGATCTGCGATTCCACCAATACGTCATTGGGGCCGCCGATCATGATCAGATGCTCGACATTGTCGCGGCGCACCAGGACGAGCTGCCGCTGACCGTCGAGCGAAAAGGCGTCGACCAGGCCAAGGCGGGGCTGGCGGGCGCGGCTCCCGTGGGGCACGCGCAGGCGATGGCCGAAGAGGAGCCGATAGATCACCGTGCCGATCAGCGCGGCGGCGACGACCAGGGCGACAACAATGAGGATCGACACAAGGTGGTTGTCGCTCGACCACAAATTGCTAAACGACGACATGCGATATCCAGATTTCGGCGATGGGACGGCTTCCCCGGGTCCGTTCGTTATCGCCAAGGACGACGAAAAAGTGTCACTATCAGACTGAGCGAGATTATGCGACTCGCTCGGGAAACGGCTTCCATCAGACCATGGCAATCATGAATACTTTCCCAATTGGTGAAACGACTGGGTTTGCCCACGAATGGGCGGCGTCGGACGGCCTCCCCGGTCACGCCGGCGAGGGGAAGAAGGGATCGCCATGAACCCCAATTCGCCGCTGCCGGCGATCGATCGGGTCGATCGCGCCGCCAATCCGGCCATGCTTTTGGCGCTGGCGCTCATTCTTTGCGGCGCGGTGGCGGCGTTTTTATTGCTGCCAGCCGAACTCGGCCTCAAGGCGATATCGGCCACAATCGCGCTGCTGGCCGCTTTCGGCGTCTTTTCGATCCTGCTCTACGCCTTCGGCCAGTTGCAATTCGCCGGCCGCGCCGGCCGGTTCGACATCACCAAGGCGATCGCCGACGGCAATAGCGACGGGCTGATCGTCACCGACGCGGATTCGCGCATCGTTTACGCCAATGACGCCTATCGGCTTCTGTCGGGGGCCGAGACGGCGGGCGATCTCAAGCTGGTCGAGCGCCTGTTCACCGGGGCGCCGGAAGTCTCCGAGGCCGTCTACCGTCTGGCGCAGGCGGCGCGCGCCGGCCATCGCGCCGTCGAGGAGCTGCGCATGGCGCCCCCGCTCGCCGGCGAAGGCGCAGCGGCCTGGTATCGCATCCGCGTTCGCCCGCTCGAGGGCATCGCGCGGCGCGGCGCGACCGCCTGGACGGTCTCCGACATCACGCGCGAGCGCGAACGCCACGAGAGTTTCTTTCAGGACCTGCAACACGCCATCGACTATCTCGATCACGCGCCCGCCGGCTTCTTCTCGGCCGAACCGGACGGCTCGATCGCCTATATCAACGCAACGCTCGCCAATTGGCTCGATTATGACATCGCCCAATTCGCCGCCGGACAGCTCAAGCTGGCCGACGTCGTGGCGGCCGACGGCGCCGCGCTGCTCAGCATTGTCTCCGGCCGGCCCGGCGAAGTGACGACCGAGCGTTTCGACGTCGATCTCAAGCGCCGCCAGGGCCAGTTCCTTCCCGTTCGCCTTTTGCATCGGGTCGCCTTCTCCAGCGCCGGCCTGCCGGGCGCCTCGCGCACGCTGGTGCTCAATCGCGCGCCCGGCGAGGACGCTGGCGAGGATCTGCGCGCCGCCGAAGTGCGCTTCGCCCGCTTCTTCAATTCGACGCCGATGGCGATCGCCTCGATCGGCGCCGACGGCGCGGTGCTGCGCGCCAATGGCGCCTTCGTGCGCCTCGCGCCTTCGGCCCTGAAGCCTGGCGCTCCGCAAGCGCGACCCTCGCTCTACGCCGGCGTGGTGGAGCGCGACCATGACGCCTTGGCCGACGCCATCGCCGCCGCCAGCGGCGGCAAGGGCGACATCGCGCCGCTCGACGTTGCGCTGGAAGGCGAGCCGCCGCGCTCGGCGCGCTTTTTCCTGTCCGCCGCCGATCCGCATGGCGACGAAGGCGCGAGCGCGCTGGTCTTCGCGCTCGACACCACCGAGCAGCGCGCGCTGCAGGAGAGCTTCGTCCAGAGCCAGAAGATGCAGGCGATCGGCCAGCTCGCCGGCGGCATCGCGCATGACTTCAACAATGTGCTCACCGCAATCATCGGCTATTCCGATCTGCTGCTCGGCAATCACCGCGCCACCGATCCGTCCTTTCAGGACATCATGCAGATCAAGCAGAACGCCAATCGCGCCGCCGGTCTGGTGCGGCAATTGCTCGCCTTCTCGCGCCGGCAGACGCTGCGCCCGCAGACCCTGCAGCTTGGCGAAGTGCTGTCGGAATTGCAGATGCTGCTGCGCCGGCTGGTCGGCGAGACGATCGAACTCGAACTGGTGCATGGACGCGACCTGTGGCTGGTCAAGGCCGACCTCAATCAATTCGAGCAGGTCGTCGTCAATCTGGTGGTCAATGCGCGCGACGCGATGAAGGACGGCGGCAAGATCGTGCTGCGCACGCGCAATGTCCCGGCCGCCGAATGCGCCCAGTTCAACGAGAAGTCGCTTGTCGCGGCGGACTACGTTCTGGTCGAGGTCGAGGACGAAGGCCACGGCATTCCCGCCGCAGTGCGCGGCAAGATTTTCGAGCCCTTCTTCACCACCAAGGAAGTCGGCAAGGGCACCGGGCTCGGCCTCTCCATGGTCTATGGCATCGTCAAGCAGACCGGCGGCTATGTGTTCTGCGAAAGCGAGGAAGGCGTCGGCGCGACATTCCGCGTGTTGCTGCCGCGCTTCATCGCCGAAGCGGTCGCCGAGCCGGTCAAGAAAGAAGCGCCCAAGCCGACCGCCGATCTGACCGGGCGCGGCGCCATCCTGCTGGTCGAGGACGAGGAGGCGGTGCGCGCCTTCGCTTCGCGTGCGCTCGCTTCGCGCGGCTATACGGTGCTGGAGGCCGAAAACGGGGCTGACGCCCTTAGGGTGGTCGAAGCCAATGGCGGCGCCATCGATCTCATCGTCTCCGACGTCATCATGCCGGAAATGGACGGCGCGACCATGTTCACCGAGTTGCGCCGGCGCGGGCTGAACGCCAAGATCATCTTCGTCTCCGGCTACGCCGACGACGCTTTCGCCCGCAATCTGCCGGAAGGCCAGGAGTTCCTGTTCCTGCCCAAGCCCTTCACCCTCAAGCAACTGGTCGAGACGGTGAAGAGCGCGATGAGCTGAGCTTGAGCGTCGGGGGCTTTGTTCATGCGACGATTGCTGCTGCTGCGCCACGCCAAAGCGGTTGTCGCGACCGGGCGCAATGATTTCGAGCGCGATCTCGTCGAACGCGGCCGGCGCGACGCGGCGCGCATCGGCGCCTATGTCGCTCACGCCGGATTGATCCCCGATCTCCTGCTGCATTCGGGCGCGGCGCGCACGCGCCAGACCGCGGAGGCGGTCCTCGCTTGCTGGGCCCGCAAGATCGAGACGCGCGTCGAGCCGGGGCTTTACGAGGCGACCCGCGCCGCAGCGCTGGCGATTGCGGCGGCGCTACCGGAGCGTTGCGCCAGCGCGATGCTCGTCGGCCATAATCCCAGCATCGGCGACCTTGCCAATGCGCTGACGGACACCGGCGCGCAGGTCGAGCTGATGGCGATGGCGGCGAGGTTCCCGACCGCTGGCCTCGCCGTGCTGGAATTCGACGTCGTGCGCTGGCGCGACATCGCGGTGCGTTCGGCGAAGTTACTGAGCTTCGTCACGCCCGAGGATCCAAGGCTCAAAGCCGGATAGCGGCGCGTTTTGGAAGTGGCGCGCTTAAGCCGCCGCGTCGCGTAGCGCCGCTTCCACCGCCGCCAGCGCTTCGGCGCCCTTGGCGCCTTCCGGGCCGCCAGCCTGGGCCATGTCGGGGCGCCCGCCGCCGCCCTTGCCGCCAAGCGCCGCGGCGCCAAGGCGCACCAGATCGACGGCGTTGAAACGCGCCACGAGATCGCCGGTCACCGCGACCACCAGGCTCGCCTTGCCGTCCTCGCTCGAGGCGACGATCGCCGCCACGCCGGAACCGAGCGACTGCTTGGCCTCGTCGGCAAGCGATTTGAGATCCTTCATGTCGACGCCGGAAACCTGGCGCGCGTAGAATTTGACGCCGGCGATGTCGCGCGGCGCATCGCTGCCCGCTGCCCCGCCGCCCATCGCCAGTTTGCGGCGCGCGTCGGAAAGCTCGCGCTCCAGCTTCTTGCGCTCCTCGATCAAGGCCTCTAACCGCGTCGCCGCCTCGGATGGCGGCGCGCGCAAGAGGCTGGCGATGCTGGCGGCGAGGCGCGCTTCGTCGTTCAGGCGATGGCGGGCGGCGTCGCGGGTGAGCGCCTCAATGCGCCGCACACCGGCGCCGACCGCGCTTTCGCCAACAATCGAAACGAGGCCGATGTCGCCAGTGCGCGCGACATGGACGCCGCCGCAGAGTTCGACCGAGAAGGGACGCGGGCCATTGTCGCCGCCATCGATGGTTCCCATCGAGACGACGCGCACTTCATCGCCGTATTTCTCGCCAAAGAGCGCGCGGGCGCCCGAGCCGCGCGCTTCCTCGATCCCCATCAGGCGCGTGACGACCGGCGCGTTTTCGAGCACGACGCGATTGGCGATGTCCTCGATCGTCGCGAGTTCCTCGGCGCTTATCGGCTTGGGGTGGGCGAAGTCGAAGCGCAGGCGATCGGGCGAGACGAGCGAGCCTTTTTGCGCGGCATGATCGCCGAGCACCTGGCGCAGCGCCTCATGCAGCAGATGGGTCGCGGAATGATTGGCGCGGATCGCGCCGCGCGCCGCATGATCGAGCTTGAGCTCGAGCGCCGCGCCCAGCGCGAGCTTGCCCTCTTCCACCTCGACCTCGTGAACGATGAGATCGCCGAGTTTCTTCTTTGTGTCGAG
>SSMV01000030.1 GCA_004799435.1 Bradyrhizobium sp.
GACTGAAATGCGCACTCCTGGCGGTCAGGCCATGGCGATCGAGAATTTTGCGCGTCGCGGCGGGATCGTCGTGCAACGGCCCGAAGGTTTCGACGAATGCGTAGCCGCAGTCGGCGAGCGCGGCGCATTGAGCTTCCAGAGGCGGGAATTTTCTGGCGCTGTAGATCTGCAGGCTCAGCGCAGGCTTATGAGTCATTCGTGCTGTTTCCTTGTCTTAAAGAGGCTGCCGCTACTGCGGATGGGGGGTCAGAGCCGCCGACCCGTCTGCGCGTCGAACGCCGACGCCCGCGCGACATCGAAATGAAAGGAAATTTCGTCGCCGAGCCTGACCGGGCTTTCCCCGTCGACCCGGATTGTCATCGGTTTGCCGGCGAAACTCGTCCATAGAATGGTCTCGCCGCCCATCGGCTCGACGATCGTCACCCGCCCCTGCGCGCCGCTACGCTCCGCCGGCGCAACGCCGATGGCGATGTTTTCCGGCCGTACGCCGACGATCGCCGGACCGCCCGCTGGCGGAGCGGCGAAAGCATAGCGGCTCATGTCGATCGAACCGCCGGCATGATCGAGCCGCCAGCCTGGTCCGTTCGGAACCAGCGACCCCTCGATCATGTTCATGGCGGGCGAACCGATAAAGCCGGCGACGAATAGATTGGCGGGATGACGATGAATATCGTAGGGCGAGGCATATTGCTGCACGACGCCGCCCTTCATGACGGCGATGCGATCGGCAAGCGTCAGCGCCTCGACCTGATCGTGGGTCACGTAAATCATCGTATTGCCGAGTTCCTGATGCAATTTCTTGATTTCGACCCTCAGTTCGTTGCGCAGCTGCGCGTCGAGATTGGACAGCGGCTCGTCGAATAGAAATACCGGGCAATTGCGCACCAGCGCGCGCCCGATGGCGACCCGCTGGCGCTGGCCGCCCGAAAGCTCGGCCGGCTTGCGGCGCAGCAACGGCTCCAGTTGCAGCATTCTCGCCGCCTTGGCGACGCGCGCGGCGATCTCGGCTTTCGGCGTTTTGGCGATGCGCAGGCCGAATGAAAGATTCTCTTCGACGCTCATGCGCGGATAGAGCGAATAGGACTGGAACACCATGCCGACGCCGCGATCGCGCGGCTCGGCCCAGGTCACATTCTTGCCGCCGATCCAGATCTGCCCTTCGGCGACGTCGAGCAGCCCCGCAATCGCATTGAGCAATGTCGATTTGCCACAGCCAGACGGTCCGAGCAGGACGACGAATTCGCCCTCTTTGATCTCGAGCGAGAAATTCTCGAATATGGAGACGGCCCCGATCCGCACTCCGACGTCGCGAACTGACACCGCGCTCATCGCTCAGCCCTTCACGGCGCCGGCGGCGATGCCGCGCACGAACCACCGCCCGGAGAAAAAATACACCGCCAGGGGAACCAGCGCCGTGATAATGGTCGCGGCCATGTCGACATTATAGGCCGCCTCGCCCTGCGTCGAATTGACGATGTTGTTGAGCAACACCGTCATCGGCCGATTGCTGCGACCCGCGAAGGTCAATCCGAGGATGAAATCGTTCCAGATACCGGTGACCTGAAGAATGGTCGCCACGATGAGGATCGGCGACGACATCGGCAGAATGACATGACGGAGAATGGCGAGGAAGCCCGCGCCGTCGACGCGCGCCGCATTGAACAATTCGATCGGCAGCGCCCCGTAGTAATTGCGAAACAGCAGCGTCATCAGCGGCAGGCCGAAGACGACATGCACGACGACGATGCCGGTCAAGGAATCATAGAGGCCGATCGACGAAAACATCCGCACCAAGGGGTACAGGAACACCTGGTAGGGGATGAAGGCGCCCAGCAGCAGAATGACGAACAATGTGCGCGCCCCACGTACGCGATAGAAGGTCATCGCGTAGCCGGTCAGTGAGCCAATCGCGATCGACGCAATGACCGAGGGAATGAGAATCCGCACGGAATTCCAGAAGCCGATTTTGACCCCGTCGCATGCAAGTCCCGTGCATGCACTCGACCACGCCTTGAGCCAGGGTTCGATCGTGAAACTGGCCGGCCATGCAAGGACATGTCCAAGTCGGATCTCGTCCATCGTCTTGAACGAAGTCGCGATCATGACCCATAGCGGAACGAGAAAGCACAGCGCGACCACAATCAGAAAACCATAGACGCTCAACCGTCCGATGCTGAGCGACCGCGGTCTCGGCCCCTGCGGAACGGCGACGGCGCTCACTTTCGCACACGCTGCGGACGTATGTGTTCGGCATAGATCCACGGCGCGAGAATTGACGCGACGCTGATCAGCAGGATCGTCGCGGCGGCCGCGCCGAGACCGACGTTGGAACGCTCGAAGAAATTATCCATGATGAATTTCGCCGGCACTTCCGACGAGAGACCCGGACCGCCCTTCGTCATCGCGACGACGAGGTCATAGAGTTTGGCGACGGCGACGGCGAGAAGGATGGACACGGTCGCCAGCATCGGCGTGAGGATCGGCAGAATGATCGACACATAGACTCGCCAGGTCGGGATCGCGTCAATGCGCGTCGCTTTCCACAATTCGGCGTCGACGCCGCGCAGGCCGGCGAGCAGAATCGCCATGACCAGCCCCGCCGATTGCCAGATGGCGGCGATGACGAGCGTGAAGACGACTTTGTCCTGATCGACGATCCAGTCAAAGCTGAAGCTTGGGAAACCCAGATCGCGGACCGTCTTTTGCAGGCCAAGCTCCGGATTGAGAAACCATTGCCAGACGAGGCCGGTGACGATGAAAGACATTGCGTAGGGATAAAGAAAGATCGTGCGGAACACGCCTTCGAGGCGGACGCGTTGATCGATGAAGACCGCCAGCAAGAACCCGATTATCAGCGAACCCGCGATATAGAGAATTCCGAACACGAGAATGTGCCAGGTCGAGACGACGAAACGTTCAGTGCCGAAGAGGCGTTGATATTGATTGAGGCCGACGAAGTCGAAGACCGGCAGCATCTTCGAGCTGGAGAAGGAAAGCCGGACCGTCCAGGCCAGGGCGCCGATATAGACGAAGACGACCGCCGCGGCCGCCGGCAAGAGCGCGATTGCCGCCGGCAATTGGGAGAGCAAGCGCGATCGCGCGCGCAGCCAGGCTTGAGGCGCTGAAGTTGCGGCGACGTCGACCATGCGCCCCCTCATTGCCGGGCCGACCCGCCTCTTGAGGAAGCGAGTCGGCCGAGTCTTTTCAAAACGCGAGGGGTCGCGTTCAGCTGGCGCTCTTCACGGCCGCCGCGAATTTGGCGATGAAGTCGTCGGCTTTTTCGGCGGGTGTATTGAGATATTGCGTGATGACGTCGTTGAGCGCGCCATTTTCGTCAGGCGAAATCAGATAGCTCGTGCTCGGAAGCTGCTTGGCCGGATCCTTAAGCGACGCCATTCCCTTCTGAGCGCAGATATCCATCCCGGCGCTGTCGGCGTCGGTGCGCACGGGCACCGAACCCTTCTTCATATTGAAGGCGACTTGCACAGCCGGATCGAACATCAATTTGGCGAGCTTGGCCTGGGCCGCGGTTCCGTCGGCGTCTTTCAGTTTTGGAAAGACGAAGACGTCGCCGCCCATGACATAGCCGCCTTCGCCCGGCACGACGCAGCCATATTCCTTGCCCGCCGTCTCGTTAGCCGCAAGGAACTCGCCTTTCGCCCAGTCGCCCATCACCTGCATGCCAGCCTTGCCGGTGATCACCATGGCGGTCGCGTCGTTCCAATTGCGTCCCGGCATCCCAGGATCCATCAGATCGCGAAGCTGCGCATAGACTTCGGAGACATGCTTGAACTTGGGGTCGGCGATCGCCGCCTGCGCATCCTTGCCATAGACCTTCAGGTAGAGATCGGCGCCGCCCTCGCCGGCGAGCACGGCGTCGAACAGAATATGATCCTGCCAGGACTGGCCGCCGTGCGCGAGCGGGATGACGCCCTTGGCCTTGAGCTTCGGGCCGTCGGCGATGACGTCGCTCCAGGTCTTGGGTTCGTCCAGGCCGGCGTCGGCGAAGACTTTCTTATTGTACCAGAGCCAGTTCTGGCCGTGGATGTTGACGGGCAGCGCGTAGAAATGCCCGTCGCGCATCGACGCCGCGAGGATCGCCGGCGGCAAAACGTCCTTCCACTTCCCGGCCGCGGCTTCGGCGTCGAGATTGGCGAGCAGGTCGTTCTTGACGAGTTCGTCGAGCTGCTTGCCCGTATTGAACTGCATCATCGTGGGAGGATTGCCGCCGACGATGCGGTTGATGCCCGCCGTGCGAGCCTGTTCGCCGCCCGCGATCGCGGAATCGATCCACTGACCGCCGGCCTTGTCATAGGCGTCCGCAAAAACCTTGACCGCAGCGGACTCGCCGCCTGACGTCCACCAGTGAATGACTTCGGCTTTAAGCGGGCCGTCCGCCAAGGCCGGCCCTGACAGTAAGGTCGCGGCGAGCGTTGCGCCGACAAACTGCGTCCATACGCGCATGTACATTCCTCCCAGGGTAAGCCGTTTTTGTAAACGGTCGCTGCAATGCTTTTACCGCAACCCGCGAACGAATCCAACGGCGGCGGCGCGCTTTCTCATTGTCAGACAGCCCCGATGAAATTGAGGAGGACACGTCGACGCGGCGCCGTTCAGCGTGCGATGGCTCAATTGTCAGACATAAACGATCAGTGGCGCTGAGCGCAGGGGCATGGCGATCGTCAACGTCGAACGTTCAATCTCGACCGCCGATCGGTTCGCTTCTGCGCCGAATATAGCAAGATTTGTGGGTCGAGCTTGTGCGACAAGCGGCAAGGCAGTCGGTCCGGAGATCCTGCACATGGCTAGACAGCAAACGAGCGTTAGCTATCAGGCCCGCGCCGACCGCGTGACGGACTATATCTATGCCCGCCTGGATGAAGACATTCGCGCCGAGGATCTCGCCGAAGTCGCCTGCCTGTCTCCCTATCACTGGCATCGAATTTGGTCGGCGATGTGCGGCGAAACGCTCGGTGACAGGGTGAGGAGGCTTCGGCTGCAACGCGCCGCCGATCGCCTCGCCAATTCGGACATGCCGATTGCACGGATCGCCGAACGCGCGGGATACGCCTCCGCCGACGCATTCGCGCGCGCCTTTAAGGAGGCTTACGGCCAACCGCCGGGCAAATATCGCGAGAACGGCAGCCATGTGGCCTTCAAGGTCGCGGCGCAGGCCGAGGACAGGGAGGGCTTTCCTGTCTCGGTCGAGGAGCTGCCCCCGCGGCGCTGCGCCAGCGTTCCTCATCGCGGCGCCTATATGCAGATCGATCATGCGATGGGGCGTCTCTTCGCCGCGCTGACGGCGCAAGGCATCGTCGCTCCCGATCAGGCCATGGCGGCGGTGTTCTTCGACGATCCGGATCTCGTTCCGGTCGACGCCCTAAGGTCGGCGGCCATATCGCCGGTCGCCGAAACGCTTTCATTCGCCGCGCCGCTCGAAGAGATGACCCTGCGCGGCGGACTCTACGCTCGGCTGCGCTATCAGGGTCCTTACGCCGACATGAAAGGCGCTTATCGCTGGTTGCTCGGCGTCTGGTTGCCGCAGTCCGGTTACGAGCCCGATGATGCGCCGATCTTCGAAGCCTATTTGAACAGCCCGCAGAAGGTTGCGCCGACGGATCTCATCACTGACATCCATTTGCCGCTGAGGGCGTCGTGACAAACACGCTGTCGCCGCCGATGCCCGTCGATGTCGCCGATGCGTTCGCAGCCTTTCCCGCCGAGAGCCGATCCCGGCTGCTGCATATACGCGGCTTGATCCTCGCCACAGCGGCGGCGAGCGAGGGCGTGGGTCTGCTGACGGAAACGGTGAAGTGGGGCGAACCCGCCTATTTGACCGAGGCGACCGGAAGCGGCGCCACCATTCGGCTGGGTTGCCTTCGCCCCGACTATGCCTGCGCCGTGTTGTTCAACTGCCGCACGACATTGGTGGAGACGTTCCGGGAGCAATTTCCCGGCACGTTCCGATTTCAAAAGAACCGCGCGATTGTGCTCGACCCTTCCGCGCCATTGCCGGAGATCCCGCTGACCGTGTGCCTGAGAATGGCTCTGACCTATCATCAAAAGCGGCGTGCTTTTCGTCGCTAGAAGCTCGGTTGCCGTATTTGGGGTTGGCGTTGAAGCGTTCGCGATGGAACGCCAGGATCTGCCGTCGGACAAATTGGCGGCCGGCTCATTTGGTCCGGGCGGCGCGGCAATCTTCCCCGGCGCGATCGTCGGTTGAGGTGGGTCGACCGCGACGACGCCGGGGAAGGTCTTCGTGAGTTTCGTCGCCTCGACTCGGGGGGGCCTCGGGAGGTGGTTTCGGCGGCTATCGAGTTCGTAAACTCACCGAAGTGGTCACTGGCATTGGCTTCTCGCCGAGGTCTTTGGTAATACCATATCTCGCTTGAGTCAATCTCCTGCCGCACGGCGCGCCGGCGCCATTCCGTACGCCGCTCAAGCGCAGCCTGCGCGGGCGCGTTCGCCGGGGGCAGGTTTAGGGCGGGTTGTAGCCGGGCTGCTGGCGGATGGAGCGGATATCGCTGGCCGCATTGCTCAGAAGCGTCAGCGCCGCGGCCCGCGCCAGGTCGGGCTTCCCTTCGAGGATGGCCCGCAGCAGGTCGCCATGCTCACCGATCGCGCGCGGTCGGTGCGAGCCTAACGCGGCGATGCGGAACATTTCCTTCAGAGCGACGCTGAACAATTGGCCGATTGGCCAGAAAAACTCATTGTGGGTGGCGAGATAGATCGACTTGTGAAACACGAGATCGGCCTCGACCCAGAGCGCGTTGTTGCTGCCGGCGGCCACCATCGCGTCGAACGCCGACTGCAGACGAATATGGTCGTGCCGGTCGGCGTTTTCCGCGGCAATGGCTGACGCCGCGGGTTCGGTCGCGTGGCGCAGCTGGAACATCTTCTTCAGGTAGGTCTCGGTGTCGGAGATCTCGATCTCCCAGCGCAATACGTCGACATCGAGATGGTTCCAGTATTCCGGATGGCGCACCCGCGTCCCGATTTTCGGTCGGGAGTCGATCAGACCTTTGGCGATCAGCCCGCGGATAGCCTCCCGCATGGCGGTACGGCTTACGCCCAGCATTTCGCAGAGCGTGCGTTCCGGCGGCAGGATGTCGCCCGGCCGAAAGTCGCCCCGGAGAATCGACAGGCCGAGTTGGTCGGCCACCCGCAGGTGAATCTTCGGGTTCCGGACGCCGAGAGTTTCAAGACTGGTCATTGCGTTCCAAAGGGATGAAGGCGAGATTTAAACGCGCCTCATGAGAAGCCGCCAGCCGCTTCCGCCTGCCGGGCCTCCCAAGACTATACTTCGCCGATTGATATTGGTAATACAATAGGGTCGAAAGGGAGAGCGTTAAGGCGTCGCGGCTCCACGGACGACGCGCAAAGAGCGCGCGCAGCGGTCGCGATCGTTAACAGAGGGACAACGAAAAACGCAGCGCAAGAGGTTGTCCGCAGAGATCCGGGAGTCGCGGCCTATTATAGCCGCACTCAGCCGGAAGCGGGGCTGACAGCGGAGCGCAACTGCTGGCCGTCGAAGCGTCGGATAAGGAATTTTAGGCACATGGATGACTTGCAAGGAAAGCGCGTGCTGGTCACGGGCGCAAGCATGGGAATAGGGGAGGCCGCAGCGCGGGCGTTTGCTCGCAATGGCGCGCGGGTTGCAGTGCATTACAACCGCAGCAGGGCCGAAGCCCAGGCCGTCGTCGATTCAGTCCTGCGCGCCGATGGCGACGCCTTCCTGGTGCATGGCGACCTCACCAAGCGAGGCGAAGCCAAACGTATCGTGACCGATGCGATCGAAGAACTCGACGGCCTCGACATACTTGTCAACAACGCGGGCTCGCTTGTCCGTCGCTCTCCTTTCGCCGATATCGATGACGAACTGATCGACGAGGTCTTCGACCTCAATGTGCGCGCCGTTATTGCGGCGTGCCAGGCGGCTATTCCCCATCTCGAGAAGAGTTCCTGCGGCTCGATCATCAATGTCGGCTCGATCGCCGGGAATGACGGGGGCGGCTCCGGATCGGCGATCTATGCTTCGTCGAAGGCTTTCATTCACAATCTGACACGCCATCTCGCCCGCGATCTGGGCGGACGCGGCATCCGCGTAAATACGATTTCGCCGGGGGTCATCGCGACGTCGTTTCATTCGGCGACGCCCCCCGAACGCATGGAGGCGATGCGGCGGTCGGTCTATCTCGGTCGTATCGGCACGCCGGAGGAATGCGCGGGCGCCTTCCTTTTCCTCGCTTCGCCGGCGCTCAGCGGTTACGTCACCGGTCAGAATATTCATGTCAACGGCGGTCAATTCATGCCGTAACGAGTCTTGTGCAAGCGAAGCCATGGCGATTAGCTCTTCAGCGTTGGTGGACCGGCTGCTTGCGATTTCGCGCGCCTTGGCTGGCCATATCGATCCAGGGGCGGCGTTTCGCGCGACCGCGGTCGAAATCGGAAAACTCATTCCGCACGATCACATGGATATTGCCGTGCTGTTGCACGGCGGGCGTAACCATTCCTGCTACGAGGCCGGCTTTCACACCGCTTGGAGCCGGCTTGCACGACATCCACGACCGGTCGAGTTGAGCCCGGTTCGTATGGTCTTTCGAGGCGATGCGCCATATCTCATCACCGCCGACGCACTCTCGGATGAGCGCTTTCATTTCGCCGGCGCCCTCGACGAACCCATGTTCGAGGCGAAACTTCGCAGTCGGATCATCGTGCCGCTGCGCGCTCGGGGGAATATCGTCGGCACGCTCAACATCAGCCAGCACGGCGTCGATCGCTATGCCATGCCCGACGTTAACATTGCGCAGCGTTGCGCTGACTTCATTGCGCCTTACATCTTTGCGCTCATCCAGACGGACGAGGTCCGTCGCGCTATGCTGTCTGAAAGCGAAGCGCGGAGCCGGGCGGAATTATTGAGAGTGGGCGCCTCGAAGTTGACGGAGGGGATGGAGCGAGAGCGGCGTCGAATGGCCATGGACTTGCACGATCAGACGCTGGCGGATCTCGCTCGAGTCGCGCGACAGATATCGTCATTGCGCAACCAGGGCATGGCCTCTTCGGAACAGCTTTCCGATCTCGAAAGCGAAATTGCCAATTGTCTGAAGGAGCTTCGTCATATCGTCAATGACATGCGTCCCAGTGTGCTCGAGCTCTTCGGACTTCGTGACGCAGTGGAGGCGCATCTCATTCGCAGCGTTGGCAATGCGAAGCCGCCGATTTCGTTTCACGTTGCCGACACAAGCAACGGCGACGCCAGCAGCTTGTCGGAATCCACCCGCACCGCGCTGTATCGGATTGTGCAAGAGGCGATCAACAACGCGGTCCGGCACGCTGGACCCAGTCACATAGACGTTCAAATCGCGTCGACGCGCGGCGAGTTCCGCGTGGTGGTGACCGACGACGGAAGCGGATGTGACGACGTCAATCCAACCGCGAGCGGCGGAATTGAGCATATGCGAACCAGGGCTGCGCTTATCAACGCGCGACTGCGCATTCGACGAGCCGAACGTAAAAAGGGGACTCGAGTTTCAATCGCAATGAAGCGAAAGGCCCCTCGATAGCCTGACCGGCGCCACGGGCGCCTCGCACAAATCAGGAGACCGGTGATGCGTGTTATGATCGCTGAGGACGACGCGCTGCATCGCGCGTTTGCGCGCAAAATCGTCGAGCGCTTGTGGCCGGACGATATCGAAGTGATTGAGGCAAGCAGCGGCGATCGCGCAATCGATTTGGCGACACTGGAGTCTCCGCTCTATGTGGTGCTGGATTTGCAGCTTCCGACCGCGAGCGGCATCGAAGTCGCCCGGACGATTTGGGGTCGTCGTCCTGACACGCATATCTTGTTTTGGTCGAATTTTGCCGACGAAGCCTATGTCCGCGGCGTTGCGCGGATCGTTCCGCCGGGATCGGTCTATGGCTATGTCCTCAAGTCGGCCTCGGAAGATGGAATGTGCGCCGCGCTGCGCGGCGTCTTTCACGAGGGCCATTGCATCATCGATCGCGAGATACGCGGCATTCAACATAGAACCCTGGATCGCCGAGAAGGGATTACGGATTGCGAATATGAAAGCCTGATCGACATCGCTCTTGGCCTGACCGACAAAGCCGTGGCGGATCGCCGGGGGCTGTCGACGCGAGGCGCGCAAAACCGGATCCAGCACTTATATGAAAAGCTGGGGCTGGCGACGGCCGAAGGGTCTGCTCCCAATAGCGCCAGCCCTTTCAATTCTCGGACGCGCGCGGTTTATCTCGCTCTTGCTCGTGGCTTGATCAACATCGATGCGCTGCGTCGCGAACAGCACCATTTCGACGTCTGGGTGGGGCAGGCCGCCAGCGCGCGCAAAAGGGAGCGCCGAACACAGTCGGGCAAAGCCCCTAAGCCCTAACCGACTGTGCAAACCCACAGTCTGTCGTGATACTTAACACCTGTTATCGTCGAGCGCGCCTCACTAGGCTCTGGTTACAAAGGGAGATCCTGGGGAGGAGGGCTTCGTGCCGTTCGTCAATATACAGATTCTTGCCGGTCACTCGCCGGAGCGCAAAAAAGAGATTGCGCGCCGCGTGACCGAAGCCATCAGCGAAATCGCCGAGCTTCCCAAAGACGGCGTGTGGGTGGTGTTCGAAGACGTCGAGCCGCTTGACTGGTATATTTCCGGAAATCCCGTGAAAAAGCCGCGGGCGTGAGGGCGTCTGTGGAAGTTCGTCACTCAAGCTTTGTCGACATTGTTGGGGACTCCGCGCTTGAGACTCTGGCGAGCGGATTTGGCTTTCTCGAGGGGCCGGTTTGGCATCCATACGAGAAATGGCTGCTCTTCAGCGATATTCCCAACAGTCGTTTGCATCTTCGACGCCCCTCGGGGGCGATCGAAGTGTTCCGCGATCCCAGCAATATGGCGAACGGCAACACGCTCGATCGCCGGGGGCGGCTTCTGAGCTGCGAGCACGCGACAAGCCGCGTTACGCGATTGGGCGACAATGGCGTCATTGAGGTTCTCGCGACGCATTATTTGGGCAAGGAGTTGAACAGTCCGAACGACATTGTCGTCGCGACCGGCAATTCGATTTATTTCACCGACCCAAACTACGGACGGAATGCATATTTTGGCGTGGCGCGCCGCCCAGATTTATCGATCCAGGGCGTGTATCGGCTTGACGCGGACGGCGCACAGCCGAAACTGCTCGTCGACGACTTCGTGCAGCCGAACGGTCTCTGCTTCTCGCTCGACGAGTCGCGATTGTTTGTGAATGACACCGAGCGCGGACATATTCGGGTTTTCAACGTCGGCGCAGCCGGCGATGTGACGGGCGGCGCGGTCTGGGCCAAGACGGAAGGCGACGGCCCCGGCGCCCCCGACGGAATGAAAATTGACAGCCGCGGAAATGTCTATTGCTGCGGACCGGGCGGCATTCATCTCTTCGACCCGTCAGGCAATAGTTTGGGAGTCATTCGCACTCCGGAGCCATGCGCCAACTTCACTTTCGGGGATGACGATTTGCGGAGTCTGTTCATAACGGCGTCGAGCTCGCTCTATCGAATTCGGGTGCGCGTGGCCGGATTGAGAGTGTTTTGAATTCTGAAAATCGACCCCGCGCGACGCATGTGTGCGGGGCGCCTGTCCGAACGAGGGACGCGCTCAACGGAGCAGAGTTGAGCGACAAGGTTATAAGAAGAAGAAACGAGAACGATCTGACGTCGAGTTAAAATAATCATCACCAGGCACAGGGGCGATAGCCCCAAATGGTGAGTGAAAGAAGGAGGAAGAACGTGAAGTACAATAGCAATCTACGAGTCACCACGGCCGCCGCGACTCTGGCGGTCGCTCTCGGCGCTTTGCTTTCCGCGCCGTCTCTGGCCGGTCCCGCCATCGTCGCTGGCCCGTCCGCCGATCCCGGTTGTCTGACGCCTTGGACGGCGCAGACGAAGTTCTTCCAGTACCCGGCCAAGAAGGGGCCGTTCCGCATTGCGCTGGCCAATGGCTTTATCGCTAACACCTGGCGCATTCAGATGATCCAGACGGCCAAAGCCTACGCGGCTCAGCCGGACGTCGCCGCCAAGCTCAAAGAATTCAAGGTCGTGTCGACCGGCGAGGACGTCGCGGCCCAAATCTCTGCGATCAACAACTTCATCGATTCCGGGTTTGACGCGATTGTCGTCAATGCCCAGAATCCGGCCGCCTTCAAGCAGGTGATCAAGCGCGCCAACGAGGCGGGCGTCATTCTCGTCGCCTTCGACAATATCCTCGACACGGAGGACGCCATCGACGTCAACGTCGACCAGAAAGGTCTCGGCTCCTATTGGGGTAACTGGCTGGTCAAGAATGTGCCCAATGGCGGCAAGATTCTCGAAGTGCGCGGCGTCTCGGGGACATCCGTCGACCGCGACCGTCATGACGGCATCCACGATGCATTAGACAAGTCCGGCAAGAAGTGGGACGTCGTCGAAGTGGTCGGCAAGTGGGACGATGCGACGGCGCAAAAAGTGACGGCCGACGCGATCGCCACGCAGAAGCATTTTGACGGCTACACCGCGCAGGGCGGCGATACGGGCGTCGTGCAGGCGATGCTCGACGCCAAACAGCCGATGGTTCCCTTCGGCGGCGAGACGGAGAATGGTTTCCGCAAGTTCTGCGCGAAATTGTCCGGGGACGGTCTGAAATGCGCTTCCGGCGGGACCGGGCCGGCGCAGGTGGCGGTCGCAATGCATGTCGCGATCGCGGCGCTCGAGGGTGAGATCGTGCCGCAATCGGTCAAGTTGCCGCTGGCCGAGGTTGAAGATCCGAACTTCAAGGACGGACAGGACTTCTATTCGGCTCAGTCGGACAATTTCTTTGTGGGAAATTCCTTCCCGACTTGCCATATCAACTTCACCGCCCAGGAAATCATGGGGCAGACAAAAGAGAACAAGTAAGAAAGAATTGGTGAAGCGAGCGCCGCGGGGAAGCTCCCGCGGCGCTTGTTTTTAGGGGAGGGCGAGATGGGCGGTAGCGCGGCGCCGTTATTCCAAATGGCGGGCGTCTGCAAGCGCTACGGCGGCGTCAGAGCATTGGAAAAGGCGGATCTGACGGTTGAGGCCGGGCAGATTCACGCCATTCTCGGCGAAAACGGCGCCGGCAAATCCACGCTCATTAAGATCATGGCGGGCGTCGTCGCGGCCGACGAGGGGCGCATGCTGCTCGACGGGCGCGAGGTGAAATTCGCCTCGCCGGCGGCGGCCAATCAGGCCGGCATCGTTTGCATTTTCCAGGAGCTCTCGCTGGTTCCCGATCTGTCGGTCGCCGACAATATTTCGATCAGTAATCCGCCCAAACGGTTCGGCCTGATCGATCGTCGCGCCCAGCGCAGGATCGCCGAAGAGGCGCTCGCGCGCGCGGGCGCCGAGGATATTCATCCGCTGGCGCCGGTGAAAGATCTCGCGCTGTCGCGCCGGCAGATGGTGGAAATCGCCAAGGCGCTGGCGCGCAATCCGCGCGTGTTGATCCTCGACGAAGCAACGTCGGCCTTGACGGCGGCGGACGTCGCCAAAGTCTTTGTCGTGCTCAAGCGCCTGCGCGCGGAAGGCCTGGCGCTGCTCTATATTTCGCATCGGATGCACGAGATTGCGGAACTCGCTGACCAATGCACCGTCTTTCGCAATGGCCACAATGTCGCGAGCTATCGCGCCGGCGAAAAGAGCGACAATGAAGTCGTCGAACTGATGATCGGGCGCGAATATAGCCACGTCTTTCCGGCCAAACCGCCGCTTAAGCCCAGCGACAGGCCGCCGGCGCTCGAAGTGCGGCGCCTAGCATGGTCCGATCGTTTGCGGGACATTTCGTTTGGCGTTCGCGCCGGCGAGGTGGTGGGCCTAGGCGGTCTCGACGGGCAAGGGCAGCGCGAATTGTTGCTAGCGCTATTCGGCGTGTTGCGCGGCGTTTCGGGTGAGATTCTGATCGACGGGGCGCCCGCCTCTATTTCAAGCCCGAGCGCCGCCAAAGCGCCAAAGATCGGAATGGCGCTGATCCCGGAAGATCGTAAGACCGAGGGCCTGATGCTGCCGATGTCGGTCAGCGTCAATCTCTCCTTTGCAGCGCTCGACCGCATTTCCAATCGCGGCGTGATCGACCGCGCCAAGGAGCGCGAATTGATCGATCACATGATCGAGCTGCTCGCCATTCGCACGGACGGAACGAATGTTCCTGTCGGATCGCTTTCAGGCGGCAATCAGCAGAAGGTGGTGATCGCCAAATGGCTGATGGTGACGCCGCGCATCATCCTGCTCAACGATCCCACCCGTGGCATCGACGTCGGCACCAAGGCCGAAATCTACCAACTTCTGCGCAAGCTTGCCGCCACAGGCGCGGCGATCCTGTTCTATTCGACCGACTATGACGAGCTGATCGGCTGTTGCGAGCGTGTGCTCGTTCTCTACGACGGCGCCGTCAAGCGCGAGCTTGTCGGCGACGAGATCACCGAGCGGGCGCTGATCAGCAGTGCGCTCAACATAACGACGAGCGGGGGGGCAGACATGGCGTCGGCCGTTTCAGCGTGAGCGACTGGCGATATCGATTGGGCGAGCACAGGGGAACGCTGCTCGCCTTTGCCTTCTTCGTCCTTATGTTCGTGATTTACGCCAGCAATCACCCTGTCGGCTTTACGGCGAATGTCGTGCAGACTGCGGCCAACAAGGGCGCGCTGCTCGCCCTCGTCGCCATGGCGCAGACTTTCGTCGTTTTGACCGCCGGAATCGACCTTTCGGTTGGAATGGTGTTCGTTCTGACCAATTGCCTGGCCTCCTCGATCGTCATCGGTTCGCCGGCGATGGTGGCTCTTGGCGTTGTCGGCGTTCTATTGACCGGCCTCGTCTGCGGCGCGATCAACGGGGCAATCGTCATCTACGGCCGTCTGCAGCCAATCGTGACCACCATCGCCACCGGCGCGATTTATTTTGGCATCGCGCTTGTGCTTCGGCCCGTGCCAGGCGGCGACGTGGACGGAACCCTCTCTGACGCGCTGACGGGCCGCGTCTTCGGCGTGATCCCCACGAGCCTCATTGCGCTGGCGGCCGTCGTCCTCGTCATCTGGGTTCCCTACCGGCGTTCGGCCATCGGGCGTGCCGCTTATGCCGTCGGTTCGTCCGAGGTCGCCGCCTATATGTCAGGCGTTCCAGTTCGCAGAGCGAAATTCCTGGCCTATGTCGCCTCTGGACTTGTCGCTTCAATTGGCGGCCTATTCCTCACGTTCATTACCGCCTCCGGCGAAGCGTCGGCGGCGAACGGGGGTTCCTACACGCTCTATTCGATCGCCGCGGTTGTTCTGGGGGGCGTATCGCTATTTGGCGGTTCTGGTAGTGCGATCGGCGCGATCTTCGGGGCGTTGATGTTTCGCACCATTGGGGATCTGCTGTTCGTCTTCGATCTCGATCCACTGTGGCAGCCGTTGTTTCAGGGGCTGGTGTTGTTGGCGGCGGTATGCCTTGGCTCGGTGCGGTTGTTTCAAATCCGCAATCGGCTGGATCTTTTCGAATGAGGTCGCTCCCGATGAATGCGCCTGCGCCCGCTTTGTGGAGAAAGATCGATCCCGCGGTCGCGACAGCCTTTGGCTGCACCATTCTGCTGTTGTTTCTCGGCAGCCTCTATTCCTCGAGCTTTCTGTCGCCCGAATATTTGTTGCAGCAGCTTAAGGTCGCCTCTTTCCTCGGCGTGATCGCAACCGGCATGATGCTGGTGATCCTGCTCGGCCAAATTGATCTGTCGGTGCCCTGGGTGGTGGCCGTGGGCGGCATGATGTCAACGGCGGCGACCGGCTGGGGGCCGACTGGCGAAGCCCTCGCCATACCTTTTGGCGTCGCTTGCGGCATCTGTCTCGGCTTCGCCAACGGCTTCGGGGTCGCCTATCTGCGCCTGCCCTCGATGATCGTCACACTGGGCGTCAATGCGGTCGCCCAAGGATTGATGGTGGTCCACACCGGCGGCTTCTCGCCGCAGGACTCCTCGTCCGATGCGATGCGTTTCATCGCCACCGGGCACACATTGCTCGGCATTCCCAACGCGCTCATCGTCTGGGCGCTGGTCGGCGGGGCGACGGTTTTCCTATTGTCGCGCACGACCTTCGGGCGCGCGATCTATGGCATCGGCAATCGCGAGCGAGCCGCCTATCTCTCCGGCGTCAAGACTCAGCGCGTCGTGCTATTCACCTTTGCAATCGCCGGCGGTCTGTCGGCCTTTGGCGGCATCTTGCTGGCCGGCTACGCCAGCAAGGCGGCGCAGGCGATGGGCGACGCCTATCTCCTGCCGTCGATCGCCGCCGTCGTCCTGGGCGGCGCGTCGATATTAGGTGGACGCGGCAGCTATATCGGCACGATCGCGGGCGTCATCTTGATCACGCTGCTGCAATCGATCCTGTCGGTTATCCAGATGGAGGAGGCGGGGCGGCAGGTCATCTATGGCGCCGTCATTATCGCGATGCTGCTGCTCTACGGACGCGAAAAAGTCGCGCGCTAGGGCTTTACCGGCGACGCAATCGCCAATGATCGCCGGGGTCATCTGCAAGCACTCGACGCACCACAAGCGCGACGACGGGGTCGCGCTCAGCCGATATGGATGTTGGCGGCAGGGCCGTCCATCTGCGGGACGGAATCGCCGTGGGTCGCGGCCCGGAACGAGGCGATCGGCTGCGGCCTATTCAGAAAGTAGCCTTGCACTTCGCCGCACAATTCCTGACTAAGAAATTCCAGCTCGGCGGCCGTCTCGACGCCTTCGGCAATCACCGGCAGGCCCAGGCCTCTTCCAAGACCGAGAACGGCGCGGACGATCGTGGCCGCCTGCTCATTGCGGTGCACCGCCCTTATGAAGGAGCGGTCAATTTTGATCTTGTCGAATGGAAACGTGCGAAGATTCGAAAGAGACGAATGGCCGGTGCCGAAATCGTCCATCGCGACGCGCACGCCGAGCGCTTTCACCTGTCGCAGACTGGCGAGGGCGCGGTTCGGGTCCTGGATCAGCGCGCTCTCCGTGACTTCAAGTTCCAGTCGGTTCGGCGGCAGGCCCGTATGAAGCAGGATCTCATGGATCATTTGGGCAAAGTTCGGGATGCGCAGTTGCACCGCCGAAATATTGACCGAAATATTCAAAGGCCGCGGCCAGCTGGCGGCCTCACGGCAGGCGACGCGCAACACCCATTCGCCGATTTGAAGGATAAGGCTGCTTTCCTCGGCAAGCGGAATGAAGACAGACGGCGGCACATCGCCTTTTGTCGGATGTCTCCAACGAAGAAGCGCCTCAAAGCCAAAAGGCTCTTCGCTGCCGATGCGGTATTGCGGTTGATAGACGAGCGACAATTCGCCTCGAGCGATCGCGTTGCGGAGGTCGCATTCCAGGGTCCGGCGCTCGCGCAGCTCGTGTCCCATGGATGACTCGAAGAATCTATATATCCCGCGGCCTTCGGACTTCGCGCGATAGAGGGCTGTGTCGGAGTGACTGAGGAGCGACGGTCGGTCGGAGGCGTCCTCCGGAAAGATCGCGACGCCAATGCTCGCCGCGACCGGCGCAGCAGTCGACAAACCTTCGTTCTCGATCCGGATGGCCTCCAGCACGCGCTGCGCCAATCGCCCGGCTTCTGCTAAATCTGATAGATCGGGCGCGACGATCGCGAATTCGTCGCCGCCAAGGCGGGCCATGAACTCGCCTTTGCCATTGTCCAGTTCTCTGCTCGCGACTCTTGCAACCGTTTGAAGAAGCGCATCGCCCGCTGCATGCCCCAGAAGGTCGTTGACCTCCTTGAAGCGATCGAGATCGAGCAATAGCACCGCCAAGCGGCGATTGCTGATCCGGTGCGCTTCAATGGCTTCGTCGAGCCGCTTGTAAAATGTGTTGCGGTTGGCCAGCCCAGTGAGCGTATCGCAATGAGCTAGAAAATGGACTCGCTCTTCCGCTTCCCTCCGCCGCGTGACGTCGCGCGAAACGCCGATGAGGCCGGTGATCTCGTTTCGGCTATTGCGCAACGGGACTTTTGAGGTCGACAGCCACTTCTGGGTTCCAGCGCCATCGACGATAAACTCTTCAATGTCGAGTTTCGCTCTACCGGATTGTATGACGGACTGATCGTCGGCGATAAGTCGCCGCGCGACCTCCAATGCATGCAGATCGAAATCCGATTTTCCGATCATTTCGTCGGGGTTCAGTTGACCAAGATCGATCGCAACGCCCTTGTTGACTCGGAGGTAGCGACCCGTTGTGTCCTTGACGAAGAGATGATCGGGCACCTGGTCGATCATAGCCGTAAGCAACGCGAGCTCTTCGCTCCAGGCTCTTTTCTCGCCGAGCAGCGTCTCATTTTCTCTGCGGAGCGTTTGCAATTCACGCGAGAGCGACGAGCTGTCGGCGGCAGGGCGCTCCAGGTTGTTTCGCTTTGCCATCCTTCGTTCCCAGATGGATCGTGAGCCAGTTGACCGAACTTACGTTCATCGGCCGATCTAAATAACGTCTCCCGCTATAGCCTCTAGAACCTTACTCTTGATTAACGTTGCACCTCGGCGCGCGCCTGGGACGAGCAGATTTTCATTCGCGCAATCGTCGCCCGATTCTCCGGCCGGATCGCGATCGACGGCATTCGCCACATCGGCAATTGAGATCGACTGTTCAACGCGACGCGGGGATCTTACTCGGCGGAGACGAACTCGCCTGAAGCGGGATTGCTCAAGAAGAATGCCGAAACACAGCGCCGCGAAAGGACCGCACGGAATTTTCGATCGATCGTCAGCTTCACAGCCGGCTTTTGCTTGATCAAATTCGTCCACACAGCCTTGTTTCGCGCCTCAGTGGACGCGATGAGCGGCGTTGCGTCTCTGCCGACCAACAGCACGCCCAGCGTCGATGGCGTGACTTCGGAGGATTATCGGACCGCGCGCTTTAACCGTTTGGTATTTATTGCGCTTTAGTGTCCACCATCGAGGTACAAGCGTCTTCACCGCTCGTTCGGGAAGGAGATCCGCGGTATTATCCCCTGCACGGAATCTCCAGAGTTAGCGCAAGCGCAGGCTGAGGACCCGTCCACAAACTTGGGGTCAGTCATCGCCAGCCGCGCCGGCGCAGTAGTGCTGCAGGCGCGGCGATCGATTTTAGAGGCAGCACATCATGCAGGTTGAAGAACGCCGCTGGACCCCTCAGGCAGGCTGGCGCTCCGAGAGAGGAACCGCCAACAATAGGGCCGACCTCGTCATCTATTTCGGCGACCGTGATGCATTGAAGGGCGGCACGCGCTTCGCCGAGCTTCGGGCTGCTTTCCCCCACGCCCACTTGATTGGCGGGAGCGCGACGGCGACAATCCTAGGCGGGGAACTCGATCGAAAGAACGTCGTTGCTTCGGCCATCAGCTTTGCCGACACGCGCGTCGCTGTGGCCCAGTGCGAGGGCGTCACAAAGGCCGGCTCCAGCGCCTGCGGCGAGGCGATCGGCCGAAAGCTCGCCGCGCCAGACTTGGCCGGCGTATTCGTTCTAGGCGA
This sequence comes from Bradyrhizobium sp., assembly GCA_004799435.1. Taxonomy (GTDB): domain Bacteria; phylum Pseudomonadota; class Alphaproteobacteria; order Rhizobiales; family Beijerinckiaceae; genus Roseiarcus. The sequence continues at coordinate 19,481 of SSMV01000030.1, forward strand.
CGGCATGCGGGTGGATGGCAGTGGTCTCACCGCGGGATTGAATCGTGTTCTTGGCGGCGTCTGTCCGATTATGGGAGGTATGACAAGCGATCCTTGCGACTACACGGAAGCGCTGGCCGGCGCCGATGCTCCGCCGGCGAGCGGCGTTGTCGCTGCCGTTGGCTTCTATGGCCCAAGCATCCGACTCTCATCCGGACGCGCTTGCGGGTGGGACCCCTTTGGTCCGCGCCGGCGCATCACCCGCGCGTCCGGCAACCAGCTGTTCGAACTGGATGACAAGCCGGCCATCGAACTGTACGAGCGCTACCTCGAAGAAGGTGACAGCGGCGAAATCGCCGCCGGCGTCCTCTTTCCGCTGCTAATTTCGCCGCATGATCGGCCAGAGCGCGCGGTAGTGCGCGCGATTCTCGACATGGACCGCACGACCGGCGCCATGACCTTCGCCGGCGACATACCCGAGGGTTGGATGGCCCGTCTGATGCGCGGCAACCTCGACAGGCTGACGTTGGGAGCCTCGGACGCCGCACGCCAAGTCCGAAGTAGTCAGCCGGAAACCGTGCTGGGCGATCGGCTCGCCCTGATGGTCACTTGCACCGGGCGTTTTCTCCTGATGGGTCAACGAGCCGTCGATGAAGTCGCGTTCGCGCGAGACGAATTGGGCCCGAACGTCAACTGCCTTGGCTTCTACTCATACGGCGAGATTGCGCCTGCCGACAGGTCGATGGGCGCCGAGCTCCACAACCAGACCATGACCATTGTTGCATTGGCGGAGGCCGGAGGCTGAGCGCGATGCATAGTCTGCTTACCCACCAGCTCGCGAGGGTCACCGACAACAGTGGTGACGTCGATGTCGCCGCCCTGCTCGATATGGTCAGCCAAGCTTATACCGAGGCGGACCTCGACCGGCGGCGAACCGATCACGCCGCACAGGTGATGTGTCAGGAGATGGAACAGCTCAACACGGACCTCTACAGGCTTGCGCATCGCGATGCGCTTACGGACCTGGCCAATCGGGGTCTGTTCCACGAGGTCATGGCGCGGCAGCTCGCGCGGGCACAGGATGAGGGCGACTCAATCGCAGTCTTCTGCATTGATTTCGATCGCTTCAAGAACATCAACGACACGTTCGGTCACCACGCTGGCGACCTCGTACTGAAGCAGGCCGCCGAGCGGATGCGCAAGGCCGCCCGAGACTGCGACACCCTTGCGCGGGTCGGCGGCGATGAGTTCCTCCTGTTGCAGATTGCTATTTCGCAACCCCAAGGGGCCGCGCAACTTGCGAACCGGCTGATCAAGGAGCTTGCCGAGCCTTTTGATATCGATGGACATCAGACCTACATCGGGGGAAGCGTCGGCATTGCGGTGTCGCCGGCGGACGGTACGAATGTGGACGAACTGATACGAAATGCAGATCTCGCACTATACCAAGCGAAAGAAGCCGGACGGGGCACATTCCGCTTCTTCGAGCCGGCGATGGACCTGCGAATGCAGGAGCGTCGAATTGTGGAGCGCGATCTGCGCAAGGCGCTGCCCGCCGGCGAATTCGAACTCTACTATCAGCCAACAGTAAATCTGGCGAGCAATAGGATCAGCGGGTTTGAGGCTTTGATTCGCTGGAATCATCCGGAACGGGGGCTGGTTGCCCCCAACATCTTCATTCCGCTAGCGGAGGAGATTGGCTTCATTGTTCCAATGGGCGATTGGATCATCAGGCAGGCGTGTGCGACGGCGGCCCAGTGGCCGGACGATCTTTCCGTCGCCGTCAATGTCTCGGCGATTCAATTCCGCAATCCGGGACTAGCGCAAGTCATCGTTAGTGCGCTGGCCGCCTCCGGGTTGCGTCCAACCCGCCTCGAGATTGAGATTACTGAGTCCGCCCTGTTGCAAGACAAGGACACGACGCTAGCCATCCTTCACCAACTGCGGGCGTTGGGTGTGCGGATAGCGATGGATGACTTCGGAACGGGATTTTCCTCACTCACCTATCTTCAGTGTTTTCCCTTCGACAAAATCAAAATTGACCGCTCGTTCATAAAGGACATCACGGAAAACGCGGGCTCTCTCAATATCGTTCGCTCAATAGCCGCACTCGCACACGGGATCGGTATGACGGCAACCGCAGAGGGCGTGGAAACAGAAGATCAACTCAGGAGCATCATTTCCGAAGGTTGTACCGAGATGCAAGGTTTCCTGTACAGCCGGCCGCTTCCGATACTGGAAATCGAGCGGCTGTTCTTGTCAAAGCTCAGAGTTCAAGGGATTGCCGCTCACACTGTCGCGGCCTGATGTATCGGGTCTGGGTCGCTCTTGGCGCCAGTTGTTTTCGTGGACCGGCATCACAGGGGGTCACCCTTGGCCGCCAACGTGCATGCGCAACCGCTGCGAGCATCTCGCTCTAACGCGATTGACGGCGTTCGTCCCGTCCGCAATTTTGATCGACTGTTTAGCGCCACGCGGGGATCTTACTCGGCGGAGACGAACTCCCCTGAAGCGGGATGGCTCAAGAAGAATGCCGCCGAGTAATCGCATCGCGATGGCTTCATTTCGCCGTTTGCGCGAGGCGGGCTGACAAAGTCCCGAAAGCGAGAATGGAGCACAATTGAGAACAGCTCCGCCGCCTCGCACTGTGCAAATACGCAGTCGACGGTGAGATTTAACACCTATTATCGCTCGATACGCGTACCTAATTTCTGCGTCTCAACGAGAAAATATTTCGGGAGACGCTCATGCCTTTCGTCAATAAAAGCATCCTCGCGTCGGGCGCGGCTCGG
>SSMV01000031.1 GCA_004799435.1 Bradyrhizobium sp.
ATGCCGGTGAGCGGCAATTACATCCTCAACGCGACGCTGGTCACCAAGGACAACGCCAAGAACTTCTATTACAAAGACTCGCCGTTCTGATCGACGGCAAAAAAAGGGGAGCGCTCAACAGCGCTCCCCTGACTTGTTCGACGCCGCCCGCTTCATACGTCGCTGACCGGCGCCGACATCCTCAACACAACGAGGGTCGGACAACGAGGCTGATATCCCGCGTTCTAGACAATCGTCAATGCGCTTGCCGCCAGCGCTTCCCAATCCGGGTCAAGCCCCAATCCAGGCCGATCGGGCGCAGTGACGAACCCATCGATGATTGGAAGTTGCGGCAGCTTCTTCAGACTCTTGATGTGATCGGTCGAGAACACCAGCTGTTCGTAGAAATCATTATTTGGAATCGCCGCCGCGAGATGGGCGTTTGCGACCCCCATGCCATGAACTTGAGCTTTCATGCCGTGCGCTTCAGCCAAATGGGCGATCTTGAGCGCTCCGGTTAGCCCGCCTTTGAAGAAGCTCGAGGTGCGGACCATGGCGAGAGCCGACATGTCGATCCAGGTGGCGGCGTTCCAATGTACGCCGTCGGAGGTTTCGGCCGCCAAAACAGGAATGTCCAGCTTGTCCGCCAGCTTGCGATAGGACGTCAGGTCGAACTCCCGCATCGGCTCCTCGTACCAGTAGAAACCGCAATCCTCGAGAACGCGTCCGAATTTCAACGCCGTCACGAAGTCCCATCCAGCCGAGCCGTCGAACATCAATGTCGCCTCGTCGCCGGTCCATTTGCGAAGATTGCGGCAGAGTTTGGCGTCTTCCCGCCAATCTCCCCAGGCATGCAATTTGAACGCGAAAAAACCTTCGTCCATGCATGTCTTGATGTGTCGCTCGTAGTCCTCCATCCGATCCCAGGTCACGGTGGAGGCATAGGCCGGAATTTTCGGATCGTTGCCGCCAATGAGTTTGTAAATGGGAAGATTGGCTTTTTTCGATTTGATGTCCCAGCAAAGAAGATCAATCAAGCCGAGGTGGCTCATCTGAGTCTCCTCGATCCTGTCGATTTCCCACATTTTCGTCCAGAGGCGTTCGGTAAGCAGCGCATCATCGCCAATGAACGATTTCAGCCGCCGACGCGTAAGGCTGGCCACGGCCTCGCCGTCGGCAATCCTGGTCGCCCCGACAAGACCTTCTTCGGTGTCCATTCGCAGGATCGCAACCTTCGGTCGCTCGCCGCGCGGCGAGCTGTCTTGCGAACCCGGCAAACCGCGGCGCCATCGAAACGAAGGCGACGGATGCTCCCCTTCGATGACGTAGCAGCGGATGTCGGTGATCTTCATTGGCCTCTCCGTTAAACAATGAGTATTGCGTGCGATATACAATCACTGTGACATCCTCCCGCCCGATGCGCCACCGCGATCGGCGAGCTGTCGCCTTCCGACCTTGTCGTCAAACGGGAGAGAGTCGAGAAAGCGCTCCGCAGCAAGCGCTCCTCACCCCAACTGGAACGGATCGAAACCGACTTGCACGGAGAAGTCGTCCTTTGCTGCGCGAACGCTCAACTGCGGGACACGCTTCGGCGAAACGGACTACAGCTCGTCGCAACGCATTCTGCGTTCGCCCGAATGCGAGACAATAAAGAGATCGCAAGAATGCTGACCGAACACGCCGCAATTTACGATCTCTTGCTTGCCGGGGACAAATCAGGGGCAATGGCCGCGCTGGAGGGTCACATCCGGCGAGCCCTCGAACCAAACATCGATCGGTTGAAGCGAGTCGATCGAATGCCCGCCTCGCTGGAAACGCCCTATCTCTTTAAAACCTGAGCCAAAGGGGAAGCGCTGGTCGGGCGCCCCTGCCCTCCTCCAGGCTCCAATCGAGCAATGATCGAGAGACGCGGCGGAACCTATCTATTCCCAGACTTCCATCATTGCCTTTTTTACGAAATCAAGATGGCCCGCCATAAATTCTCGTGACTTCTCGACGTTTCCTTCAATAATGGAGAAAACAATACTTTCGTGGTCGATGAGGATTCTGTGTCTAATTTGCTCTATGTCAGCAAGATGCTGATGAAACCGTCGGTCCAGAGCTTCGGCTCTCGTGAGCCAGAGTGTTTCCAGCACTTCTCGCAAAGCAAGATTACCGCTCGCGTCGGCAATGGTCATATGCAACAGACGGTCACTCTCGCTTGACCATTGACCGCGGGCGGTCTCGTCGCGCATGACCGAAATCGTCCGATTGAGGATCCGCTTTTCCTGATCAGCGATATGAACACTCGCGAGGGCGGCCGCCTCCGGCTCGAGCAAACGTCGAACCGCCATGGTTTCAAGCGGGGAATGATTGAACTCGGGTAATTTGCCGAGCTTGTCTCGCGGACGCACAAATGCGCCGACCCCGACCTTGATATCGACCATTCCGGCCACTTCGAGCGCAATCAGCGATTCTCGAACCGTCGGACGCGATACCCCCAGAGCGGCGGCCAAATCGCGCTCGGAGGGGAGCTGTTGGCCCGGTTTTGCGGCGCCAGTGCTGATCTGATCGCGCAACTGATCGGCGATTTGCAGATAAAGTTTTCTATTTGAAACGATTTTCAGCTTCATCGCCGTCTCGTGGTTAGGCGAGTGAGTATGCGATCAGGCCTAAGTTTGTCAAAATCGAGGCCATCTGGTCAAGCCACTTGACAACGAAGCTGCCAAGTTTCTATATTTCGCGCGTTTTCAAGAGCTTCCTTGAAGGAGGCCGGAGGGGGTGGGCGCGTGAGTGAATTGCGTGGCAAGCGGTGCCTGATTACCGCCGCAGCGCAAGGTATTGGGCGAGCGTCAGCTCTCGCCTTCGCACGAGCCGGCGCTCAGGTTGTGGCGACCGACATCAACGGGTCGCTACTAGCGCAGCTCGAGGCCGAGCCCGGAATCGAAACCCGCGTCGTCGACGTGCTTGATCTCGCGGCTGTTAATGCGGCCGTTCGGGATATCGGTCGAGTCGACGTGCTTTTTAACTGCGCCGGGGTTGTCCACAACGGAACGATTCTGGAAGCGACAGAGCGGGAACTCGACCTGGCGCTCGATCTCAACCTCAAAGGACAGTTCCGGACGATCCGCGCCGTTCTGCCAAGCATGCTCGAACGCGGGGACGGCGTCATTATCAACATGGCGACGGTCGCTTCGTCGGTGAAGGCTGTCCCGGGGCGTTTCGCCTACTCAGCAAGCAAGGCGGCCGTGATCGGGCTGACGAAGTCGGTGGCCGCCGACTATGTCGCCCACGGCATCCGTTGCAACGCGATTTGCCCCGGCACTGTCGACAGCCCTTCTCTCCAGGAACGTCTGAAGGCGACCGGCGACTATGACGCCGCGCATCGCGCTTTTGTCGCCCGTCAGCCGATGGGCCGCCTCGGCACGCCGGAAGAAGTCGCCGAGTTGGCGCTGTACCTGGCCGGCGCAACCTATTCGACGGGGCACATCTACCTCATCGACGGCGGTTGGACAGCGTGAAGGATGTCGACGATGTCCCCTCAAACTCACGGCGCGGCACTGGGAAGGGTTGGGTCCATCTTGGATGACCGCAAGCCTTGTCGCGCTCATTTCAATCGGCGACGCCTGAGCGCGCGCCATGTCTGAACTCACAACGATCATGTCTGAACTCGTAACGATGACGAGCATCGACAAATCCTTTCCGGGCGTTCACGCGCTCAAGACCGCAAGGTTCGATCTTCGCGCCGGCGAAGTGCACGCGCTCATGGGTGAGAATGGCGCCGGCAAGTCGACTCTCATGAAGATCCTCGCGGGCGTTTATCGCCTGGATCGCGGCGAGGTACGGGTCAGTGGCAAGCCCGTGAATATTCAGACGCCGCGACAGGCCCAGGAATTGGGCATCACGATCATTCACCAGGAGCTCAGCTTGATGCGCCACCTCACGGCGGCGCAGAACATTTTCATCGGCCGCGAACCGCGCAAAATGCGCGGACTGCTGGTCGATGAAAAAATGCTCAACGCGCGAACGAGCGAGATCTTCGCGTCGATGCATCTCAAACTCGATCCCCGCGCGCCGGTCGATAGCCTGACCATCGCGAAGCAGCAAATGGTGGAGATCGCCAAAGCGCTGAGCCTTAAGTCGCGCGTGCTGATTATGGACGAACCGACCGCGGCGCTCAACGAGCTGGAGATCAACGAACTCTTTGCAATCATCGCGCGGCTTAAGGCCAGCGGTGTGGGCGTTGTCTACATCTCCCACAAGATGGATGAGATCAAACGCATCGCCGATCGCGTAACGGTGATGCGCGACGGCGAGTACGTAAACACGGTGCCTGCGGACACGACGCCGATTGACGCCATCATCTCGATGATGGTCGGGCGCATTCTCGGCAATGAGCAAGTCTCGATCCCCGATCTCAGCGCCGCGCCGATGGCGCTGGAGGTTAAAGGACTGAGGCGGGGCAAGGCGATCCGCGGCGTCAGCTTCGGCGTGCGCAAGGGCGAGATCCTTGGACTTGCCGGGCTTATGGGAGCAGGCCGCACCGAGGTCGCGCGCGCCATCTTCGGCGCCGATCCGCTCGACGCCGGCGAAATCCTGGTCGATGGCAAACCGGTGCGCATCGGCGCGCCAAAAGATGCGGTGCAGGCGGGCATTGGCTACCTCAGCGAAGACCGCAAACATTTCGGCCTCATTACGGCGATGGACGTACGCAACAACGTCGCGATGGCTTCCCTTGAGCGCTTCGCGGGCCGGGCGGGCGTTCTGAACGAAGATGGGATGCGCGACGCGGCGCGAAGGTTCATCCATCAGCTCGCCATCAAGACGCCATCCGACCAGCAGGAGACGCGGCTGCTCTCCGGCGGTAACCAGCAGAAAGTGGTGATCGCGAAATGGTTGCTGCGCGAGTGCCCTATCCTCATCTTCGACGAGCCGACGCGCGGCATCGACGTCGGCGCCAAGGCCGAGATCTATAAGCTGCTAAATGCGCTCGCCTCGCAAGGCCGCGCCATCATCGTCATCTCGTCGGAATTGCCGGAGGTGCTGCGGCTCAGCCATCGCATTGCGGTGATGTGCGAGGGCCGTTTGACCGGCGTGCTCCCCGGCGGCGCAAGTCAGGAAGACTTTATGCGGCTCGCCACGCAACGGCCGAGCGCTGTGTCGGAGGCTGCATAGAATGAACCTCGTTGCGGAAGTCGATCGACAGCGCATTCTCGACCGGGTGAAGAGTTCGGGCGCCTATCATCGGCTTCTCGCCTTTTCGGGCCTGCTCGTGCTGATGATTGGCTTCAGCCTGGCCTCGCCGAATTTCCTCCAGACCGCTAACGTCATCAATATTTTGCAGGCGACGTCGGTCAACGGCGTCCTCGCTGTGGCTGCGACGATCGTAATCATTTCGGGCGGCATCGATCTGAGCGTGGGTACGCTCATGACCTTCTGCTCGGTGATGGCGGGCGTTTTCCTCACCTATTGGGGCCTGCCGATATTCGTCGGGGTCCCATTGGCGATCGTCGTCGGCACCTGCTGCGGCACGGTCACCGGGTTGCTGATCGCCAAGCTGAAAATTCCGCCGTTCATTGCGACGCTCGGAATGATGCTGATCTACAGAGGGATGTCTCTGGCGATCTGCGCTGCAAAGCCGATCTATTTTAACAGCACGCCGGGCTTCACCGACATTTCGACCGGCACAATCGTCGGCGCCGTCATTCCAGAGATTCCTGTCCCCAATGGCGTGCTGATCCTGTTCCTCGTCTCAATGCTGGTGGCGTTCGTCCTGGGGCGAACAATTCTGGGGCGCTTTATCTTCGCCATGGGCAGCAACGAAGAGGCGCTGCGGCTCTCGGGCGTCAACAGCGATCAATGGAAAATTGCTGTCTATTCGCTCGCCGGCGCGGTCTGCGGGGTCGCCGGCATCCTCATCGCCTCACGCATAAACTCCGCACAACCATCAATCGGTCAGGGCTACGAGCTCGATGCGATCGCGGCCGTGGTGATCGGCGGCACGTCCCTCAGCGGGGGGCGCGGAACGATGCTCGGCACAATGATTGGCGCTCTCATCATCAGCGTGGTTGCGAACGGTCTTCGCATCCTCTCGGTTCCCCAAGAATGGCAGATCGTGGTGACCGGCACGATCATCATCGTCGCCGTCTACACCGACATTCTTAGACATCGCGCCACGGTCTAAGTCCGCGAACCGCGCAGCCTCATATCGAGTTTGCGCCAAAAACAAGAAGGCAGAACGCCCTTTCATCGCAAAAATAGTTAGCTATCAGTTCGTCCCAAGGAGTCACCATGATTAACAGACGCACCCTCATCAGCCTGGTAACGGCCGCTACCGTTCTCGGCTCGACCGGCATCGCTTTCGCCGCCGACAAACCCTACATCGCTTTCATCTGCAAAGGCTTCCAGCACCAGTTCTGGCAGGCGGTGAAGTCCGGCACCGAGCAGGCGGCAAAGAAGTTCAACGTCGACGTGACCTTCGAAGGTCCTGACGGCGAAGGCGCGGTGGACCGCCAGCTTGACATGCTGTCGGCCGCGCTCGCCAAACATCCCGCCGCCATCGCCATCGCGGCGATCGACAGCCAGGCGACCGTCCCCCTTCTGCAAAGAGCCAAAGACGCCGGCATCAAGGTTATCGCCTTCGATTCGGGCGTTGCGAGCGATATCCCGTTGACGACCGCTTCGACCGACAATCTCGCCTCGGCGGCGCTCGCCGCCGACAAGATGGCCGAGAAGATCGGCGGCGAAGGAAAGATCGCCATTGTGTCTTTCGACCAGACCAGCCAGACCGGCATTGAACGTCGCGACGGCTTCGTCAACCAGATCAAGGCGAAATATCCGAAGATCAAGATCGTCGACATTCAATACGGCGGCGGCGATCACCTCCAGTCGGCCGAAATTACCAAGACGATGCTTCTGGCCCACCCGGACCTCAAGGGCATCTTCGGCACCAACGAAGGCGCGGCCATCGGCGTCGCCATCGGCAAGAAAGAAGCCCACAGCAATATTGTGGTCATCGGCTACGACTCGGGCGCCGAGCAAATTGCCGACGTGAAGGACGGGACAATCGCTGGCGCGATCACGCAGAACCCTGTCGGCATAGGCTTCGAGTCCGTCAAAGCCGCTGTCGATGCGGTCAACGGAAAATCGCTGCCCAAGCATATCGACACGGGTTTCTATTGGTACGACAAAACGAATATCGACGATCCGAAGATCGCCGCCGATTTGTATAACTAATCCAGTTGCTGGACGTTTACGCAATCCTCAACGTCCATCAACGTCTCGGTCTTTGCCGCTAAGGCAAAGACCGAGACGAGATTATTTATTCATTCATCTGACAAATTAGTCTTACGAAAACATCTCGCGCCGGACCTTATTCTGGGACGGCATGGGCTTATTTTGCTTTAAAGAGCGTATTTGACTGTTTACGAATCAATTCAGTTCAGCCAAAGGGCGAATGACGCGCGAAGATTACGACTCGCTCAAATAAATACTCTTCACGGGGCCATTCATGACGAAATGGGTCTATTCCTTCGGCAGAGACAATTCTGAAGGCTGCAGCGCGGCGCGCGACCTTCTCGGCGGCAAGGGCGCCAATCTCGCTGAAATGGCCGATCTCGGCTTGCCAGTTCCGCCTGGCTGCACGATCACGACCGAGGTCTGCTCGTATTTCTACGCCAATGGAAAGACCTATCCGGCCGATTTGAAGCCGGCGATCGAGGCGGCGCTCGATCGCATCGGCAAGCTCACAGAGCGGAGGTTCGGCGACCCCAAAAACCCGCTTCTCGTCTCGGTGCGTTCTGGCGCCCCCGCCTCCATGCCCGGCATGATGGACACGATTTTGAACCTCGGGCTCAACGACGAATCCGTCAAAGCGCTGGCGGCGAATTCGGGCGACGAACGCTTCGCCTATGACAGCTATCGCCGTTTCATCCAGATGTACTCGAGCGTGGTTCTCGAGATCGATCACCATGACTTTGAGGAGATTCTTGAAAAGCGGAAGGAATGTAACGGCTATCTTCTCGACACCGATCTCTCGGCCAAGGATTGGCGCGATATTGTCGTCGCCTACAAAGCCAAGGTCCAAAAGACGACAGGAAAGCCGTTCCCGCAGGATCCCGGCGATCAGCTCTGGGGCGCGATTGGCGCCGTATTCTCTTCCTGGATGAACCCGCGCGCTATCACCTATCGCAGATTGCACGCAATCCCCGAGAGCTGCGGAACCGCGGTCAATGTCCAGGCCATGGTCTTTGGCAATATGGGCGAGACCTCGGCGACCGGCGTCGCCTTCACCCGCAATCCATCGACGGGAGCCAAAGAGCTTTATGGGGAATTTCTCCTGAATGCTCAGGGCGAGGACGTCGTCGCCGGCATCAGAACGCCGCAGAACATCACGGAAGCCGCGCGTATCGCGGCGGCGTCGGAGGCGCCGTCGCTTGAGAAAATCATGCCCGACATCTTCCTGCAGTTCCGAGAGACAACAGAGAGGCTCGAGAAGCATTACCGCGACATGCAGGATCTCGAATTCACCGTCGAACGCGGCAAGCTCTGGATGCTGCAGACGCGCAACGGCAAACGCACCGCGAAGGCCGCGTTGCGCGTCGCCGTCGACATGGCCAGGGAAGGACTGATTAGTGAGAGCGAAGCGGTCCTGCGCATCGAGCCCTCTTCGCTCGACCAGCTTCTGCATCCAACGCTCGACCCCACGGCGCCAAGAACGCGCATCGCGATCGGTCTGCCAGCCTCGCCGGGCGCGGCGAGCGGCGAAATTGTTTTCTCGGCCGATGACGCGGAAGACCTCAAAAGCCGCGGCCGCAAGGTCATTCTCGTCCGTGTCGAAACGTCGCCGGAAGACATCCACGGCATGCACGCCGCGGAGGGCATTTTGACGACGCGCGGCGGCATGACTTCGCATTCCGCGGTCGTCGCCCGCGGCATGGGGAAGCCCTGCGTCTCTGGGGCCGGGACGGTCAAGGTCGACTATGGAGCGCAGACATTCACCGCTTCAGGCGTGACCTTGAGCAAAGGCGACGTGATCACCATCGACGGCGGCGACGGTCAGGTCTTTAGGGGCGCCGTTGCGACGGTGAAACCGGAGTTTTCCGAGGATTTCATAACGCTGATGGGTTGGGCCGACGCGCGCAGACGCATGAGAGTTCGCGCCAACGCCGAGACCCCGAACGACGCGCGGGTCGCCCGGCGCTTCGGCGCCGAGGGCATCGGTCTTTGCCGCACCGAGCATATGTTCTTCGAAGGCGAGCGGATCGTCGCGGTGCGCGAGATGATCCTTTCCGCCGATGAAGCGGGGCGTCGCGTGGCGCTCGCGAAGTTGCTGCCAATCCAGCGCAAGGACTTCGCCGAGCTGTTCGAAATCATGAGCGATCTGCCGGTGACGATCCGACTGCTTGATCCGCCTTTGCATGAATTCCTACCCCATAGCGATGAGGAAGTCGCAGAGGTCGCCGCGGCGATGAAAGTTAGCCCCGAAAAGCTGCGCGCTCGCGCCGCCGAGTTGCACGAATCCAATCCCATGCTCGGCTTCCGTGGCGTACGCATCGCCATT
>SSMV01000032.1 GCA_004799435.1 Bradyrhizobium sp.
CGCCGGCGTTCCGCTGCGCAGCGCCAATGGGGTCTGCGTCGGCACGCTTTGTGCGATGGACACCGAACCACGCGCCTTCGACGAGAAGGAGGTCGCCGTACTGCTCGACCTGGCGCGAATGGTCGAAACCGAGCTTGAGCTGCGGATTCTCGCAACCACCGACAGCCTGACCGGCGTCGTCGCGCGACACGCCTTTCTCGATGAGGGCGCGCGCGCCGTCAGTCTGGCGCTGCGCCATCGTTACGACTTGAGCTGCATCGCTTTCGACCTCGATCATTTCAAGACGATCAACGATACCGCCGGTCACGTCGCCGGCGACGCCGTGCTTGCCGCGACGGCGCAGACCTGCGCGGCGCTGCTGCGCAAATCCGACATTTTCGGCCGCCTGGGCGGCGAAGAGTTCTCGATCATTCTGCCGCATACCGGCGCGGCCAACGCCGCCAAGGTCGCCGAAAAGCTGCGGGCGAGGATCGAGGCCCAGACGACAAAGTCCGAACTTCCTCACGCCGTGACCGCAAGTTTCGGCGTCGCCGCCCTTGCGTCTGCGCCAACCGATTTGGCGGAGCTGCTCGCCAGCGCCGATCGCGCCAGGCATGAGGCGAAGGCGCGCGGGCGAAACTGCTGCGTCACTGCGGTGAAGCGACCGCCGGAGGCCGCACAGCTTGGCCGGCGGGTGCTGAAGGCGGGCAGCATCGTCTTCAATCGCGGCAATTCGGTCATCGACTGCACCGTCCGACGGCTTTCGGAGACCGGCGCGAAGCTAGACGTCATCGCCTCCGGCGAGATCCCCCGTCGGTTCAAATTGAGCATCGAGCTCGACGGCTTCTCGCGAGCCTGCACTGTGGCGCGCAAGGACGAGCAGTCGCTCGAAGTCGTGTTCGACCAGTTCTAGCGCAAGGTCTTCCGACCCTTCGACGCAGAACAGCCCGCTCGCCGGTCAGGCGAGCGGTCGGGTCGATGGGATGCAAACGAAAGCCGGCGTCACTTGCTCTGCGCGACCATCGACGGCAGGTGCTGCGCGAGCACGTTCAACGCGGAGGAGGGGTCGACGCCGAAGTGCTGCGCGATCTGTTTGACCTGATCGCTGCCCAGCGCCGATTCGATCTGCTGCGGCGTGACGGAGACGGAGCCGCCGTTCATCCAGGATTGCACTTGCGAGCCGAGACCGCTCTGCTGCAACTGCGTCACCACGCCTTGCATATCGCCGAGGTTGGTCTTGGCGAGAGCCGCAGGCAGCGCGGTTTGAAACTCGTCCAGAGCAACCTGTTCGAACGTTCCCTTCAGGCTGTCAAAAAGTCCCACGGTACGCTCTCCATGAACCGACGCCGCTCGTTGCGCGTCTCACGTCGTCGATGTTGCGCTTTGACGCCGCGAATGACAAGAGGTCGCGCGACGCAGATTGCTACAGCAACAGTGACGCAATCTCGCTCATTGTTTCAGAGTGTTGTAACAAGAATGCGAAACGGCGCGCGCCCCGGGGGATGAGATGCGTTTCCTGACATGTGGGGCGACTGTCGCCGCCGCGTTGATGTTCGCGGTGGCGGCGCCGGCGGCGCGCGCCGACTCCGACCGCGTTCTCTGCATCGGCGCGCGCGCGGATTTCGATGGAGAAATTGCCGCCTGCACGCGCCTGATTGAACTGGGGCAGCGGTCGGACAACAATCTTGCCGTCGCCTATTATGACCGCGGCAACGCCTTCCAGGGCAAGGGCGACTTCGACCACGCGATCGCCGACTACACTCAGGCGATCGCGCTCGATCCGAAATTCGCCCCCGCCTATAACAATCGTGGCAATGGCTACGCCGCCACGGACGATTACGATCGCGCGATCGCCGATTTCGATCAGGCGATTGCGCTCGAGCCCAAAGACGCGCGGGCTTATGACAGTCGCGCCGCCGCTTACGACGCCAAAGGCGACCACGACCACGCCGTCGCCGACTATAATCAGGCGATTGCGCTCAATCCCAAAAATCCCGACGCCTATGTCAGACGGGGCGTCGCCTATGAAGCCAGGGGCGACCTCAACCACGCCGTCTTCGATTTCTATCGGGCGCTCGCCTTCGATCCTCGCAACGCCGGCGCCTATAATAATCGCGGCAATGTTTTCAGGCGCCAGGGCGACTTCGACAGCGCGATCGCCGACTATACCGAGGCGATCGCGCTCGATCCGAAGCTCGTCATCGCCTATAGCAATCGCGGCGTCGTCTATGGCGACAAGGGCGAATATGACGCGGCCATCGCCGACGCAAGCCGGGCGATCGCGCTCGATGCGAATTTCGCGCATGCCTATTCGCACCGAGGCGACGCCTACGACGCCAAGGGCGAGTTCGATCAGGCCGTCGCCGACGCCAGCCAGGCGCTCACGCTGGACCCGAAACTCGCTTCCGCCTTTACAACGCGGGCCGCCGCCTATTTTGGCAAGGGCGATCTCGACAACGCCATTGCCGACTATACTGAGGCGATCGCGCTCGATCCGAAATCCGCCGCTGCGCTTTATGGGCGTGGCGTCGCCGAGATCAAGAAGGGCGATTCAAGCGTGGGCGAATCCGATGTCTCGGCCGCCCTGACCATCCAGGCCAATATCGCCGATGCGATGGCGAAGCTTCGGGTGTCCCCCTAGCCGGTTGAAACCTCTCTCCGCAGGGTCTATCTCACGCCCCGCGGCGCTTTCGCCGCTTTTCGCTGGACTATGACCGACCTTAACGCCTTGCCCGGCTGGCGCTTTAGCGTCGCCCCGATGATGGACTGGACGGATCGGCACTGCCGCGCCTTCCATCGCCTGCTGACGCGTCGCGCCCGGCTCTATAGCGAAATGGTCACCGCCGACGCGGTGCGTTTCGGGCCGCGCGAGCGCCTCATCGGCTTCGACGCCAGCGAACATCCGATCGCGCTGCAACTCGGCGGCGCCGAACCGGAAAAGCTCGCGCGAGCCGCGCGGATCGGCGCCGATTTCGGCTATGACGAGATCAATCTCAATTGCGGCTGTCCGTCCGACCGCGTGCAGGACGGGCGTTTCGGCGCCTGCCTGATGCGCGAGCCGGCGCTGGTCGGCGACTGCGTGGCTGCGATGACAGCGGCGGTGGCGATTCCCGTCACCGTCAAATGCCGCATCGGCGTCGACGAGCAGGAGCCGCGCGAGGCGCTGTTCGCGCTTGTCGAAAAAGTTGTGAGCGCCGGCGCCTCGGGCGTCGTGGTGCACGCGCGCAAGGCCTGGCTTGAGGGCCTGAGCCCGCGCGAGAACCGCAGCGTTCCGCCGCTCGACTATGCGCTGGTCCATGAGCTGAAACGCGCCCATCCCGATCTGCCGATCGCCATCAATGGCGGCATCGCCAGTCTCGCGGCGGCGAAGGCTGAGCTCGATCATGTCGACGGCGTGATGATGGGTCGCGCCGCCTATCAGGATCCCGAACTGCTGCTCGATGTCGACCGCGAGATTTTCTCTTGTCCCGCGCCTTTCGCCGACGCTTTCGACGCGCTGGCGGCCTATGAGCCCCATGTCGCGCGTCAGCTCGAACAGGGGACGCGGCTTTCCGACATGACGCGCCATCTGCTCGGCCTGTTCGCCGGACGTCCCGGCGCGCGGCTCTATCGCCAGCGCCTCTCGACGCTCGCGCCGCGACGCGGCGCGGGGCTTGAAGTGTTGCGCGAGGCGGTCGCGGCCGTCAGCCGCGAGCGCCTGCTGGCGGCGGAGTAGAGGGGCGCTTGGAGACACTCCACGCCGTCGACCTCTTGGAGAGCGTCTTTTTTCCGGCTGTTCGAGCCCGTCAAGGACGGCCCTTCGGGCCGCCACGTAGCGGCCTCAGATCCTTGACGGGCTCGAACAGTCGGAAGTTCTGTTTCCAAGAGGTCGACGGCGAAATCTGCAACCGTCATCGCGAGCGAAGCGAAGCGATCCAGGATTCCCTGACCGCGCAATCAATAAGCACTGGATCGCTTCGTCGCTGCGCTCCTCGCGATGACGAAGTCGCCCTCATCCTGAGCTTGTCGAAGGAGAGGGCGACGCATTGCCAAGCCCCTCACCCTGCCTCTTCCCGCAGGCGGGAGAGGGGCCAAACGCGGCCACCTGCCGCGTCTACAAACGAACGAGCGATCCGCCGCTCACTTCCCCTTCAGCACCAGCCGGCCACGTTCGACGCCATAGCTCTGCAGCCGTTCGAGGAAGCTCATGCCGAGCAGGCTTTCCGAGAGCGCGCCCTTGCGCGCGATCAGCGCCGCGACATTGCGCGCGACGATCGGCCCCACCGCGATACTGTCGAGCCGCGTCTCGGCCGCTTCGGCCGCGCCATTGGCGGTGACGACGTTGACGTCATAGCGAAGCGTCTTCGTATCGACGCCGAGCTTGGCGGCGTCTTCGGCGCGCAGCACCACAGTCGAGGCGCCGGTGTCGAACAGCATGGAAATGCGCTGGCCGTCGATTGTCGCCGGCACGACAAATTCGCCGCCCAAGCGGCGATTGACGATCACTTCGCCGGCACTGCCGATCATCGGCTCGCCGGGGAACAATTCGCTCTTCAGCCGGTCGACGAAATCCTCGGCTTCGAAGCGATAGGCATAGACGCCGACCAGCGCGAGAATGATCGTCGCCCAGATGATCGCGCCGCTGAAGACGCGCGCCAAGCCCGCCGGCCCGGCACGTCGCGCGCCCATCAGCGCGAGCCAGACGACAAAGGCAAAAGCGAAAGCGGCGCGGGCGAAGCTTGCATGGTCGAGGCCGAGGATCGGCGTCGGTTCGGGAATCGCCAGCAGGGCGATCAGCGCTGCGGCGAGAAGCGCCAGCGGGATGGCGAGGACCATGATGCGCCTGCGCCTCGAATCTCCTCAGCGACTATCCCTTAGAGCGCCCAGAGATAGACGGCGGTGGCGACAAGGCCGATCGCCGTCTGGCCATATTCGAGCAGGCCCCATTGCCTGACCAGCACGCGCGCCGCGCCGATGTCGCGCGGCGCCAGCGCCAGGATTTGGTTGTTGAGCGGCGACATAGCGAAGAGCGTATAGGGCCAGGCCAGCAACACGATCAGCGCGCCGATCGCCCAGCGCACGTCCTGACTGGCGAAATAGGTAAGCAGGCCGAGCGCCGCCGAGAGCAACGAAAGTGTGGCCAGCAGCGCGACGCCGCGCCGGTCGCTCGGGCCCCATTCGTCGAGCATCGCCGCATCGTCGAGCGCCAGGCGCGCCGGCTGCTCGACCAGATTGACGTAGAGCGCCGCGCCGCTGAAGGCGGCGGCGAGCGCCAGGGCGAGCGATCCGAGCGGCATGGACAGTCCTTTCGCGTGGTCTAAAGCGCCGGCGACGCGACCACGAATGGCGGGCGAATGCAACCGGCCGTCAGACGCCTTTTTGGGCGCCGGATCGGCGCGCTTTCTAACATTGGCGCGCCCGCCTTTACCCGGACTTCACCCGCGTCGCGTTAGTCTCGCCGCAAGCGCCTCTTCGCGGAACTTCCCGTTGACCCTCGACGCCCTCTCGCCGGCCGCGATTCCGGCCGCGGCCCTGCCGCGGCGGCGCGCGCTTGCGCCGGCGTTGGTCTGGCTCGGCGTCGGCGTCGCGGCGCTCGTCTGGGCGATCCTGGTTCGCCTGCCGCTTTGGCGGATGGACGGGCTCGACGACGCCTTCTATGTCGAGGTCGCGCATTTGTGGACGCGCGGCCTGCCGCCCTATCTCTACGCCTATGACGTGAAGCCGCCGGGCTTCTTCGCCCTGCTGGCGCTTGCCGAGACCGCGCTGGGGCCGACGCTCGATGCGCTGAGAGCGCTGGCCGCAAGTTGCGACGCGGCGACGTCGGTCGGGCTGCTGCTGATCGCCCGCCGCCTCAAGCAGCCGCTGGTCGGGATTTTCGCCGCGCTCTGCTTTCCCATTCTCAACGAGCTGGTGACCGCCAATGACGCCTATTCGCCGCTGGCGGCGCTGACTGTCTTCGCCTTTCTCGCCGCGATCTCGTCAGGCCCCTTGATGCGGCGCGCGCTTGCCGCCGGCCTGCTGATCGGCGCGGCTGGCGCGGTCAAACAGACGGCCGGCTTCGAGGCGCTGGCGCTGCTCTATATTCTGCTGGCCGCGCCGGAAGCGGCAGGCCGACGCGCGCGCGTCGGCGCGATGTTTCTCGCCGCCGCGGCGGTGGCGCCGCTCGCCTTTCTTCTCTATTTCGCTTGCGTGGGCGGCGCCCGCGCGCTGATCGACGACGCCTTGCTTGGCGCGCTTGCGCGGCCCGCCAGCGCCA
This sequence comes from Bradyrhizobium sp., assembly GCA_004799435.1. GTDB lineage: Bacteria > Pseudomonadota > Alphaproteobacteria > Rhizobiales > Beijerinckiaceae > Roseiarcus. The sequence continues at coordinate 6,215 of SSMV01000032.1, forward strand.
GCGAGGGCCTGAGCTTCCTTCAGGGCCTCTGGCGGTTCCTCCTTCTGCAGAAGAGCGACATGGCGCTCTTCGCCGCCGCGCTGCTGGCGCTGCTGCGCTATCGCATGCTCAAAGCCACGCTGCCCGACGCGCCGCTTCAGGCGCTGGCGCTGTGGTTCGTCGCGGCGATGGCCGGCGCCGTCGCGCAGCGCGCCAACGCGGTCACCTATATCGGGCCGATGCTGGCGCCCGGCCTGTTGCTCGCCGGCCTGGCGCTGACTCGCGCCGCGCCCGAACTCGCCCGCCTGCCGGCCAGCGCCCGCCTTGCTGCGCTTGCGGCGGCCTCGCTGGCGATCGGCCTCGCCAATCCCGGCAATGATCTTTCGGCGCGGCCCGAGACCGCGGCGCTGGCGCAAGCCGAAGCCGCCATCCGCGCCAGCGGACCGGGGCCGGGGGATCAACTCTATGTCGTCAATCGCGGCCTGTGGCTTTATGCGGCGCTCGACTGGCGCCCGCCCACGACCGTCTTCTACCCCGGCCATACGCTGTGCGACTTTCGCCAGCGCGGCCCCGAACTGATCGATTCCATCCTCGCCGAAGAACCGCGCTATCTCGTCGTCGCCGACCGGCGCATCCATTATGTCTGCGAACAGGCGGACCGCTGGCGCGCCGTCGAGACCATGCTCGCCGCCGATTATCGCCAAATCGTCCACGCGGGCGGGGCGGTCGATTCCTTCGACGTCTATGAACGGAGCGAGACCGGGCCGCCGATCGCGGCGCCGGGAGACGCCAAGCCATGAAACCCACTCAGGGATCGGCGATGACGATAATCACGGGAAATTCTGGTGTTTCCCAATCCTTAACCTGTTTTTGTGCATTGATTTAAGTGATGCAGGCGCTTCAGAAGATTCAAGCGGTCGCCCGCTCGATTCCGTCTGGGGACCACGGCTTTGCCGTGAGTCTCATGGAGCATCTCATTGTCCCGACTTTCGTCATCGGCGCCGACGGCAATGTGCTGATCTGGAACAAGGCCTGCGAACGCCTGACCGGCTTCGCCGCCGACGAAGTGATCGGCAAGAACGAACATTGGCGGGCCTTTTACGACACACCGCGCCCCTGCCTCTCGGACCTGCTTTTGCAGCGTCGTTTCAACGACATCCGTGCGATGTACGAGGGCGGCGGCGGCTATGGTCTGAGCGATTTCGGCGTTTCCGCCGAGGACTGGTGCGTGATGCCGCGGGTCGGCGAGCGCCTGTGCCTGGCGATTGACGCCGGCCCGATCTACGACACCGCCGGCGAACTGATGGCGGTGGTCCAGACACTGCGCGACGTCACCGCCCAGAAGCGGGCGCAGATCAATCTCGAGGCGCTGGCGATTCGCGACGGCCTGACGGGGCTCGCCAACCGGCGCTATTTCGACGTGAAATTCGGCGAGGAGACGCGCCGCGCCGCCCGCGACCAATTGCCTTTATCGCTGCTGATGATCGACGTCGATTATTTCAAACTCTACAACGACACCCAGGGCCATCAGCGCGGCGACGAATGCCTGCGCGCCATCGCCGAGCGCATCAGCCAGACGCTCTGGCGCGAGACCGATTTCGCCGCCCGCTACGGCGGCGAGGAATTCGCGGTCGTCATGCCCAACACGCCGCTGTCGGGCGCGATGCTGATCGCCGAGCGGCTGCGCACGGCGGTCGAGGAGCTGCATATCGATCACGCCGCTTCGCTCGCCGCCCATTGCGTCACCCTGTCGATCGGCGGCGTGGTCGGGCGCGGCCGCGACCTTGAGGCCGAACAATTGATCGCCTCGGCCGACGCCGCGCTTTATTGCGCCAAGCGCAACGGGCGAAACCGCGCCGTGGTCACGAAATTCGAGGACGCGCGAATTATGGCGGCCGGCGCGGCGTGATCGACGGTCATTGCTCCGCTAAATCCGTGTGTTGATTATTCGCGGCCGCACCGCCAGTCTCGATTCCCTACCTGCGCGGCGAGAGGGGTGCCGTGACTTCGAGATGCTACCCGTCGAGATCGAGCAGTTTGGAGCGCGCGAAGGCGCTCGAAAGCGACATTTATCAACTTCAATCTCGCGCCATAGCAACCTCGCGGTTTTCAAGCGGGCGCATGCCAAGGCAAATGGTCGGATGGAGTGCGAGGCGTGTCGGTTCGCTGGCTTATCTGCTTACGGTGAAGCAATAGACTGCTGTTTCGAGGTCCATCACAAAAGGCATCTGCACAAGGGCGAGCGGATTACCGCCATGGAGGATTTGGCGCTCGTGTGTGCGAACTGCCACAATGCCATCCATGGACTCGGAGACATTGAATTCGATGCTTTCTTGAAGCGGTTTCATCCCGAACGTGCCGGCAAGGTGGATTTCTTCCTGGAGCCGCCGTGATTTTATACTTCCGACGGACTGCCACCTTCGCCATTAATTATTGCTAGTCCCGTCCCCACCAAACCCTCGGCGGCCCGTTCAGTTCGGACCATTATTCGTTGGCCTGTCACTTGCCCTACGCCACACGGCAAAAGCGAGCCAACCAATAGCCAACACATTTAGAATCAGCGGTGGCGCATTGAGTGTAGAGCTCATCGGGATGATGTTGGCGTTCAGCAAATATGCGTCACTAGCATCGGCTGCTGTTACGCTAATAACGCTCGAAATCGCAGTCAACAGCACAGCGCGAATCGGTCCAAGTGAGTAATATCCTAGTTTATAAAATAGGTAACTATAAAATGACATGTACATCACGATCAAAAAAACTACAAAAAGAACGTCATTTCCTAAGTAACTCACAAGCAAATTAATCATTTGCGGACCAACTGTGAAGTCATTTTGATGAGTCTCCTCGATCTCGCGTAGATTAGTGATTCTCGTATTCCAAATTAGAGGCGGTGAGTTCTCCTCCTCTGTGGGAACGTCTGAATTCGCTGGATGCGTCAAGTACACTTCGGCAACTATCGAGTCTCCGGGATTAATCAGCGCCGGCTCAGCATCGTACTCGGTGTCGCTTACGCGGGTCCAAGTTATTTCTATCGAACGCTGCGCCAGTAAACTCGACGAAACCGGAACCAAAGCAATAAGTTTCCACGGTGGCTTTGACGTGAGAGAAATTTTGCGAAATATGTCACTAGGCAAGATCGGCGAAAGTCCATCATTCGTGAGTATTTTGTAAACGATGTGTAGATTATCAAGATTGACGTTATTGATATTCAGGGATACCGACGCAATATCTTTTAAGTCACGCATT
>SSMV01000033.1 GCA_004799435.1 Bradyrhizobium sp.
GGCCGACTCTATCCGAGCCTCGTCGCCAATCCCGATTACACGGCGATCGCCGGCGAGCGTCATCGCCAGCGGCTGGTCGATCTGATTGAGGAGGCGAGAAGCGCGGGCGCGCGGATCCAGGATGTCAATCCCGCGTCGGAAAGCTTTGTCGGCAGTCGCAAATTGCCGCCGACGCTGATCCTCGGCGTCCCCGCCGCGACGCGGCTGATGCGCGAGGAAATCTTCGGGCCGCTGCTGCCGATCGTCGAATATGACGACGTCGGCGACGCGATCGCGCACGTCAACGGCGGCGAGCGGCCGCTGGCGCTCTATTGGTTCGGTCGCGACCCGGCGCGGCGCGAGCGTGTGCTGCGCGAAACCATCGCCGGCGGCGTCACGATCAACGACTGTCTCTTCCACCTCGCCCAGGAACACCAACCCTATGGCGGGGTCGGCGCGAGCGGGATGGGCGTCTATCACGGCGAATGGGGATTCCGGACCTTCAGCCAGATGAAGCCGGTCTTCCACCAGTCCAACTTGAGCGGCGTGGCGCTGCTGCGACCGCCCTACGGCAAGATGTTCGACTTGGTCGTCGCGGCGTTGAAACGCATAGCTTAGCCCAGGTTGGCTTAACCCCGCCGGCGCGCGCGTCGGTCCGACAGTTTCCTGCGGCCGGCGCGCGCCATCGCCCGCTTCACGCCTGAGCCCGGATCGGCGCGCGGCCCGGAACGGCTTCATAGAGCGGCATATCGATCGCCTCGGTCCAGCCGTCGTTGCTTTCCTCTTCTTCCGACATCATGCCCATGGGCTCGCCGTCGCGCCGCCAGGATTCGGCCCGCGCTTTGACCTTGAGACCATCGAGCGTGAGCGCGCGGGCGGACTCGATCCGCGCAACAATGTCTTCGCTCGCCGCGCGGATCGCGCGCGCCGCCGCCATCTCCTGAGCGCCGCCGCGACGCGCCGCGATCATCGCGCGCAATTCCTGCTGCCAGGCCGCCTCAAGGGCGTCGCCGTCGGCGATCAATTGTGCGTCAAGCGGCTGCGGGGCGGCGTTGACCGAACCGGTCCGGGTGGCGTCGCGGCGGGTTCCGAAACGCTCCATCCGGCGCTGCAAAGAGTCTGACGCCGGAAGCGGATGCGCCGGATTTGTCACATTTTGCGGACGGAAAGAAGTCGCCGCCGCCAACCAAATCTTAGTCATATCCATTCTCCTATTGTTAACCTTCGACGTCAGTTTTGCCGCAACCCAAAGATCAAGTCAACAAGATCATTTTGGAAGACTTCGGTAATATAAACACTGTATTTATCTCTCCTTCGGCATTTATCTGCACATCTTGCAGTATTACAATTATTGTACAATTTTATACTCAATTTACCTCCACCGAAAAACCCGGAATCACTGAGCCCGCGCCTTGACCGCCGCGCCACAATGCGATCACAAGGCCCTGCCATGCAGCGCCGGACGCGCCGTCGCCCCGCTCCGAAAGCCGACCCCATGATTTGGTTTCGATCCCTCGCCTGGTCGGCCGCCGTGCTCCTGACCGCAATGCAGCTCGCTTTTGCCGACGACGCCTCAAGCGACGCCCCGCCGCCGCTTCCGCCGGTCCGCCCCGCCAATCTCGGCGCGCCGCCCCCCGATAAGGACGCCCAGCCCGCCAAGGCCGCGACGACAGACGACGCCTCCACGCCCGTGTCCGGGATCACGCCCGAGGAGGCGGTTTCGCGCGCCAACGGCTATCTCAATGCGGCGCGGATGCTGACCGCCGATTTCGTGCAGATCGGACCGGACGGCCAGCGCTCGGAAGGGCAGCTTTATGTCGAACGACCGGGACGGATGCTCTTCCATTTCGACGCGCCGGCCCGGCTGGAGATCGTCGCGGACGGCCGCACCGTCGCGGTGCGCGACCAGAAGCTCGACACTCAGGATCTCTATTTCATTGCCCAGACGCCGCTGAAATTCCTGCTCAACAATCGTATCGATCTGACCAAGGACACGTCGATCAAGCGCGTGACGATCGACGACAACGCCGCGACGATCGAAATCGAGGATAAGGCGACTTTCGGCGGCACGGCCGAGATCGCGCTGGTCTTCGACCCCGACAGTTTCGCGCTCAAACAATGGACGGTGATCGACGCGCAGGGCTTCCAGACCGTCGTCTCGCTGTTCAACATCGATTTAACGACCAAACCCGACCCTGATCTCTTCCATATCGACCAGACGCCGGTCAGCGCCGCGCCGCGCCGCTGAGCCTTAGGCCGCCTCCCCTGTGGGCAAGTCGGCGGCGCCGGCTTTGCCGCGCGCTTACGATCCGCCATTGTCGCCCGCGTCCCCCCGCCATGCCGAGGCTCGAATTTGCGCTTTTCCATCGCCACCTGGAACATCAACTCGGTGCGGCTGCGCATCGACATCGTCGCGCGATTTCTCGAAGAGCAGCGCCCGGACGTCTTGTGCCTGCAGGAAACCAAATGTCCTGACGCACAATTCCCCTTCGCCGATTTCCGCAAGCTCGGCTATGAGCACATCGCGATCAACGGCCAGAAGGGCTATCACGGCGTCGCCATCGCCTCGCGGCTGCCGATTACCGCCAGCGCGCCGCGCGACTTCTGCGCCAAAGGCGATTCCCGGCATATGAGCGTCACACTGGGGGGCGCGGCCAAGGGGCTGACGATCCATAATTTCTACGTCCCGGCCGGCGGCGACGAACCCGACCCGGCGATCAACGACAAATTCGCCCATAAGCTCGCCTTCGTCGACGAGATGACGGCCTGGTTCGCCGCCGAGCCGATCGCTGGCCGCGCCATTCTGGTTGGCGATCTCAACATCGCCCCGCTCGAACATGACGTCTGGAGCCATAAGGCGCTGATCAAGGTCGTCAGCCACACGCCGATCGAAGTCGAGAAGCTCGGCCGCGCCCAGGCCGCCGGCCCCTGGGTCGATGCGCTGCGCAAATTCGTGCCTGCGCAGGAGAAGCTCTACACATGGTGGAGCTATCGCGCCGCCGATTGGGACAAGGCCGACAAGGGCCGCCGGCTCGATCACGTCTGGGTGAGCCCGGCGCTCGGCGACGCGGTCAAATCGATGCGCGTCTTCCGCGACGTTCGCGGTTGGCCGCGCCCCTCGGACCACGCGCCGGTGATGGTCGAACTCGCGCTCTAGTTTCGCTTTGCCGGCGCTCGCCAACATGGACCATCGACCTGCATGGACAATGACGCGCGAAGCGGCTTGAGTGAATGGGCGCGCGCGAAGGCGGCCATCCGGGAGGAAGCTGAGCGATGAAGTTCCGGCTGCTGAAATGGGCGGTGAAATTCATTGTCGCGCTCGCCATTCTCGCCGTTTTCGCCGGCTCCTATCTCTTCTATCGCGCGATGCCCGCCTATTCCGGCTCGGTCGTCCTGTCGGGACTGAGCGGCGAAACGCGGGTGTGGCGCGACGCCTATGGCGTACCGCATATTTTCGCGCCCAATGCCGACGATGCAGCGCGCGCGCTCGGCTATCTCCACGCCAGCGAGCGCCTCTATCAGATGGAAGTGAACCGGCGCGCCGGACAGGGCCGGCTTGCCGAGCTCGCCGGCGCCGATCTACTCCCCGTCGATCGACTTGTGCGCACGCTCGGCCTCTACAAGCTCGCGCAAACGAGTTTCACCGCCCTGTCGCCCTGGGCGCAGACGCGCGTGCAGGCCTATTGCGACGGCGTCAACGCCTTTCTCGACAGCCACCGCAACGCCCTGCCGCCCGAGTTTCTCATTCTCGGCGACAGTCCCGAACCCTGGACGCCGGCCGACTCGCTGGTCTGGGGCAAGTTGATGTCGCTGCAACTGAGCGGCGATTACGCCATGGACGCGTTGCGCGCGCGCCTCGCCGCCAAGCTGTCCCCCGATCAGGCGGCCTGGCTATTCCCGCCCTATAAGAGCGATTGGCCGGTCACCGACGCGCCGGTCGTCCACGCCGACCATGCGCGAGGCGACAACCCATTCGAGCGGCTCGGCGCATTGCTTGGGCTGGGTCACGGCGCTTCAAACGAATGGATCCTCGCCGGCTCGCGCACGACGACCGGCAAGCCGATCCTCGCCAACGATCCCCATCTCGATCTCGGCGCGCCGATCCTCTGGTATCTGGCGCGCATCGTCACGCCTGACGGCTGGGTCAAGGGCGGCACCATTCCCGGCCTGCCGCTGGTGCTGATCGGCCAGAACGACCATATCGCCTGGGGCCTCACCACCTCCGACACCGACGCGCAGGACCTGTTCGTCGAGACGATCGATCCGACCGATCCGACACGCTATCTGACGCCAGACGGGCCGCAGCCCTTCGTCAGTCACGACGAGGTCATCCACGTCAAAGGCGCCGCCGACGAGACGCTGCATATCCGTGCGACACGCCATGGCCCGGTGATTTCCGACGTCGATTCCGGCCTCGTTTCGCTGGCCGGCCAGGGCAAGGCGATCGCACTCGCTTTCACCGGCCTTGGCGATCATGACGCCAGCGCGGAAGCGTTGCTGCGCGTCAATGTCGCAAAGACCTGGAGCGACTTTCTCGACGCGCTCAAGGTCTTCCAGACGCCGACGCAAAACTTCGCTTTCGCCGACGTCGACGGCGATATCGGCTTCATCAGCCCAGGACTTTTGCCGACCCGCAAATCCGGCGACGGCGAATTGCCGGCCGATGGCGCTTCAGGCGTTGCGGACTGGACCGGAACGATCCCCTTCGAGCAGTCGCCGCAGATTTATAACCCGGCTGCCGGCCTCATCTTCAACGCCAACAACGCCATCGTACCCCCTGATCGCTTTGCCGAATATGGCCGCGACTGGGAGGAAGCCTTCCGCGCTCGCCGCATGCAGCAGCTTTTCGACGCGGCGACCGGCAAACAGAGTCTCGACGATTCCGCCTCGATGCAGGCCGACGTCGTCAGCCTCGACTTCAAGGATCTGGCGCCCTTCCTCAAAAGCGTGACGCCAAGCAATGAGCGGGCGCGCCAGGCGCTGGCCCTGCTCGCCGCCTGGGACGGAACGATGGACAAGGAGCGGCCCGAGCCGCTCATCTACACGGCGTTTGTCGGCGCACTCCGGCGCGTCATGCTGGTCGAGAAGACCGGCCTGCCGTTGACCGAAATGGGCCCCTACGCCGCCCAGACGCTCGTCTCCTTATTGAACGACCATCCCGCCTGGTGCGACGCGCCCGGCAGGCCTGACCCCGATTGCCGGATGATGCTGTCGCGCGCCCTCGACGATGGGCTGGCGCAACTGGTCCAGCGCGACGGCGCCGACATGAGCCAGTGGAAATGGGGCCACGAGCACATCACGCTGCTGCAGCACTCGGTCTACAGCCACATTCCGCTGCTCGACAGTTTCAGCGATCTCTCGGCGCCCTCAAGCGGCGGCTACTACACGCTCGATCGCGGCGGCAGCTTCTCCGCGCCGGCCGGACAGCCCTTCGCGCGCACCCATGGCGGCGGTTTTCGCGGCGTCTACGATCTCGCCGACCCAGACCGGTCGCGCTTCGTCATCGCGACGGGCGAATCCGGCCATATTTTCTCGGCCCATTATCGCGATCTCGAGCCGCTCTGGCTCGCCGGCAAGTCGATCACGCTGGCCGGCGACGAGGAGGCGCTGAAGCGCTCCGGCGCGAAGGAACTCACGTTGACGCCGCGGTGAGCGCGGGTCGCCCTCGCTCACGCAGACTTAGACAGCCGCCTCACGGCACTTCGCGCACAGCGCCGCGGGCGGCGCTGGTGGCGAAAGCGGCATAGGCGCGCAGGGCCTGCGAGACCTTGCGGGGTCGTGCCTTGGCCGGCTTCCAGGCGTCCTTGCCCTTGGCCTCCATCGCGGCGCGGCGTTTTGCGAGTTCGGCGTCCGACACGACGAGCCGGATCGTGCGGCCGGGGATATCGATCGCGATGCGGTCGCCCTCCTCCACCAGGCCGATCGTCCCGCCCTCTTCTGCTTCCGGCGACACATGGCCGATCGACAGGCCCGAAGTGCCGCCAGAGAAACGCCCGTCGGTGACGAGCGCGCAGACTTTGCCGAGGCCCTTCGATTTCAGATAGCTCGTCGGATAGAGCATTTCCTGCATGCCCGGGCCGCCGCGCGGGCCTTCGTAGCGGATGACCACGACATCGCCGGCGACGACCTTGCCGGCAAGAATCGCCTGCACCGAATCCTCCTGGCTCTCGAAGACCCGCGCCGGGCCTTCGAATTTGAGGATGTGCTCGTCGACGCCGGCGGTCTTCACGATGCAGCCGTCGAGCGCGATGTTGCCGGCGAGCACGGCGAGGCCGCCGTCCTTCGAGAACGCATGCTCGACGTCGCGGATGACGCCATGGGCGCGATCCTCGTCGAGTTCGGCGAAGCGCGAAGCCTGGCTGAACGCGACCTGGGTCGGCACGCCGCCCGGCGCCGCCGAAAAGAATTCGCGCACCGAATTGCCGACGCTGCGCTTGATGTCGTTGCGCGCCAGCGCATGGCCCATCGTCTCGGAATGAACCGTCGGACAATCGGCGTTGATCAACCCGCCGCGATCGAGCTCGCCGAGAATGCCCATGATGCCGCCGGCGCGGTGCACGTCCTCGACATGGACGTCGGCGATCGCCGGCGCGACCTTGCAGATGCAGGGCACGCGGCGCGACAGGCGGTCGATGTCCTTCATCGTGAAGTCGATCTCCGCCTCATGCGCCGCGGCGAGGATATGCAGCACGGTGTTGGTCGAGCCGCCCATCGCAATGTCGAGCGTCATGGCGTTCTCGAAGGCCTTGAAGCTCGCGACATTGCGCGGCAGCACGCTCTCGTCGTTCTGCTCGTAGTAGCGGCGCGCCAGATCGACGATGAGATGGCCGGCCTCGACGAACAGCCGCTTGCGGTCGGCATGCGTCGCCAGCACCGTGCCATTGCCGGGCAATGAAAGGCCGAGCGCCTCGGTGAGGCAGTTCATCGAATTGGCGGTGAACATGCCGGAACAGGAGCCGCAGGTCGGACAGGCGTTGCGCTCGTAAGCCTTGACGTCCTCTTCCGAGACGCGGTCGTCGGCCGCCGCGACCATCGCGTCGATGAGGTCGACCTTCTTCACCTTGCCGGCGAGTTGCACCTTGCCGGCCTCCATCGGGCCGCCGGAGACGAAGACCGCCGGAATGTTGAGCCTGAGCGCCGCCATCAACATGCCCGGCGTGATCTTGTCGCAGTTGGAGATGCAGATCAGCGCGTCAGCGCAATGGGCGTTGGCCATATATTCGACGCTGTCGGCGATGATTTCGCGCGAGGGCAGCGAATAGAGCATCCCGTCGTGGCCCATGGCGATGCCGTCGTCGACCGCGATGGTGTTGAACTCCTTGGCGACGCCGCCGGCCGCCTCGATCTCGCGTGCGACAAGCTGGCCGAGATCCTTGAGGTGAACATGGCCAGGCACGAACTGGGTGAAGCTATTGGCGATCGCGACGATCGGCTTGCCGAAGTCCCCGTCCTTCATGCCCGTGGCGCGCCAAAGCCCACGGGCGCCAGCCATATTGCGGCCGTGCGTGGAGGTGCGGGAGCGGAGTGCGGGCATGGCGATCGCCTTCAGGATCGAGATTGCAGGATTTAGATAGAACGGCGAGCTTGTCGCAAATTGGGCCGGGCGCGGCAAGAAAAAGCGCCGTGACGGCCGAAAACCATTGCGAGGCCGGCGTCGCTCTCAGCAGTGCAGACCTTAAGAGCCTCTTTTGCTTTTCAGAAAGCGGCCGGGGCCGCGGGCCGCCAGGGCAGAAGATAGGGCTCGCCGTCCCGCTCGCCGCGCAGCGCCGTGACGCCATAGGCCTCGGCCAACACCGCGTCGGTCAGCGCCGCCGGCGGCCCGTCGGCGACGATCCTGCCCCTGGCGAGCACGATCAGCCGGTCGCAGAAACGCGCCGCCAGCGTCAGATCGTGCAGAACGGCGACGACCCCCGTCCCTTCGCGGGCCGCGTTGCGCAGCAATTCCATCGTCCGCAACTGATGCAGCGGATCGAGCGCCGCCGCCGGTTCGTCGGCAAGCAGCATGTCGGCCTCGACGACCAGCGCGCGGGCGAGCAGCGCCCGCGACCGCTCGCCGCCCGAAAGCGTGGCGATCGAACGATCGCGCAAGTCGCCAAGTTCGGCGGCGGCGAGCGCCTTTTCGATCGCGGCGCGATCGGCGGCGGAGGGCGAGGCGAAGGCGCGCCGATGCGCCAGCCGGCCGAGCGCGACGACATGGGCGACACTCAGCGGCCAATGGGCGACGCCGCTCTGGGTGAGATAGGCGACGCGTCGCGCCAGCGCGGCGCGGCCGATTTGCTTGGCTGCTTGTCCGTCGTAGCGGACTTCGCCTGCGTCGGCGGTTTGCAGACCGGCGAGAACGCGCAGCAGCGTCGACTTGCCGGCCCCGTTGGGGCCGATGAGACCGACGAGCTGGCCAGTCTCCAGCGCGCAGTCGACGCCGGCCAGCGCCGGACGGCCGCCATAGCCGAGCGTGAGGCCGCTGGCGACGATGCGCATCAGGCTTCCCTCCGCAGCCGGTCGATCAGCGCAAAGAGGAAGGGCGCGCCGATCAACGCGGTGACGACGCCAAGCTTGAGTTCGGGATGGACGGGGATCAGCCGCACGGCGACGTCAGCCAAAGTCAAAGCGATCGCCCCGCCGAAGCCGCTGACGAGCAGCAGACGGCCGGGCCGGTGACCGACGAGCGGCCGCAGCAAATGGGGCACGAAGAGGCCGACGAAGCCGATCGCGCCGCTGACGGCGACCGCCGCTCCGACCGCCAGCGCGGTTCCGGCGATGAGCTGAGCCCGCAGGCGCGCGAGATTGAAACCAAGGCTCATCGCCGTCTCTTCGCCGAGGCTCAGCGCGTCTAGCGCCGGCGCGCTGGCGAGCAGCAGCGCCCAGCCGGCCAGCATCAGCGGCAGCGCTAGCCAGAGCTGCGGCAGGCTACGATCGGCGAGCGAACCCATCAGCCAGAAGGTGATCTCATAGACCGCATAGGGGTTGGGCGAGAGATTGAGCGCCAGCGCGGTCAGCGCACCGGCGAAGGCGCTAATCGTCGCCCCGGCGAGGATCAGCGTCATCATCCCGGCGCCGCGACCAGCCAACACATAGAGCGCCGTCGCGGCGAGGATCGCGCCAGCAACGCCACCGAGCGGCAGCGCCAGCGCGAAGGCGCCGGCGAGGCCGGAATAGAAGACGAGGACGGCGCCGAACGCCGCGCCGCCCGAAACGCCGATCACGCCGGGATCGGCAAGCGGATTGCGCAACAGCCCCTGCAGCGCGGCGCCTGAGAGGCCCAGACTGAAGCCGACCGCCGCGCCAAGCGCGGCGCGCGGCAGACGCAATTGTTCGAGCACCAGCGCCGCGACGCTGTCGCGGCCGGCAAGCGCGTCGGCGATCGCGGCGCCGATGTCGAGCCGCGCATAGCCGACGCCGAGCGAGACGAGCATGCCGGCGAGCGCCAGAGCGCCGAGCGTCGCGACGAGCGGCCAGGCGCGGGGAGCGGAAGTCACTGCGTCGCCTCGCGCGCCCGCGCGCCCGCGGTCGCCGCCACGAGTCGGCGCACCGCCTCGGCGATCTCTGGCCCGCCGCAGGTCCACAGCCGCGACGGCAGCGAAACGATGGTCATGCGGCGGCTGAGCGCCTGCACCACCGGATGGTCGAGGATCGCGCCGGCGAGCGACGGGCCGCCATTGTCTTCGCGATCGAGGATCAGCACGTCGGCGTCGAGCCGCGCCAGAACTTCGAGCGGAACCTGGCGATCCGCCCCGAGTTGCGACGCGACATTGATCAGTCCGGCGCGGGAGAGAATCTCGTCGGCCAGCGATCCCGGCCCGACGCTATAGCCATTTGGCCGCAGAACAACCGCGCGCAATCGCGGCAGACGTGGATCGGCTGTGACCTCGTCGACGCGCCGGTCGATCTCCGCGATCAGCGCTTCGCCGCGCTCGGTCTGATCGAGCGCCGCCGCGACATCGCGAATTTGCTTTCGCGCCCCTTCAAGACTATCGGCGCCGCCGATCTCGACCACCCGCGCGCCGAAGCGTTTGAGCGCGAACACGGTCGCCGGGTCGCTGAAGCCGCCGGCCAGCACAAGATCGGGACGGTAGGCCAGCGCCTCCTCGGCGAGGCCGCGATTGGCGCGCACCGCGGCGGCGAGCGAGGCGAGATTGCCGTAGCGAGGGTCTTGCGACAGGAAGGTCACGGAGCGAACTGTGCCCGGATCGGCGAGCCGCAGCGCCAGTTCGTCGGCGCAGAGGTTGAGCGATACGACCCGCTGCGGCGCGGCTTGCGCCGACGAGGAAATAGTCAGGAGCGCGGCGCACAGAAACCCCCGTGCCGCTACCGCCGCCCCTGGGAGCAGAGAGCCGAAACCATGGTCGTCATCGCGAGCGCCAGCGAAGCGATCCAGCGAGCAACGAGTCACGCGGAATCCCCCTGGATGGCTTCGTCGCGGCGCTCCTCGCCATGACGGGAACCACGGATGTCGCGTGCGGTCGCCCGGTCCCCCTCCCCCGCTGCGCGGAGGAGGAAGAGCGACATGCGCGCGCCGGCGCTTTTCAGGCCTTCACCAGCTATAGGAAATCCCCGCATAATAGGAACGCCCGGCGGTTCCGTAATTATAGACTTCCTCATAGCGCGTGTCGGTGAGGTTCTCGATTCGGGCGAACATCGAAAGATTGTCGTTCACCTTGTAATTGGCGAGCACGTCGAGCTTGGCGTAGCTGCCCAGATTCACATTCTGCGACGTAAACGTCGTCTCGTTGAAATATTCGTCGATGCGCTGGCCGACCAGCGAGAGGCGCGGCTCGATTTCGAGATTGGCGACGCCGTCATAGATCAGCGACAGCGAACCCTTGTTGCGCGGGATGTGATAGAGCTGCAAACCAGCATCGAGATCGCCGGTTCCCGCCACACCGAGATCGCGCGCATCGGTGTAAGTGTAGGTCGCCTTGGCGCGCAGAACGCCTGGCACGAGCGTCGCATCCGCCGAAAGTTCGACGCCCTGCATTTCGGCGCGCCCGACATTATAGTAGCAGCCCAAAAACCCCATGATCTGCGCCGGCGAACAGGACGAGACGTCGCCATAAGCGACTAGGTCGTGATACTTCGTGGAAAAGAGCGTCGCCGAGGCGGTGAGCCGATCATTGAACAGTTTCTGGTCGATTCCGGCGTCGAAGCCGACACTTTGCTCGGGCAGAAGATCGGACGTTCCGTAGATGCTGAAGCGCTGATAGAGCGTCGCCGCCTTGTCGGCGCTGCCGGCGCTAGCCCTGAGCTTCGTTCCGGTCTCGTCGATGTGATAGGCGGCGGTGGCGCGCCAGGTGTCGAAACTCGGTCCATTCTCGACCGCGTCAATGCGGCCGCCAAACGTAAGGTCGAGGCGCTGGAAGAGCGTGAGCCGGTGCTCGGCGTAGAGCGAATTGGTGGTCTGCTGCGCCGAGATCGGCGTGAACGAGCCGTCGTTGGGATTGGGGTCTTCATTCTCGCTCGCTGTCTCGGTCTCCGTCTTGGCGCCGAAGACGAGTGAGCCGAACGGGCCGATTTTCAAATCGCCCTGATATTCAGCGCCGTAACGGGTTCCGAGATAGGAATTGCGGCAGTTGAACAGCGCCGGAAACGGATAGGCGAGATTGCCGTCGTAACAGGCTTCGGTCTCCCAAACATCGTTGCGCGTGACATTGCCAAAGGCGGTGATCTGGCTCTTCAACGCACCGCCGAACGAGTCGATATTGGCGCGCACGAAGGCGTCGCCGACGAAGACGCGCGAATGGTTGAAGGGGTTGAAGACGTCGCTGGCGAGGAACGCGCCGGGATTATCGAAGCGTATCGCATTGCCGAAGACTGAGAAGCCGAAGTCGACCGAGACATCGTCGGAGACCTTGTAGGAGAACCGCCCGCTCACTCCTCCCTTGTCGGTCGGGTCGTCGGCTGGCAGCGGCGGCAGCGGCGTCACGCCGTCGCCGATGATGATCGGGTGATCGATGCGATAGCCGTAGCGCGCAAAGCCATCGCTGTGGAGCGCATTGATCCCGAGCGAATAGGTCCAGGCGCCGTCGCTCCCCGACATCGAGGCGCGAGTCGACAGCGTGCCGTAACTGCCGGCTTCGACCGTCACGTTGCGGCGCGGCGTCTTGCCGCCCTTGCGGGTGATGATGTTGATGACGCCGCCCATCGCGTCGGAACCGTAAAGCGCCGATTGCGGACCGCGAAGAATCTCGATGCGGTCGATGTCGACCGTCGAGAGATTGCCGAAATCGACCGATCCATCGGTCGAGGTCGTGTTGCCGACGCGTATGCCGTCGATCAGCACCAGCGTCTCGCCGGGTTGCGCGGCGCGCAGGCGAACCTGCGTGACCCCGCCGACCCCGCCGGCTTCATAGACGTCGAGACCGGCGACGCCCTGGAGCACGTCGGCGAAGCCCTTGGTTCCGAGCTTCTCCACCTCGGCGGCGTGAATGACGGTGATCGAGGCGCCGGTCTGGCCGATCGGCTCTTCGACGCGATCGGCGGTGACGACGATTTCAGGGAGTTCGTCGGCGAAAGCGGGGGCGAGCCCATTCGCGCCGA
>SSMV01000034.1 GCA_004799435.1 Bradyrhizobium sp.
GCGGCGCTGGTTCGGCGGCGGGCGTTTGGAAAGAGCGACGAATTGGCTGAGCAGCACGACGTAGCGACGGGTGTGGCGGGGCGTTACGCTTCGGCGCTGTTTTCGCTGGCCCGCGACGAACGTTGCACCGACGAGGTCGCCGCCGCGCTCGCCCGTTTTGACGCCGCCATCGCCGAGAACGAAGATCTTCAGCGCTTCGTGCGCAGCCCGGTTTACACGGCGCGCGAACAATTGGGCGCGCTGGTGCCCATCCTCGAAAAGATCGGCGTCACCGGCATCGCCGCCAATTTCATCAAGCTCGCCGCCGCCAAGCGGCGCCTCTTCGTCATTCGCGACATGATCCGCGACTATATCCGGCTCAACGACGCGCTTCGCGGCGTCACTCATGCCGAGGCGACCACCGCCGCGCCGCTCAGCGAGGCCAATGTCGCCGCGCTCAAAGAGGCGCTGCGCGCCGCTTCGGGCGGCAAGGATGTCGAACTCATCGCCAAAGTCGATCCCGCCATCATCGGCGGTCTGGTCGTCAAGCTTGGTTCGCGCCTGGTCGACGGCTCGCTCAAAACCAAACTCAATGCAATTCGCACACGCATGAAAGAGGTCGGCTGATGGATATCCGCGCCGCTGAGATTTCCTCGATTCTCAAGACCCAGATCGCCAATTTCGGCGCCGAGGCGGAGGTTACCGAGGTCGGCCAGGTTCTTTCCGTCGGCGACGGCATTGCCCGCGCCTATGGCCTCGACAAGGTTCAGGCCGGCGAGATGGTCGAATTCGAGAATGGCACGCGCGGCATGGCGCTCAATCTCGAAACCGACAATGTCGGCATCGTCATCTTCGGTTCCGACCGCGACATCAAGGAAGGCCAGACCGTCAAGCGCACCGGCGCGATCGTCGAAGTGCCGATTGGCAAGGGGCTGCTCGGCCGCGTCGTCGACGCGCTCGGCAATCCGATCGACGGCAAGGGTCCGATCACTGCCGAGAAGCGCGCTCGCGTCGACGTCAAGGCGCCGGGCATCATTCCGCGCCGTTCGGTGCATGAACCCATGGCGACCGGCCTGAAGGCGATCGACTCGATGATCCCGATCGGCCGCGGCCAGCGCGAGCTGATCATCGGCGACCGCCAGACCGGCAAGACCGCCATCGCGCTCGACACGATCCTCAACCAGAAGCCGCTCAATCAAAGCGGCGACGAGAGCAAGAAGCTCTATTGCGTCTATGTCGCGATCGGCCAGAAGCGCTCGACCGTGGCGCAATTCGTCAAAGTGCTCGAGGAGCATGGCGCGCTCGAATATTCGATCATCGTCGCCGCGACCGCTTCCGATCCGGCGCCGATGCAGTTTCTCGCGCCCTTCTCCGGCTGCGCCATGGGCGAATATTTCCGCGACAATGGCATGCATGCGGTCATCGTCTATGACGATCTTTCCAAGCAGGCCGTCGCTTATCGCCAGATGTCGCTGTTGTTGCGCCGCCCGCCGGGCCGCGAAGCCTATCCCGGCGACGTGTTCTATCTCCACTCCCGCCTGCTTGAGCGCGCCGCCAAGCTCAACAAGGACAATGGCTCGGGCTCGTTGACGGCGCTGCCGGTGATCGAAACTCAGGCCAATGACGTCTCGGCCTATATTCCGACCAATGTCATCTCGATCACCGACGGACAGATCTTCCTTGAGACCGATCTGTTCTATCAGGGCATCCGCCCGGCGGTGAACGTCGGCCTGTCGGTGTCGCGCGTCGGCTCCTCGGCGCAGACCAAGGCGACCAAGAAGGTCGCTGGCAAGATCAAGGGCGAACTCGCCCAATATCGCGAGATGGCGGCCTTCGCCCAGTTCGGCTCCGATCTCGACGCCGTGACCCAGCGTCTGCTCAACCGTGGCGCGCGTCTGACCGAACTCCTCAAGCAGCCGCAATTCTCGCCGCTGAAGATGGAAGAGCAGGTCTGCGTCGTCTACGCCGGCGTCAACGGCTATCTCGACAAGCTGCCGCTCGCCAAGGTGCGCGGCTTCGAGGACGGGTTGCTGGCGACGCTGCGCTCCAAGCACCCCGAGATTCTCGAAGCCATCCGCGCCTCCAACGATCTGGCGAGCGATGTCGAGGCCAAGCTGAAAAGCGCGGTCGACGGCTTCGCCGCCAATTTCGCCTGACCTTCGGACCCTCTAGTCGAGTCTCGCGATGCCTTCGCTAAAGGATCTGAGAAACCGGATCGCCTCCGTCAAGTCGACGCAGAAGATCACCAAGGCGATGCAGATGGTCGCCGTCTCCAAGCTACGGCGCGCCCAGAGCGCGGTCGAAGCGGCGCGGCCTTACGCCGACCGGATGGAGACGGTGCTCGCCAATCTCGCCGGCGGCATGGCGGAAGGCGCCTCGGGACCGCCGCTGCTGTCGGGCACCGGCGCGAACAGCCGGCATCTGCTGATCGTCTGCACCGGCGAGCGCGGGTTGTGCGGCGCCTTCAACACCTCGATCGTCCGCCTGGCGCGCGAAACCGCCAATGCGCTGATCGCCGAAGGCAAGACGGTTAAGCTCCTCTGCATCGGCAAGAAGGGCTTCGACCAGCTCCGCCGCACGCATGAGAAGATGATCATCGACCAGATCGATCTGCGCTCGGTGCGCACGATCACTTTCGCCACCGCGCAACCGATCGCCAAGCGCGTGGTGCAGATGTTCGAGGCCGGCGAGTTCGACGTCTGCACGCTGCTCTATTCGCGTTTCCGCTCGGTCATTTCGCAGATCCCGACCGCCCAACGGCTGATCCCGCCGGAAATCGGGCCGCGCGAGGAGAATGCGACGGCTTACGACTTCGAGCTGGAAGAGGGCGACATCCTCGTCCAGCTTCTGCCGCAGGCGATCGCCTTTCGCATCTATCGCGCGCTGTTGGAGAACGTCGCCTCGTTCTTCGGCGCGCAGATGAGCGCGATGGACAGCGCCACCCGCAACGCTGGCGAAATGGTGAAGCGCTACACGCTTCGCTACAACCGCACCCGCCAGGCGATCATCACCAAGGAACTGATTGAAATCATCTCGGGCGCCGAGGCGCTCTGAACCCGAAACCCGCCGCGCCAGCGGCGATAAGCGATTTGAAGCGAGGACGACAAGCCATGGCCAATGCCAATTCCACCGGCCGCGTCACCCAGATCATCGGCGCCGTCGTCGACGTCGCTTTTGAGGGCGAGTTGCCGGCGATCCTGAACGCGCTGGAGACGACCAACAACGGCCAGCGCCTCGTGCTCGAAGTCGCCCAGCATCTGGGCGAGAACACGGTGCGCTGCGTGTCGATGGATATTTCCGAAGGTCTGGTGCGCGGTCAGGAAGTCACGGACACCGGCGCGCCGATCTCGGTGCCGGTCGGCGCGGGAACGCTCGGGCGCATCATGAATGTGATCGGCGAGCCGGTCGATGAAGCCGGTCCGATCGCGATGGAGGCTCGGCGCGCCATTCATCAGCCGACGCCGTCCTATGTCGAGCAGTCGACCGAAGCGCAGATTCTCGTCACCGGCATCAAGGTCGTCGACCTGCTCGCGCCTTACGCCAAGGGCGGCAAGATCGGCCTGTTCGGCGGCGCGGGCGTCGGCAAGACCGTGCTGATCCAGGAACTCATCAACAATGTCGCCAAGACCCATGGCGGCAATTCGGTGTTCGCCGGCGTCGGCGAGCGCACCCGCGAGGGCAATGACCTCTATCACGAGTTCATCGAATCGAAGGTCAACGCCGACCCACGCAATCCCGACCCCAATGTCATCTCGAAATGCGCGCTGGTGTTCGGCCAGATGAACGAGCCGCCCGGCGCGCGCATGCGCGTGGCGCTCTCCGGCCTCACCGTCGCCGAGCATTTCCGCGATCAGGGTCAGGACGTGCTGTTCTTCGTCGACAACATCTTCCGCTTCACGCAAGCCGGCTCGGAAGTCTCGGCGCTGCTCGGCCGCATTCCCTCGGCGGTCGGCTATCAGCCGACGCTGGCGACCGACATGGGCGCACTGCAGGAGCGCATCACCACGACCACCAAGGGCTCGATCACTTCGGTGCAGGCGATTTACGTTCCCGCCGACGACTTGACCGACCCGGCGCCCGCGACCTCCTTCGCCCATCTTGACGCGACCACCGTGCTGTCGCGCTCGATCGCGGAGAAGGGCATCTACCCGGCGGTCGACCCGCTCGACTCGACCTCGCGCATGCTGACCCCGGCCGTCGTCGGCGAAGAGCATTACAACGTCGCGCGGCAGGTGCAGCAGGTCTTGCAGCGCTACAAGGCGCTGCAGGACATCATCGCCATCCTCGGCATGGACGAGCTCTCCGAAGAGGATAAGCAGATCGTCGCGCGCGCGCGCAAGATCGAGCGTTTCCTGTCGCAGCCCTTCGACGTCGCCGCCGTCTTCACCGGCTCGCCCGGCGTGCAGGTGAAGATCGAGGACACGGTCAAGGGCTTCAAGGGCATCATCGAAGGCAAATACGACAATCTGCCCGAGGCCGCCTTCTATATGGTCGGCACGATCGAACAGGCGGTCGAGAAGGCCCAGAAGCTGGCGGCGGAAGCAGCCTAAGGCGCCCTTAAGGCAAGGACAGAATCATGGCCGGCTTTCACTTCGAGCTCGTCGCGCCCGGCAAGCTGATCTTCAGCGGCCAGGCGGAATCGGTGCTGGCGCCTGGCTCCGAGGGCGATTTCCTCGTGCTCCACGACCATGCGCCGGTGATGGCCTTGCTGCGGCCGGGCGTGGTTGATGTCGAAGACACCGCGGGTCAGCATTCGCGTTTCTTCGTGCGCGGTGGCTTTGCCGATGTCCGGGCCCACGGCTTGATCGTGCTCGCCGAGACGGCGATCCCGACCGGCGAACTCGACGCGGCGCGGCTCGACCAGGAAATCCACGACACGGAAGAAGATCTGGCCGACGCGCCCGACGAACAGAAGGCGCTCTGGCAGGAGAAGCTCGACCATCTGCGCGAACTCAAGAGCGCGATGAAGCTTTAAGGTCGTCGGCCCGTCACTCCCGCGCAAGCGAGAATCCAGAATCGCGCGGGGCCGGAGCGAAGGTCTAGATACCCGCTTTCGCGGGCATGCCCGAGGTAAACGTCCGGCAGAACTCCGCGCGCTATTGCGGCAACAACTGCACCTGCTGCGTGATGCCGACGTCGCGGATTGACGTGTTCAACGCCAACAATTGCACCAGCAGCCCAAGAATGCGCTTGGTGTTGAGGGCGCTATTGGGGACGCAATAGGTTCCGTCGTAGTCGACGGTGAGGAAACAGCCGCCGCTGTCGCCGGCATTGACCGCGAACAGCGTGTCGTCCTCAAGCGGCGGATTGCCCCTCGCCTCGGCGGTGATCAACTCGATCTTGCCGGAGTCGCTCGCCGCGACGAGACGGCCGAGATATTGGAAGATCGAGAAGGTCGAGCGCGGAAAGACATGCGCCGTCACCTTCACCCCATGCGGATCGCGGAACGTGACGGTGCGCGGATCGGCCATTTTTTCCTTCGAGCCGCAGAGCGGATGATTATCCGCATAGGGCGTGCCCGGCTCCCAGGCCTTGCGATTGAAACAAAGCCGCCAATCCGTCACCAGCTCGCTCGTCGAGTCGCCGCTGTTCTTCTTGTCCGATTTGTCGGAACTCGACGCCGCGCCGATCTTGGCGCCCGGCGTCGGCTCGGCCGACAGGCCGTAGCGCATCGCCAGCTCGACATAGTGATGGAAGGCGTCGAAACTCGGATCGAGCCGGTCGTTGAGATAGATGTTTTCATGCCCGGCGCCAGCACGCTCTTCCACGACCTTCTCGGTGAAGAGATAGAAAAGAATCTCGTCGGCGATGCCCTGTTCCTTGAACAGCGCCAGCGTCTGCGGTTCGACCGGTTCAAGCAGCCCCTTATAGAAGTCCTGCGTCTCCGACGGCGTGACGTTGAAACTGGTCGAGCCGCTGGTCGTCACCCCGTTGGCCAGAGCGCCGGAAGCTCCAGGATTGGCCCCGAACACCGATTGCTGATCGAGCGCGCGCGTCGCCGCGGAGAGCGCGGCTTTCGGGCCGATGACCAGCGATGGCAGACCCATTTGCAGCGAACTGGTGTTCGAGCCGGAAATCTGCCCCAGCGACTGGAACGCCAAAGGCTCGGCCTTGCTGGCGCGCACGATGTTGGTGAGGATCATCTGATCGCGCGCCCGCTCGGAAGCGACGTCGTAGCGATCGACCCGGTTGTCGAAGTGATCATTATAGGCGCAGGCCGCGACGCTGAACGCCAACGCCGTCGCGACGGCGACTTTCGCTACACCACGCCTCATCTCCACGCCCCCCACAGGCAGAAACGATCTCGCCAAATCCATATTTGCGACGCGTCCCGTTCGGGATTCTTCGTCGATTAACTTGCCGTTAACCCATGCTGCCCCGGACCTTGGAGAAATGCAATCGCTGCCCGCGCTCTCGCAGCAGTTCTGGCCAGCAAAACCGGGCCTGCGACGGACTATCCTCCTGAGCGCGAACGTGCTTAAACCGGCCGACGCAAAAGCGGCAGAGGACGCCCGCCATGGCGGAACATCGAATCCCTCATTTCCACAACGAGCCCGGCGTCGCGACGGTGCGGGTTGGGGTGAAGGAATTCATGTGTATCGGCGCCCTGCCGCCTTTCGACCATCCGCATATTTTCATCGACATCGGCGGCGACGCCGAGGCGATCTGCTCCTATTGCTCGACCCGTTTCGTCTTTGACGCGGGGCTCGGCGTGCATTCCAACCCGCCCGAGTGCGAGCTCGGCGACGCGGCCTGAAGCTATGGGCCGCCGTGCGCTGATCGCCGGAGCGGGGATCGGCGGTCTGGCCGCCGCGCTGGCGCTGGCGCGCCAGGGCTTCCGGGTCGATGTCTTCGAGCGTGCGCCGGCGCTGCAGGAACTCGGCGCCGGGCTGCAACTCACCCCCAATGCGACCCGCGCGCTGCGCGAGCTTGGCGCGCTTGAGGCGATTGGCGCGCTCGCGACCGAGCCTGGGGCGCTGCGCGTGTTGCGCGGCGCGGACGGCGGCGAACTGGCGCATCTGCCGATCGGCGACGCCGAGCGACGCTGGGGCGCGCCTTATCTTGCGATCCATCGCGCCGATCTGCAGCGCACGCTGGCTGAGGCCGCGACCGCCGCCGGCGCCAATCTGCATTTGGCGACGGAGATTGTCGGCGTCGACGACGCGGCGAATGAGGCATCGCTGACGCTGCGACGAGACGGCGTCGAATCGCGCGAGCGTGGCGATCTCCTCATCGGGGCTGACGGGCTGCATTCGCCGACCCGCGCGCTGTCCGGGCTTGGCGAAGCCGAAGCGCCGCGCTTTTCCGGCAAACTCGCCTTTCGCGCCACCGTCGCGGCGGAACGCGTCGCGCCGCGCGCGCGGGCCAACGAAATCACGCTGCGGCTCGGCGCCAGCGCCCATCTTGTCCACTACCCGCTGCGGGCGGGTTCGCTGGTCAATCTGGTCGCCGCGATCGAAGCGAGCTGGCGCGACCCGCCCGATTCAGAAGCTCCTGACGACCCGTGGGACGCCGAAGGCGACCGTCCGGCGCTCGATCGCGCCTTCGCCGATTGGTCGGGCGACGCGCGGGCGCTGATCGCGGCGCCGACGCAATGGCGGGCCTGGCCGCTTTACACGCGCCCGCCCCTGCCCCGTTTCGCCCGCGGCCGCGTCGCGCTCATCGGCGACGCCGCCCATCCGATGACGCCATTCCTGGCGCAGGGCGCGGCGCAGGCAATCGAGGACGCGGAGGCGCTGGCGCGTCGTCTCGGCGAACACAAAGACATCGAGCGGGCGCTTTCCGCCTATTCCGACAACCGGATCGAGCGGGCGGCGCGCATCCAGCGCGAGGCGCTGGCGCAGGGGCGGCTCTTTCATCTCGACGGACCATTGGCCGTGGCGCGCGACCTCTCGATCGCCGCACTCGGGCCTGAAGGCGTGCTCAGGCGCTTGGGCTGGCTCTACGCCGCCTGAGAGGGCGGCGCGGCTGGCGGCGCAGGCGCGGCGCCGCGCTGGCTTGCTTGCGTCAGCGCGAGGATCGCTCCACCAGCGACCAACCCCCAGAACGCGCCGCCGACGCCGAAGAAACTGACGCCCGAGGCCGCGACAAGAAAGGTGATCAGCGCCGCTTCGCGCGCCTTCACATCGGCGAGCGCGCTATGCAGCGCGCCGGCAAAAGCATTGAGCAGCGCCAGCCCGGCAACCGTTTCAATCAGGATCGGCGAAGCGGCGACGAAATGGGCGACCGGGCCGGCCAGCAGGCCGAAGGCGAGATAGACGCCGCCGCAACTGACCGCGGCGATCCAGCGTCGCGCCGGATCGGGCGAAGCGTCCTCGCCAGCGCAGAGCGCGGCGGTGATGGCGCTGAGATTGACCGCGTGACCGCCGAAGGGCGCCGCCATCAAGGAGAAGACGCCGGTCACCGCGATCAACGGTCCCGGCGCGGGCCTGTAGCCGAAAGCAGATAGCACCGCAACGCCGGGCAGATTCTGCGACGCCATGGTGACGACGAAGAGCGGCAGCGCCAGCGAGATCATCGCCGCGACATTGAAGACGGGCGAAGCCCATTCGACGCCCGGCGCCAGCGCGACCGCCTCGCGAACGCCGCCGCCGCCGAGAGCAATGGCCATCACCGCGACGATCGCCGCGGCTGGCGTCGCATAGAGGCGCTTCCACCGCGAGACGGCGAGCCAGGCGAGAATGATCGCCGCCGCCGGCGCCGGCGTCTCGATCAATGCGCGGATCGGCGCAAGACAAAGGCCGAAGAGAACGCCGGCGAGCATGGCGTTGGCGAGCGGCGAAGGAATCGCTGCGACCAGCCGGCCGAAAGGGCGGATCAGGCCGGCGGCGATGAAGAGCAAAGCGACCACGACAAAGGCGCCCGCCGCTGCGGGAAAGCCGTCCACCGTCGCCCCTGTCGCCGCGAGCAGCGCGGCGCCCGGCGTCGACCAGGCCGAGGACACGGGCATGCGGGTCCACAGGCTCATGACGATGCCCGCCGCGCCCATGGCGAGCGCCAGCGCCGTCAGACCCGAGGCGGCTTGGGCGTCACTGGCGCCGACCGCCGCGAGCCCTTTGAGCACGACGGCGAAAGAACTGGAGAAGCCGACGAAGGCGGCGATCAGGCCGGCGACGATCGGCTGTATGAGCGGCGAGGGACGCATGGCGATCCGATTGGCTTTAATGGCCGCGCAACGCTAGCGCGACCTGCAGGATCGCGACGATCAATTCAAAGACGATCAGCACGACCACCGCCAGTTCGAGCCGCGTCGCCCGATCGGCGTCGATGATGTCGGTCAGCGCATGGGCGGTTTCGACGACCACCTCGAGCTTCTGCTTGAGCGCGCCGCCGCGCTCCTTGAGCTCATATTCATCCTCGAGCCGCGCATAGAGCCGCTCGAGATCGGGCCGGTCCCAAAGGACGTCAGGTTTCTCCTCCACCGCGACGCGGCCGGAGACGCGGTGTTGGGCGAGCAGCGCCTGACCGACGAGGCGCAGCATCGAGCGGCGGCGAAAGGGCGGCCGGCCGCTTTTCGCCAGTTGCGCGGCGAAAGGCTCGATCACGTCGAACACCGCATTGATCTCGCGCTCGTCGCGGGCCAGCGCGACCGTCTTGGCGAGCGTGTCGGCGACGACGAGAAAGCGCGCCGGCGAGAGATCGCGAATGCGGATCGGCCCGGCGCCGTCGGTCGCGGCCTCCGCTTCGGGCGCGACTTCGAACACCGCCGTCTCGTCGTCGCCGCGCGCGCGCGCGCCGCTGACGCGCGAGGCGAGGCGAGCGAGCGTGTCTTCCTCTTCGAGCGGGCTCAGCCCGCTCATCACCGCGACGCCGAAGCGAAACAGCGCCACCATGCCATTGGCGCCGACGCGGAAGGCCAGTGGGGTCGAGGAAATCATGTCGGGTCGTTCGAGACCCGCCGTGTCGATGCGTTCGCCGACGATCAGCGCCCGGACGGTCAAACGGGTCGGCGTTGTCGGCGGGCGCGGCGGCTCGGTCATATCGGCAATTTACGTTGCGGCGACGGGCGACGCCAGTTCGCGCTATCGCACCGGTCTGACACCATCGGCGTCGACCTCTTCGAGTTCGCCGGTGTGAATGTCGAAGCGAAAGCCGAGCAGCTTCAATTCGCCGCTCTCGACCCGCTCCTTCACCCAGGGAAAGCCCATCAGATTGGCGAGCGACAGACGCACCACCGCAGCCTCCATCGCCGCCAGTTGCGAATTCTCGTCGCCGCCTTCGACGGCGAAAGCGGGCCTCGCCACCTCGACCCAGGTGGCGACGAAATCGCGCGCCTCGGGCGGCGCGCCGTAGCGCATCGCGCGCACGGCGCCGCATTGGCCATGGCCGAGCACGACCAGCCGCTTGACCTTGAGCACCCGGACCCCGAATTCGATCGCGGCGCTGGTGCCGTGATAATGCTGGTCGGGTTGATAGGGCGGCACCAACCCGCCAATGTTGCGCGCGACGAAGATTTCGCCCGGCACCGCGCCAAAGACCGTCTGCGGATCGACGCGCGAATCGGCGCAGGCGATCACCATCGTCTCCGGGTTCTGGCCCCAGCGGGCCAGCGCCTCGTAACGCGCCCGCTCGGCCGGCCAGACCTCGGCGCGGAAACGGCGATAACCCTCGAGCAGCGTGTCCATCGGGCCCCCTCCTACGCCGCTTATGCTGCACCGCAGCGCAACCTTCAAGCCGGGGTCCGGAAGGGCCGCTGATCGAGACGGTCGCCCGCTTGCATCTTGGGCTCCCATATCCTAAAAGCCCCGTTCCTACCGAACCGCCCGGCTGATTAAGGGCTGCCGTGGCGGTTCTTTTCGCTCATTCCGATGCGAACGGGCCTTTCCAGGTCCGCAAAACTCGAACAGGGCGCCAAGCCCGGGAGAGCCAAATGCCCAAGCTGAAGACCAAATCGGGCGCTAAAAAGCGCTTCAAGATCACGGGTAGCGGCAAGGTTGTCTACGCCCAGGCGGGCAAGCGCCACGGCATGATCAAGCGGACCACCAAACAGATCCGCAATCTGCGCGGCACCTCGGTCCTGTTCAAGACCGACGGCGACAACGTGAAGAAGTTCTTCCTGCCGAACGGCTGAGCGCCGTCCTTTAAGCAACCCGGAGATCGATCATGGCACGCGTCAAGCGCGGCGTAACCTCACACGCCAAACACAAGAAAGTCGTCAAGGCCGCCAAGGGCTATTTCGGCCGGCGCAAGAACACCATTCGCGCCGCCAAACAGGCGGTCGAAAAGGCGATGCAATATTCGTATCGCGACCGCAAGAATCGCAAGCGCGAGTTCCGCGCGCTGTGGATTCAGCGCATCAACGCGGCGGTTCGCGAACATGGCCTCACCTATTCGCGCTTCATCTCGGGCCTCATTACGGCCGGCGTCGAAGTCGATCGCAAAGTGCTCTCGGATCTGGCGATCAGCGAGCCGGCGGCTTTTGCGACCATCGTCGAGAAGGCCAAGGGCCATTTGCCCAAGGCGGCGTGACGCGCCGCCCCTCCCGCCTCTTTAGGGGAGCAGCATAGAGCGGGGGCTTGGCCCCGTGCTCATCGACAAATTCCCTCAGGGCGCTGCGCGCCATCTTCTTCCGTAGTCGGGAGAAGGACTCAGGCGGCGCCCGCGCTTTCGCAAGGCGTCGCTATGACCGACCATTCCGCCCTGTTGCATGAGACGCTAGCCGCGATCGCGCAAGCCGGCGACGAAGCCGCGCTGGAAAGCGTGCGAGTCGCCGCGCTCGGCAAAAAGGGAACGATCTCCGCCCTGCTGGCGACGCTCGGCAAAATGTCGCCCGACGAACGGCGCAGCGCCGGCGCGGCGATCAACGCTCTGAAGGATGAAGTCAGCGCGGCGCTCGATGCGCGGCGCGTCGCGCTGAAATCAGCGGGCTTGCAGGCGCGGCTCGAACGCGAGGCGCTCGACGTCAGCCTGCCGGTGCGCCGCGCCGGCGTCGAGACCGGCCGTATCCATCCGATCAGCCAAGTGCTCGATGAAATCACCGCGATCTTCGCCGACATGGGCTTTGCGATCGCCGAAGGTCCGGACATCGAGAGCGACGATTATAATTTCACCAAGCTGAATTTTCCGCCCGGCCATCCGGCGCGCGAGATGCACGACACATTCTTCTTCGCGCCCGACGACAAGGGCGAGCGCAAGCTGCTGCGCACCCACACCAGCCCGGTGCAGGTGCGCACGATGCTCACGCAGAAGCCGCCGATCCGCGTCATCTGTCCCGGTCGCACCTATCGCTGCGACGCCGACCAGACCCATACGCCGATGTTCCATCAGGTCGAGGGGTTGGTGATCGACAATTCGGCGACGCTCGCCAATCTGAAATGGGTGCTGGAGGAATTCTGCAAGGCCTTCTTCGAAGTGCCGCATGTCGCAATGCGCTTCCGGCCGAGCTTCTTTCCCTTCACTTCGCCCTCGATGGAAGTCGACATTCAGTGCCGACGTTCGGGCGGCGAAATCCGCTTCGGCGAAGGCGAAGATTGGCTCGAGATTCTCGGCTGCGGCATGGTCCACGCCAATGTGCTGCGCAATTGCGGGCTCGATCCCGATGTCCATCAGGGCTACGCCTGGGGCATGGGGATCGACCGCATCGCCATGCTGAAATATGGCCTGCCGGATCTGCGCGACTTCTTCGACGCCGATCTGCGCTGGATCGACCATTACGGCTTCAAGCCGCTCGACATTCCCTCTCTCGCCGGGGGATTGAGCGGGTCATGAAGTTCACGCTCTCCTGGCTCAAGGATCATCTCGACACGACGGCCTCGCTCGCCGAAATCGTCGAGGCGCTGACGCGCGTCGGCCTCGAGGTCGAGACGGTCGAAGACGCGAGCGCCAAATACAAAGGCTTCGTCGTTGCGCGGGTGATCGAGGCCAGGCAACATCCCAACGCCGACCGTCTGCGCGTCTGCATGGTCGACGCCGGCGGCGGACCGGTGCAGGTCGTCTGCGGCGCGCCCAATGCCCGCACCGGCATGAAGAGCGTCTTCTCGCCGGTCGGAACTTATATTCCCGGCAAGAAGATCACGCTCGCCAAGGGCGTTATTCGCGGCGTCGAATCGAACGGCATGCTGTGTTCGGCTGCTGAGCTCGAATTGTCCAATGATCATGACGGCATTATCGATCTGCCCGAGGACGCGCCGGTCGGCGCGCCTTACGCGACTTACGCCGGTCTCGACGATCCGGTCATCGACGTCGCGCTGACCCCGAACCGACCCGATGCGACCGGCGTCGCCGGCATCGCCCGCGACCTTGCGGCCGCCGGTCTCGGCAGACTGAAAACGCAAGCGCAGGCCGCCATCGCAGGTGGCTTCGATTGCCCGACGGCGGTGAAGCTCGAATTCTCCGCCGATGGCGCCAAGCTTTGCCCGGCCTTCGCGCTGCGCCTGGTGCGCGGCGTCGCCAATGGCCCCTCGCCCGAATGGGTGCAAAAGCGCCTGCGGGCAATCGGTCTCAGGCCGATCAACGCCCTGGTCGACGTAACGAATTACATCACCTTCGATCGAGGCCGGCCGTTGCATGTCTTCGATCTCGCCAAGGTTTCAGGCGCGCTGAGCGTGCGGCGCGCGCGGGCCGGCGAAAGCGTGCTGGCGCTTGACGGCAAGAGCTATGCGCTCGACGACGGCATGGTCGTGATCGCCGACGCCAAAGGCGTCGAATCGATCGCTGGAATCATGGGCGGCGAACATTCGGGCTGCGACGCAGCGACGCGCGACGTGCTGATCGAAAGCGCGCTCTGGGATCCGTCCAATATCGCCGCGACCGGCCGCAAGCTCGGCATCGTCACCGACGCGCGCTATCGTTTCGAGCGCGGCGTCGATCCGGAATTCTGTCTGCCCGGCGCGGAACTCGCGACGCGAATGATCCTCGATATTTGCGGCGGCGAAGCCTCGCGCCTCACGGTCGCCGGCGACCCCAAGAAGCCTAGGCGCGTCATCGACTTCCCTTATAGCGAATTGAAGCGGCTGATCGGCGTCGACATTCCCGAGGACGAGGGCATGGCGATCCTCGCACGGCTCGGCTTCGAGGCCCGCGCCGGCAAGGTGACCGTCCCGAGCTGGCGCCCCGACATCGAGGGCAAAGCCGATATCGTCGAGCAGATCGTGCGCATCGCCGGCCTCTCCCGCGTGCCGGTCACGCCTTTGCCGCGCCTGAACGAAGGCGTACCAGCGGCGGTGCTAACGCCATTGCAGAAGCGCACCCGCCTCGCCAAGCGCACGCTTGCCGCATTGGGCCTGCGCGAAGCGGTGACATGGTCCTTCATCGCCAAGCCGGCGGCCGAATTGTTCGGCGGCGGCAAGCCGGAACTGGCGCTCGCCAATCCGATCGCCGCCGATCTCTCCGACATGCGGCCGAGCCTTGCGCCCGGCCTGATTGCGGCGGCCGAGCGCAATGCGCGGCGCGGCTTCCCCAATGTCGCGCTCTTCGAGGTCGGCCAGATCTTCCTCGGCGCCGGCGAGAACGATCAACGCATCGCCGCCGCCGCTGTCAGACGCGGCCTCGCCAAGACGCGCGGCGAGGGACGCCATTGGAGCGGCGGCGGCCCCGTCGATATCTATGACGCCAAGAGCGACGCGCTGGCTTTGCTCGCTTCGCTTGGCGTGGCGGCGGGGGCGGTGCAGATCGTTCCCGGCGGCCCCGCATTTCTTCACCCCGGCCGCTCGGCGACATTGCAATTCGGACCAAAGATCGTCGCCGGCTGGTTCGGCGAATTGCATCCCCAGGCGCTCGAAGCGCTCGACGCCGAAGGGCCGCTCGTCGCTTTCGAAATCACGCTCGACGCGGTCCCGCTGGCCAAGGCCCGCCCGACCAAGGCGAAGCCGCGGCTGGAGCGTTCGGAATTCATGCCGGTGCAGCGCGATCTCGCCTTTGTCGTCGAGGAGCGCGCGCCGGCCGGCGATTTGCTCAAGGCGGCGCTCGCCGCCGACCGTGCGCTTGTCGTCGGCGCAGAGGTGTTCGACGTCTATCGCGGCTCAGGCCTGCCGGAGGGTCGCAAGTCGGTGGCGATCTCCGTCACGCTGCAACCGCGAGAAAAGACGCTGACTGACGCCGAGATCGAAGCGGTCGTCACGAAGATTGTCGCCGAGGTTGAAAAACGGACCGGCGCGACGCTTCGGCTGTGACGCGAAGCCTTATCTAGTCGGCGCGCTGCCAGATCAGCGTCACGGTCCCCAGCCCATGCGGCGATTTGTCGCTGGTCAGCGTCAATTGGTCGCCATTCAGCGCGGCGATCCGGCGCTGGTCGCGTCCCGTCGCCGAGTGCCGCGTGCCAGCGTCAATGTGCAAATTGACGACGCTTGTCGCCTCGTCGACCTTGTATTCGCCGAAATAAGCGATCGATCCGGCATTGCCGCCGCTGGCGACGATGATCGAAAAATGGCCGGCGGCGTCGAAGAACATCGAGCCCTGCGGCGCCGCGCCATAGGGCTGCTGGCCGCCAATCGCCACCGAGGCGAGGCTCCAGTGGCCAACCAGCCGGCCGGCGAGCGTCGAGCTTTGCGCGAAAGCGGCGCCAGCGACCATCAGAGCGGCCAGCGTCGCCGCAAAGCGGCGGGCGATTGTTCTCAACGTCCAGCCCTCCCGCCCCTCAGGCCCTCGCGCCGCACCCAGCCGGCGCCGGCCATCTTAGAGCGCGATGCGAGGCGGGCGCCAGTCGGACGGGTTGGCGACGGACCTTTTTTCCCGCAGCGGGCGCAGCTAAGCTCAGGCCCAAGACGAGAGCGCAAAGGGTCGGGGGCTTTCATGCGCGTTTGGGGTGTGGCTGTCGCCGTCGCGTTTGCGGCCGCGCAGATCGCCTGCGC
Source organism: Bradyrhizobium sp. (assembly GCA_004799435.1). Classification (GTDB taxonomy): domain Bacteria; phylum Pseudomonadota; class Alphaproteobacteria; order Rhizobiales; family Beijerinckiaceae; genus Roseiarcus. The sequence goes on from SSMV01000034.1 coordinate 15,768, forward strand.
GCAAGCGGCGAGTTCGCTCGCGCCGAGCGGTCCGCCGCGCCCACCCGACGCCCGGCTTCGTCTGGCGCAGGTCATCCCCGACACTTCGCCGGCCGAGGCGAACATCGGCAATCCGAGCCTCGCGCCGCTCAAATGGGTCGGGCTTCTGGCGATTCCCGACCCGACCGACAAGAACCCGCTGTCGATCGTTGAATGCACCGGCGAATTCATCAAACCCAATGTCGTGCTGACCGCCGCGCATTGCCTGCGCGATCTGCCCGAGAACCAGACCGGCCCGTGGCCCGACGTCACCAAGGGCACGTTCTGGCTGCAATATCAGAACCAGCAAGGCACGCCGTTCAAAGTGCTGTGCGGCGCGGTCAATCCGCTGTGGACCTTGCCGAGCAATTTCGCGAGCCTGTCCGACGACGACAAGGACGATGCCAAGCTGGTCGCCTATCAGCATGATTTCGCCATGCTGTTGATCGACGGCCAAAGCCCGACCGGCGTCATGCCCTACATGCTCGACTGGAAAGGCAAGTACGGCTACGCGACGCGCGTCGGCTATTCGAGCGACATTCTCAACGGCCAGGTTGTCGAGAAGGCCGGCGGCGCGGTGTTCTTCGCCGATGCGATTCCGATGCTGGCGAAATCCTTCCCTGCGATCGTCGTGCAATGGGCGCCGACCACCGAACTGACTTCGGGCTCCAGCGGCGGCGCCTGGATCGCCAATTTCAACACGACCGAGGGCGCCAATCAGAACCTGCTGATCGCCGTCACGTCATTTTCCTTCGACGATTATCCCGGCGGCGAAGGCGCGGCCTATCTGACAGCCAAGGAATTCAATCCGCTGCTCGATTTCGTGTCCAAGGGTTGCCAATCGGCGCCGCCAGCCCCCTCGTCGCCGCCCGCGCCATGGTTCAACTTCGGCAAACAATCGAACCCGGCAGGGGGCGGCAGCAATTGAATGTGGCGGCTGCGAAAGCTGTCACGCGCCGGACACGGCCGCGCGCGGTACGCTGGCGCCCAGAGATTATGGAGCTAAAGGAATGTTGACGGGAACGCTCCGGCTCCTCGTGCTCTACAGTTGGGTCGGTCTTACGATCTGCCTGCTCGTGCATGTCGCTTCATTCTTGATCCTGCTTCCCGGCGGGACGCTTCTTCTGGCGGGCTTGAGCTTCGGAGTCTTTCCGCCCTTTGCGATTCTAGTGCGCCTGGACCTGGATGCGATGCAGCGTGTCACCGCTTCAGTCGAAGTGGAACGGCATGATTTGTTTGAAAGGGTGTTCCCGTGCTGTCCCCCGCCAATTCGAAAATTCGTCCGCTGGCTGTGGTTATACGCCGCAGTCGCGACGTTTGTTTTCCTGCCAATTGCGGCCATTAGCCATGATGCGGCTTCGCCGGTGACTCTCGGGGCGGCGGACTTGCGAGCATTCTCAGCGGCGTTGCTGTTCTTCTATGGGGCAGCGCTTGCAGGCGCGACGTCGGCCTACTACGCAGCCAAAACAGCGTGACGCGGCGCGGTCCAACGCGCCGTAGCCCGGGAGCCATGCGAAAATCGGGAATTGTGAGGAGGCCGCGAACCGCTCAGGCAGACGATGAAAGCGGATCGGTGCCGGTTGCAGGAGTCGAACCCGCGACCTTCGGTTTACAAAACCGCTGCTCTACCAACTGAGCTAAACCGGCGCGCCGACGGCGGCTTCAGGGTCCGATCGCTAGCAGCGCGCCGCCGCTCAGGCAAGGGCGGCTTCAGCCCGGCGCGGCGGCCCATTTGCCGGCGACCGCTTCCGCCTCGCCCTCGCCCGGCCAGGGCGGCATGGTGACGGCGACGAAGATGAGCGGCGCTTCCGGCGCCGCGCGGAACTGAAAGCGCGTTCCCAGCGGGATGGTCACGCAAACGCCAGGGCCAACAGGCGTAATCTCCTCCGCGGCCTCCGAGGCGCGCCACAATTCGCCGCGCCCGGCGACGAACCACCAGATTTCCTCGACCGTGCGATGCCTGACCGCGTGCGAGACCGCGCCGGGCGGCAGTTCGAAATGGGCGAACCCGCCGCCACGCAGCGTCAACAAAAGCCGGACCGCCGTGCCGTCCGGCGCCAGAGCGTCGGGCGCGACGCCAGGCGATTTCGTCTCGAAGGCGCGCATCGTCCGTTTCCCGCTTGTCGAGCCGAAATTGGCCGCGCCGAAGCGGCGACGCAAGAGCTTGGGGCGCCAGAGCTTAAGCGGGTCTTTCGCTGCCCCGCCGCCGCCTGCTATGTAGGCGCCATGACCACGACAAGCGAACTTTCGCCCGACGAGGCGCTGGCCGAATTCCGCGCCGCCGGCGCGCTGATGGAGGGGCATTTCATTCTCTCCTCCGGCCTTCACTCGCCGATCTTCCTGCAGAAAATGTTCGTCTTTCAGGATCCGGCGCGCACCGAGAAGCTCTGTCGTGCGCTGGCGCGGAAAGCGGAGGCGAAGTTCGGCAAGATCGACGTCGTCGTCTCGCCGGCGGTCGGCGGCGTGGTGCCCGGCTACGAAACGGCGCGCTGGCTCGGCGCCAAGGCGATCTTCGTCGAGCGCGAGAATGGCGTCTTCAAATTGCGGCGCGGCTTCACAATTGCACCGGGCGCGCGGGTGTTGATGGTCGAGGACATCATCACCACGGGTCTCTCGTCTCGCGAATGTCTGGCGGCGATCGCCGAGCATCCGGGGACGATTGTCGGCGCCGCCTGTCTAATCGACCGCTCGGGCGGCAAAGCCGAACTCGGCGTGCCGCGCGTCGCGCTGGCGACCCTCGACATTCCCGCCTATCCCGCCGACGCGCTGCCCCCCGAACTCGCCGCAAAGCCGGCGATCAAGCCGGGCAGCCGCGCTCTGGCTGGATGACCCCCGGCCAGCGTCGAACGCCGACAAAGGCGACGTCGCGACAAGGAGACCGACCATGGGCGCTCTGCGCCTAGGAGTGAACATCGACCATGTCGCAACCATACGCAATGCGCGCGGCGGGGCGCTACCCGATCCGACGCGCGCGGCGCTGATCGCCATCGAGGCCGGCGCCGACGGCATCACCGCGCATCTGCGCGAAGATCGCCGCCATATCCATGACGACGACATGCGCGCTCTCAAGGCGGCGATTTCCAAGCCGCTCAATTTCGAGATGGCGGCGACAGAACCGATGCTCGACATCGCGCTCGACATCCGTCCGCACGCCTGCTGTCTGGTCCCGGAGAAGCGCACCGAGCGCACGACCGAGGGCGGCCTTGACGTGATCGGCGGTCACAATTCTCTCAAGCCCTTTGTCGCCGAACTCGGCGCCGCCGGCATTCGCGTGTCCTTGTTCATCGAGCCTTCGCTCGAGGCGCTCGAAGCGGCCGCCTCGCTGCGCGCGCCGGTCGTCGAGCTGCATGCCGGCGCCTGGTGTCACGCGCTGGAGCGTCAGGAACACGAACGCGCCGCGCATGAATTCGAGCGGCTGCGCGCCGCGGCGGCGAAGACGGCCTCGCTCGGCATCGAATGTCACGCCGGTCATGGGCTCGACTACGACTCGGCGCGGACGATCGCGGCGCTGCCGCAGATCGTCGAACTCAACATCGGCCATTTCCTGGTCGGCGAGGCGATCTTCGTCGGTCTCGCCGAAACCGTTAAGCGGATGCGCGCAGCGATGGACGAGGGCCGCGGGGCGGCCCGATGATCATCGGCATTGGCAGCGACCTTTGCGACATTCGCCGGGTCGAGGAGACGTTGACGCGCTTCGGCGAGCGTTTCGTCGCGCGCTGCTTCACCGACATCGAGCGTCGACGCTCGGAAGCGCGCGCCGGGCGCGCCGCCTCTTACGCCAAGCGGTTTGCGGCAAAGGAGGCCTGCGCCAAGGCGCTCGGCACGGGACTGCGCCATGGCGTATTCTGGCGCGACATGGGCGTCGTGAACCTGCCGAGCGGTCAGCCGACGATGCGCCTGACCGGCGGCGCGGCGGCTCGGCTCGCTGCGATCACACCCCCGGGCGCGCAGGCCTTCATCCATCTCACCATCACCGACGAGCATCCGCTGGCGCAGGCCTTTGTGATCATCGAGGCGCGATGACAGGAGCTTGCCCATGAAGCCGCCCGCGCCGCCCGTCGCCGCCGGGGGCGATGCGAAGCAAACGCTGCAGCTCGCGATGCAGCTCCATCGACAAGGCCGGTTCGACGAAGCCGCGCGTCTCTACGGCCTATTGCTCGCCAAACGTCCCAATGACGTCGACGCCAACCACATGCTTGGCGCGTTGCGCCTGCAGCAGGGTCGCAACGAAGAGGCGATCCGCTTGATGAGCGCGGCGCTCAAGGTGAACCGCAGGCTGCCGCTAACTCTGACCAACCTCGGGCTGGCGCTGGAGCGCACCGGTCAGCCCGCCAAGGCTTTGGCGGCCTATGACGAAGCGATCGCCGTCAAACCCGATTATGCGCCGGCGCTTAACAATCGCGGTCTCGCGCTGCTCGCCGCGGGGCGGATCGCCGACGCGCTGGCGAGCTTCGACAAAGCGCTGGCGATCGACGCCAATTATGTCGACGCGCTCAGCAATCGTGGTCTCGTCCTGCTCGAACTCAATCGTCGCGAGGCGGCGCTTGCGAGCTTCGATCGCGCCGTGACGATCAACCCCAACCATCCCGACGCGCTCGCCAATCGTGGCCGGGCCTTGCTCGAACTCGGCCGGCCCGACGCGGCGCTGGCGAGTCTCGAGCGGGCGCTGGCGATCCACCCCGGGCACGCCCTGGCGCTCAATCACCGCGGCGGCGCGTTGACCGAGCTTGGGCGCGAGGAAGAGGCGATGGCGAGCTTCGAGCGTGCGCTCGCGCTGCGCCCCGATTTCGCGGAAGCCCACGAAAACAAGGCTTCCGCGCTCGCCCAGCGCGGGCGCATGGCGGAAGCGGCGGCGGCGATCGACAAGGCGATCGCGGTCGCGCCGAGACGGGCCCGGGCCTATTTCTTGTCAACCACATTTGCGAAGGTGAAGCCGGGAGATCCGCGCGTCCAAGCCATGGAAAAGCTGGCCCAGGAACAGAACGCACTCCCGGTCAACGAACAGATCGACCTCAATTTCGCGCTGGCCAAGGCTCATCGCGACCTCGGCGATCCGGCGCGGGCCTTCCCGCGACTCGTAGAGGGCGCACGGCTGCGGCGCGGGACGATCGCCTATGATGAGACGCGCGCCTTGCAGGGATTCGAGCGCGCCAGGGCGACATTCACCCGCGAATTGATGGAGCGGGCGAGTGGCGGCGGCGACGCGTCGCGCTTGCCGGTGTTCATCATCGGTATGCCGCGTTCGGGCACGACGCTGATCGAGCAGATCCTCGCCGCCCATCCGAAAGTCTTCGCCGCCGGCGAGATCGGCGATTTCGACAAGGCGGTCGAGGCGCTGCGAACAAAAGAGACAATCGCGACGCCTTATCCTGAGCTCGTCAGGGAACTTTCCGCCGCGCAATTCTCCGCGCTCGGCGCCGATTACCTGCGGCGCATCCGCGCGTTATCGTCTGCGGCCGAGCGGATCACCAACAAGACGCCCGAGAATTTCACCTTTCTGGGTCTCATCCGCCTCGCGTTGCCCAAGGCGCAGATCATTCACGTGCGACGCGATCCCGTTGACACCTGCTTCTCGATTTTCTCGCAGAACTTCGCCCAGGGCGGCGTGCCCTACGCCTATGATCTCGGCGAGATCGGCCGCATCTACCGCGCCTATGAAAGCCTGATGGAACATTGGCGTATGGTTCTGCCGGCTGACGCGATGCTCGAGCTGCGCTACGAGGATGTCGTCGCCGACCTGGAGACGCAGGCGCGCCGGCTCGTCGCCCATTGCGGCCTCGAATGGGACCCGCGCTGTCTTGCGTTCCAGAACGCGGAGCGTCCGGTGCGCACTGCGAGCATCGCCGAAGTGCGTCAACCGATCTATGCGAGTTCGGTCGGCCGTTGGCGCGCCTATGAGGCCTTTCTTGGTCCCTTGTTCGAGGCGCTGGGGCCGTCGGCTGCGGCAAGTCGCGAGATGGGCAAAGGCGCCCTTTAGACGCTTCAGTCATAGCCGGCGGACGACGCCGCCCGGGACTGATCCGAAACCGGTCTATCTAGGCTGAAACCTCGATATGATCCGGCGGCAGACCGGCCAGCGCCCGCGCGTGCATCGCCTCATAGGCCGCCTCGAGTCGCGCGGCGTAAAGCCCCGTATCGAAGAGCGGCGCACTCAATCGATTCTGTTCGAGCTTCGTCGCCAGCGCGCGCAACCGGTCGCGGTCGGCGGCGAGCGCCACCGCCAGCGCTTCGTAATCGGCCTGCGTCGTCACGATAAGCTCGGGCAGGCCGATTGCGGTCAGCAGACTTGCGCCGACGCGGCCGGCGAAAGTTTCGCCAATGCGCGTCAACACCGGCAGTCCCGCCCAGAGCGCCTCGCTGGCGGTTGTATGAGCGCCATAGGGCAGCGTGTCGAGAAAGAGATCGGCGAGGCGATGACGCGCCAGATGTTCGTTTAGCGGAATGAACTCGGCGAGGATCAATCTGGCGGGATCCACCCCGCGCGCGGCCGCCTCTTGTTTTAGATTGCGTGCCGCAACTGCATTATCCGCCAGAAGCCAAAGAACGCTTTCCGGCGTCGCCAGCAGAATGCGCGACCAACCGTCGAGCGTCTCTGGGTTGAGCTTCAGATTGCGATTGAAACAGCAGAAGACAAAACCATCTTCGGGCAGGCCCGTCTCGGCGCGCCGCATCGGACGCGTCGAGATTTCGCGCAGCGAATCGTTGGGCTGATAGCAGTCAGGGAGATGGACGATCTTTTCGAGATAATGCGGCTTGTGCTCGCCAGGGACGACGATGGCGTCCGCAATCAAATAGTCGCAGGCGGCGACGGCGCCGGTCCCCGGATAGCCGAGATAATTGACCTGCACCGGCGCAGCGCGTCGCGCGAAGACGCCATTGCGAAGTCTTTTATTGGGAAAATCAAGGTAGACGAGAATGTCGATTTGTCTTTCCGTGACGAGTTCGACAATGCGCTCGTCGTCGGCTTGGAAAACGTCAATGAATTCATCGACCGCGGCGATGACCCGATCCTGGAGTGGCGAGCCGTCGCGGGGCTCATCGTTGAACACGGTGATCTGAAAGTGGTTGCGATCATGACGCTCGAGTGCGCCGACCAGCAGCTGGGCGGTGGCGTGTTTCCGGAGCTCGTTCGAAAGATAGGCAAGCCGGATCGGTCGCGGCTGGCCGGGCTCGGAACGGCTAGGGGTCGCCAGCCGCCGTGATTCTTGAGGTCCGAGCCGGATGGCGGCCGCTTTGCGTTGTTCAGCGGCGCTGAGCGGCAGCGTCACGCTCAAAGCCGGCGAGACAGAGCGCCCTGTTTCGATTCTCGCGCGAGCGGCGGCGAGGTCGGCCGCATAGTCGGACCATTCGCATGCGGTGAGCTTGTACTCCACCAGGGTCTCGTTCCATTCCGCGTTGCCGGGCTGAAGCGACAGCGCCTTGCGCAAGCTGTCGATCGCCGCATCCAGACGGCCGAGTTGCAAGCAGATGCTGGCGCGGCTGCGCCAACCGATGGCGTGGTCTGGCGCCAGCAAAAGGCCAGCTTCGACGCTGATCAGCGCCGGCGCGAATTGCCGCAAATTGTCGAGCGCCTGGGCCTTGGCGAAATGGGCGGGCGCAAAATTCGGATTGATGCGCAGACAGGCGTCCTGACATGCCGCCGACTCGGCATAGCGGTCGAGCGCCAGCAGCGCGGCGCCCTTGTTCTGATGGGCGAGATAATGATCGGGGTTGAGCGCAAGGACGCGATCGAACTGCGCCAACGCGTCGGCGGCCTTGCCGGCCTCCAGCAAGACGCTGCCGCGGCCGAACCATGCGCCGGCATTATTGGGATTTCTGGCGAGCGCCTTGCCGAAGGCTTCGAGCGCCTCGCGCGGCCGATCAAGATGTTGCAGCGTTAGTCCATAGTGGAAACAGACTGCGTCGGAAGCCGCCGGGCTGCTGGCGGCGGCGCGCAGCACAGGTTCGGCCTCGCGATAGCGCTTGTCGCCGGCGAGCAAGGCGCCGAGAACGCTCAGGATGGCGGGATCGCGCGGCTGGACCTTCATCGCCGCTTTCAGCCGCCGTTCCGCGCCGGCGCGATCGCCCTGACGCAGCAATTGCAGGGCGAGGCTGATTTCGAGCTTCGTAGCGCCGGTCGGAGCCATTCCAGCCGAATAGCGGACGGACGGACGGGCTGCAATCGGTTCGACGCGCACGGCCGACCACTTAAAATCAACCCCGTTCGTCATCGCGAGCGGAGCCAAGCGATCCGGGCGTTGGCCTGAAGGTGCGCTCGACCCACTGGATTGCTTCGTCGTTTTGCTCCTCGCAATGACGGACGAAACAAAAAACCCCGGAGCTTGCGCTCCGGGGCTGTCGTGATTTTAGACCGATCGTTTGAGACGATCAGAAGTCGCGCTCGACGCCGAAACGGACGTTGAAGCCGCTCTCGCTGGCCGCAGGAGTCGCCCCAGTGAAGGTCGAGGCGTTGCTGTTGCCATAGGTGTAGAACAGGTCGAGGTTGAAGTCGAGGTTGGTGACCGGATCCCAGTGGAACGCGGCGCCGCCAGCCCAGCTATACCCGTCGCCCTCAAGAGCGCGGAACGGGAAGGCGTGGCTGCCCCAGGAAATCGTCCCGTAGGAGATTTCCGGATCGATCGCGAATTGCGGCGTCAGATGCAATTCGGCGATCGCCGCGATGCCCCAAGTGGACGGAACCGTCCACTGCCGGCCGCCACCCTCATAGGCGTCGGCGAACTGATAGATCAGGCCGTTGCCATTGAGGTTGAAGCCGGTGCCCCAGCCTTCGGAGTTGAAGCCGGAGTAGTTGATGGCTTCATGGGTGTAGGTTCCCTGGACCTTGAAGAGGTCGCCAGCGCCCAGCGACGGCAGATTGAAGCCGACGCCGCCGGTGATCGCATAGCCCCACTGGTCGATGTCGTCAGCCGAGGTCGTGCCGCTATGTCCTTCGAGACGAACATTGTGCAGGACGCCAGCCAAGTGCGCGCTACCCCAACCCTGGGTCAGGTCCAAGGCCGCGACAATGTCGGGCGCCTGGATGCCGAGAGCCGTGAAGTCAGGCCCCGTGCTGCCGGGCATCCCGTTGACGTAGCTGACGCCGCCCGAGCCAGCATTCTGCTCAGCGGCGATGGTCGCCGCGAAGCCGCCGCCGAAGGACGCCGTATAGGCGATCAACGGAACGCCAGTGCCGGTGTGGTCAGGCGAGATGATGTTGTTCCAGGTCTCGCCGCCGCCGATATAGTCGAAGTAGGACGGCTTGATACCGGCCGTGAGGCCGGCCCACTGCAAGTAGGCCTGGTTGATGTAGGAGCCGGCGCCGTTCGGCGGGATGTCGCCCGCGAGCTCAAGGCCCGAGCCCTGGTCCCAATGCAGGTCGATATGCGCGGTCAGCAGGCCGTAAGCGGTGTTGGAAGCCGCGTCGAGGCCGAGGTCAGCGCGGGCGCTGATGCCGAAGCTGTTGCGATACTTGGCGGCCGAAGAGGCCGGCGTATTGTCGAAGTTCTGCTTCCACTGCGTGCCGACATTGCCGGCGTCGATCATGAAGCGAGCGCCGCCGCTGATCTTCAGGCAGGTGTCAGAACCGGGAATGATGAAGCCGGCGACGCCGCCGATTTTGCAGACCTTGACGTATTCAGCGGCCGGCGCGCCCTTCTTGGTGGGAAGATCCGCGGCCTGCGCGCCGGCGACGGCGATCAAAGTCGCCGAAGAACCGAGCAGAAGGCTCTTGATGAGAGTCATATGTGACCTCCAGTGAGTGACAATTGGGAGTCGGTGAAAACCTGAACCTTTTGGTCGCCGATCTGAACGCGCCGAGCGAAAGGTATTAAGCGCCCCTCTTCCCGTTTCTTAAGGCCTTTGGCGCTTCGCGCTGGTCCCCCAGCCATGCACGCCCCCGACCCGAATCGCGACCGGGAAACTCCCGTTCACGTGCTGCACCTTACAAGCGGGCCATCGCCGCTCAAACCCGAAAATGCCGGATTTTGGCCTCAAAAGGCGTTTCCCCGAGCCATGTTGCAGAAAGGTCACGATTGCGTGCGCCGGACCAGGCGGGCGGCGCGCGGAGACCTGCGCCGGCGGCTCAAAGCCGTGGCCGCCTCGATCAAAATTTCCGTTTTCCAGAATAATGGAGGTCGCGATCAAGGGTTTAGCTTGCGCACGGTCGGGCTTCGCTCGACTCGGTCGGGTGACTGGAAGGTGCCAAACATCAGATCCAGCGAGGGGTTGCTGACCCCAAACCACATTTTCTCGCTGGTAAAATGATGCCGCAGGTGGTATTGCTTGATCCACCGCCCGAGCGGGGTCAGCGGCCGCAGCGTCGTGTGGGCGACATAATGGGTCCATTCATAGTGAAGAATCGCCGCCGTGACCCCAAGCATGGTCGAAACGACCGCATCCGGACCCAGCGCCAAATCAACCAGCAGGGCCGTGAACGCCAGATTGGGAACGAGAAACCACAACGGCAGAAACAGCAGATCGAGCCGCGCCGGCTCGAGATGGTGATCGTAGTGCAGGCGATGCTGAAGCCGACGGGCGAAGGCGAAGCGAGACGGCTTCGCGTGGAAAGCGAAGCGATGCATGAGATATTCGCTGGCGTAAAACAGCAAGGCGCCAAGCCCGATGTCGAGAGGGCGGAAAGCCGAGAATCCGAAGGCGAGCGCCGCTATCAACGCCGCGGCGAATAAGGCGAGCGCGGCGGTCGCTCCGTGGCGAAAGAATGTCCCGATCATGGCGCCTCCTCGCGCTTGACGCGGGCGAGCCTAGCGCGGGTCGCGCCTCGGGGGAACGATCCTCATCGATGATTTCATAGCGCGCTTGCGATTTCGTATCGCCCTTGCGCATGACGCGCGCGACGCGCCACTATGTGGCGGCTGCGCGGGCCGGCCGAGGGGACGAACAATGAATCGACGCGACGTGCTTCTCGGCGGAGCTGCCCTCCTCGGCGCCGCAGGGCTTGGTCGAGAGGCGATGGCGGGCGTCGCGCGCGGCTTCGATCAGGATCTTTGGCCGCCAATGGACGGCCGCGAGGCCTTCGTCGCCTGGATGAGGGACAATCGCGGCGAAGACCCGGGATTCCTAAGCCAGCGCTGGGATCGCTACGAGCAGCTCGTCAGCCACAGCGACATCTGGGACCGCGCCGACAAGCGCGCCTTTCTGATGACGCCGCGCGAGGAATTCGTCACCGCCGAAAACCTCGGTCGCGCGTACGAATGGCACTATCTCAACATCGGCTTCGGCGTCACGATCACCGGCCCGCACACGGTCGCGCGCATGACCAATACGCTCGCCGTCAAGCCGGGCGACAAGGTTCTCGAGATCGGCACCGGCTCGGGCTATCAATCCGCCTATCTGAGCTACTTGACCGATAAATTATGGTCGATCGAGATCATTCCTGCACTCGCCAAGCGCACGCGCGGCGTCTACGATTCCTTGATCGCCCGCGGCTATCGCGAATATGCGGCGATCGAGACCAAGAACGCCGACGGCTATTATGGCTGGCCCGAGGCGGCGCCCTTCGACAAGATCATCGTCACCTGCGGCATCGACCATATCCCGCCGCCGCTCCTGCAGCAGCTCAAGCCCGACGGGATCATGGTCATTCCGGTCGGGCCGCCCGGCGCGCAGCATGTCCTCAAGGCGGTCAAGACCCAGGGCGCCGACGGCCAGTTCAACGTCGCCCGCTCCGACATCTACAATGGCGCGATCATCCCCTTCGTGCCTTTCACCGGCGGCCACCAGAGCTGAGGCGCTTTGCGCCCGCAGGAGAAGGTGAAGCGAAGCGCCGGATGAGGCTCGCTTCACCAAAGCGTCAACGCCGCCTTTCAAGGGCGGCGATAGCCTTTGAGCAGAGCGTCGTCGATGTCGGGCAGATTGACGACGATGTTTTCCGGCGTGCGGCAAGCAAGCCACCATAATGCCTCGCTCGTGCTCATATTGGCTTCGAGATGCGGCAGATATGGCGGAACGAACATGAAATCGCCGGCCGACATCTCGACGAACTCCTGGAAGTTCTCGCCGA
>SSMV01000035.1 GCA_004799435.1 Bradyrhizobium sp.
GTGTGGATCATCACCTGAATGTCGTAATCGTCGGCGACCGACAGACAGCAGTCGATCGCCGCCGGCGTGGTGCCCCAGTCCTCGTGAAGCTTGAGCGCGCAGGCGCCCGCTTCGATCTGCTCGACCAGCGCCGCCGGCTTCGAGGCGTTGCCCTTGCCGGCGAAACCGAGATTCATGGCGAAATCATCGGCCGCCTCGATCATCCGCGCGATATGCCAGGGGCCGGGCGTGCAGGTGGTGGCAAGCGTGCCGGTCGCCGGTCCCGTGCCGCCGCCGAGCATCGTGGTCACGCCGCTCGTCAGCGCTTCCTCGATCTGCTGCGGCGCGATGAAATGAATGTGGCTGTCGAAGCCGCCGGCGGTGAGGATCTTGCCTTCGCCGGCAATGATCTCGGTGCCCGGCCCGATGATGATCGTGACGCCGGGCTGAATGTCGGGATTGCCCGCCTTGCCGATCGCATGAATAAGCCCGTCCTTGATCGCGACATCGGCTTTGACGATGCCCCAATGATCGAGGATCACCGCATTGGTGATGACGGTGTCGACCGCGCCACGCGCCCGGGTGACCTGGCTCTGCCCCATCCCGTCGCGAATGACTTTGCCGCCGCCGAATTTCACTTCGTCGCCATAGATTGTGAAATCCTTCTCGACCTCGATGAAGAGTTCGGTGTCGGCAAGCCGCAGACGATCGCCGGTCGTCGGCCCGAACATGTCGGCGTAAGCGGCGCGAGGAAGGGAGGTGGGGGACTTGGGCATTCGGGGCCTCGAAAGGGGCGGAAGACTTGATCGACGGCGTACGACGGAATGGAAAGAGGTCTCAGACCTTTCCCATCACCTCCTTGCGGAAGCCGATGGCGTGGCGCTTGCCGGCCAGCGCGACGAGACGCACCTCGCGCTTCTGGCCGGGCTCGAAGCGCACCGCCGTGCCGGCGGGAATGTCGAGCCGGAACCCGCGCGCCTTGGCGCGGTTGAATTTCAGCGCCGGATTGGTCTCGAAGAAATGATAATGCGAACCGACCTGGATTGGCCGGTCGCCGGAATTGGCGACTTCGAGCGTCACCGTCTCGCGGCCTTCGTTCATCAAGATGTCGCCCGGCGCGACCAGCGTCTCGCCGGGAACAAGCGCGTCATCGGCGCCGCGGATCGGATGATGGACGGTGACGAGCTTCGTGCCGTCGGGGAAGGTCGCCTCGATCTGAATGTCGTGGATCATCGAGGCGACGCCGTCCATCACCTGATCGGCGCTGACGACCCGTCCGCCCGCCTCCATCAATTCGGCGACCGAGCGCCCGTCGCGCGCGCCCTCGACGACAAAGTCGGTGATCAAGGCCACCGCTTCGGGGTGATTGAGCTTCACGCCGCGCTCAAGCCGGCGGCGCGCGACGACGGCCGCCATGGCGATCAGCAGCTTGTCCTTCTCGCGCGGGGTGAGATTCATGCGCGTGCTTCCCTTATTGAGTCCCGGCTCGTGCATTCTGCCGAAGCGCTTCGGACTATCCTTCGCCGGCGCCGCTCGAGCAAGCCGATTTGGCGCCGCTTTTTCGAGCAACTGTAGCGTGGGCGGCGCGAGAATGCGCTTAAGGGGCGATCAGGCCTTCGACGCGATAGATCGCGTATTGCCGCGACGGCCGGTCGCGATCGGGACGCGCAACCCGCGCGATTTCTTCGACTTTGCGAAAGCGCTTGGCCAGCGCGGCGTCGAGCCCCCAGTCGACCCGGCCGAAGCCGATCCCCGGCGCGGAAAAAAGCGACGGCGGCGGCGGCGGCTCGAACAGCCAGCGGTCGGGGTCGCTCTCGCCGACGACGGGCAGCGTCGGATCGCCGTAATAGGTCAGCAGCGAGGCCTCCTCATAGCCGCCGATATAGCTGCCGACGATTATAAACTGCGCGTTCTCGCGCCGCGCAATGCGGTCGACCTCTTGGGTGAGTTGACCCCAGTCGCCGATGCGCGCGGTGGGATCGAACGAGCCGAGCGGCAGCGCCTTGGTCGCCGCCTGGCCGTCGAAGAACAGCGCCCCGGCAACGCCGAGCAGCGGCGCGTAGCGCCCCGTCGCCGCGACGAAACGTCGCCAACGCGAGGACGCGCCGGTCGCGGCGCGCGCCCGAGCAACGGCGTCGGCCGCCAGGATCGCGACGGTCGGATAGATCGGCGCCAACCAATTGAACTGCACGGCGTCGTGCAGCGCATGCAAGGCGAAATAGGCGACGGCCGGAAGAATCGTCGCCAGCAGCAAGCGCCGCGCCTCATCGGCCGGCGCGAGCGGCCGCCCGCGCGCGGCGAGTGTCGCGCCGACGCCGGCAGCCGCCGCGCAAAACGTCAGCGGGTTCATCAAGCCGATTTGCATAGCCACGTATTGGGCCAAAAACTGGGGCGCAAACCGATGCGGCGGCACGCGAGCGAACTGAAAGCGGAAGGTCATCCAGCCGTGCTCGGCGTTCCAGACGACGAATGGGGCGAAAATCGCCAGACTGACGGCCGCGGCGAGATAGGGCGCGGGCGAAGCCAACCAGCGACGCAACGAAGGGGTCGTCAGCAGGGCCAACACGACGCCGGCGCCGAAGAACGCGCCGGTGAATTTGGTCAGCAACGCAAGGCCGGCGGCGACGCCGACGAAGAACCACCAGGCGGCGCGGCGCGTGCGCCATATTTCAATCAGTCCGGCAAGCGCCAGCGTCCAGAAGATCGTAAGCGGCGTGTCGGGCGTCACGAGAATCGCCGCCGCGGCGAGCGGCATGGCGACCCACATCAGGGCCGCGAGCGCGGCGGTCTCGACCGAGCCGAACAATCGCCACGCCATCCAGGCGATGACCCCTGGCGCGGCGATCATCGACAGGGCGTCAAGCGCGCGGACGCCGAATTCGGACGGACCGAACAGGCTGGTCGAGGCGCGAACCCAGGCCGCGACCATCGGCGGGTGATCGAGATAGCCCCAAGCGAGATTGCGCGACCACAAGGCGTAATAGGCCTCGTCGAACATCAACTCGACCCGGCCGATGGTCAGCAGTTGCACGATCGCGAGCGTCACGCAGGCGGCGAAGGCGCCCAAAACGAGCGGACGGCGCCACGCGCCAGCTAGAGCGCGGTCGTCCACAGCGGGCGGCGGCGCGACATCCTCGACCCGCGAGTCGCTCGTTACGACCATACCCGCGGCGGCCTCCCTCCATGCAGCGTCAGAATGGCCGCGATCACCGCGGCGCGCAATCGGCTGGGCGATGGCGAGGCGAGCCGGGCGATCGCCATGCCGTCGAAGCCGCTGGCGCCAATGTCGAGCGGCTCGCCCGGCTCGGCCGCGATCGCCTCCAGCGCCGCCCGCAAATTCGGCGCTGCCGCCTCGGCCTCAGGCGCCACGCACAGGACAGTCGCGATGGCGCGCGCGCCGGCGCCGACCGCCGGCCGATCGAGCGTCGCCGCCGCATCGGCAAGGCGCAGCGCCTCAGCGAAGACCAGCCGCCCCGCGCGCCGCACCCGCCAGCGATCGATGAGCGTCGCGGCGATCCGTGTCTCGCCCGAAGCGAGGCGGCCGAAAACCACCGCCTCGACGATGGTCAACGAGGCGTCCGCCGCCACATCCGCCTCCAGCCGGCGCTCCAGCGCCGAGGCTTCGAAAAGCAGCGTCTCCTGCGGCGCCCAGGTCAGCGCGCCGCCGCGCTCGACGCTCAACCGCGCTTCGACCCGCACCGGCTCGCGCTCGCAGCGGTAAATTTTCTCGGCCGACTGGGTGGTGACGAAGGCCCGCGCATTGGCACCGACCGCCATTTCAATCGTCGCGCGGTCGCCGCCCGCCATGCCGCCCCCGGTATTGACCAGCACCGCTTCGCATTCCGCCTCGGCGCGGGGAAAGCGCAGCCGCAATCCGCCGGTTTCGAATATGTGGGCCGCCTCGCTGCGCGCGCCGGCCCGCTCGAAGCGCGCTCTGGCCTCGCCACGGGCGCGCTGGCGCATGGCGGAATCCTCGGCGGCGGCGCGAAAGGCGGCAGGATCGTTCATGCGATCGACAAGGCCCGACTGACCCCGGAGGCGTCAAGATACGGACCGGGCGGCCTATCATCTGACCATTCGCCGCGAAATCCGCAATTTTCATGCAACACTGTTGCTTCAAACGCACAGCTCCGCGCCGCCGGGCGCCGTATAAGGTCGGTCAGCGCACGGAACGATCGATATGGCTCAATTTTCGGACGCTCCGCGAAGCGACGCCGCGACGGACGCGGCGCAGTTGCTTTCGCGAATCGGCTACGCCGCCCTGGCGCTCGCCGCGCCCAGCGCGGCGACCCTGTCGTCGCGCGCCATGTTCATCCTCTATCCGGTCGCCGTCGCCCTGCTGCTGGTCTCGGCGACCCTCGACCCCGTCTCCGGGCTTGGGCCGCGGCTGCGGGCGCTGGCGGCCTCGCCGGCCGCATGGGCGGTCGTTGCGCTCTTCGCCTGGGCCTGTCTGTCGCTGCTATGGACGCCCTTCCCGACGCCGGGTGCCCAGCGCCTGCTGAAGATCGCCATGACGGCGCTGGCGGCGATCGCCGTCATCGTCACTGCGCGCGAACATTTCCGCGCCACCGACCTCTATCTTTTCCCGATCGGCGTCGCGCTGCTGATTGCGACGATCTTCCTTCTGTGGTTCGCCGACCAGCAGGGCTGGACGGTCGAAGCCGGCCGCATCGACGCCGGCGCCGTCGCCATGGCGGTGCTGCTCTTCCCGGCGATGGGCGCGCTGGCGGCCCGTGGCCGCAATGGCCGCGCGCGCACGCTGCTGCTGCTCGGGCTCGCCTCCGCCTATGCGATGGGCCACGGTCCGGTCACGGTGGCCTTGCTTGTCGGCCTGTCGGTCCTGTCCTTCGCCGTCTCGGATGTCGAGCGCACGGTGCGCGAGGTTGGCCGGACGATCGTTGTGCTGATCTTCGCGACGCCGATCCTTCTGGCGCTGTCGCCGACAATCGCCCGGCTGGTCTTCCACGCCAAGCTGGCCTCGCTCGGCGGGTCCTATACCGAGATCGCCGCCGCCGCGAGCCTGATCCTCCACGACGCGCCCCGGCTGTTGACCGGCCATGGGGTCGACACCGTGGTGCGCGGCGTCGACGCCGGATTACTGCCCGCCGCGACCCCGCGCGTTGCGCTGTTTGAAATCTGGTACGAACTCGGCGTGCTCGGCGCCGCCGCCGCCGCCGCCAGCGTCTGGTTCGGCTTTGGCGCCATCGGCCGCGCCACCCCGCGCTTCGCGCCCTATCTCGCGGCGAGCGTTGCGTCCTGCCTGACGCTCGCCTTCCTGTCCGAGGGACTGGCGCAAATGACCTGGATCACGCTGGTGGCGATCGCCGCGATCTCGCTGGGCGCCGCTTCGCACAGCCAATACCGCACCACGCGCCCGTCAGCCTCAGGTCTGGCGCATTTCTAAAACGGCGACGTTCAGGCGACCGTCTTAAGCGCGCCCGGTCCGAACTGAGCGGCGAAAAAGGCGCAATAGGAACCGCCGCGCGCCACCAGCTCGCGATGCGAGCCCGATTCGACCGCTCTGCCCTTCTCGATCACATAGATGCGGTCAGCCCCGACGATCGTCTGCAGACGATGGGCGACCACCATCGTCGTGCGGCCGACGCGCAGCTCGTCGAGCGCGATTTGCACTTCGCGCTCGCTCTCCGAGTCGAGCGCCGCAGTCGGCTCGTCGAGCAGCAGGATCGGCGCGTTTTTCAGGATGGCGCGGGCGATGGCGATGCGCTGGCGCTGGCCGCCCGACAATTGCGTGCCCTGTTCGCCGACATTGGCTTCATAGCCCTGGGCAAAGCTCATGATGAAATCATGGGCGTGGGCGCGGCGCGCCGCATCGATGATTTCGGCGTCGCTCGCGCCGATGCGGCCGAGTGCAATATTGTCGCGGATCGAGCCGCGAAACAGGAATACGTCCTGCGACACGAAAGCGATCTTGGCGCGTAATGAGGCGAGATCGACCGCGGCGATGTCCTGCCCGTCGATCGTCGTCTGGCCGTCGCTCGGCGCGTAAAAGCGCTGGATCACGCCCAGCACCGTCGATTTGCCGCCGCCCGACGGGCCAACCAGCGCCGTCGTCTGATTGGGCTCGGCGACGACATCGACGCCGTCGAGCGCGTTTTCGCCTGGCCGATAAGCGAAGCGGACGCCGGCAAGCGTGACTTGTCCCTCGGTGACGCTGAGCGCAGGCGCGCCCGCCGCCTCCTCTTCACCGGGCGGCGCGTCGAGCACCTCATAGATCATCCGCGCGCCGACCATGCCGTTCTGCAGATTGACCGAGAAAGCCGACAGGCGCTTTGCCGGCTCATAAGCCAGCAGCAGGGCGGCAAGAAAGGCGACGAACGAGCCGACATCGGTGTGCAACACGCTGACGCGCCAGGAGCCGTAATAGATGGCGAAGCCGATCGCCAGGCCAGCGAGCGAATCGGTGAGGAAACTCGTCAAGCCGGCGCCCACCGCAATGCGGTTGGCCGAGCCTTCGACTGTGCGCACCGACTGCGCCATGCGCGCGCGCATTTCGGCCTGCAACCCGAAAGCCTTGACGATGCGCGCGCCGAGCACGGTCTCGCTCATCGTCTGCATGATCTGGGTCGAGCCGTGGAACGAGCGCTTGGCGAAGCGCTTCACGCGGCTGAGGATCCTGCGGATAAAG
>SSMV01000036.1 GCA_004799435.1 Bradyrhizobium sp.
GCCTCACGACAGTCCAACCCCATCAACGCCAAAGCGCGATGAATTTTGAAACGTGACCGTCAGTATCTCTTCGGACCTTAAACCCAAGCCGCCAAACCAGCCCAACGCCTAAGCGCAAAACCAGCCAAACGACCCAAGCTCAAAGCCCCGCAAGGACCCCGCCGCCCACGTCTCTCTTTCTTCCGATGCAATTGTCAAATAGCGTTGGAAAGGCTTTCACCCCTCCACGAACCCTGGCGATTCGCCGCGGAGCTAGTCGCTCCTGCGCCGCGCCGCCCGAGCCCGAATCTCTCAAGCCGACAGCCGAGACGACCGAAACACCCACCCCCGCCTCTCAGCAGGGAGGAGCGTTGTACGAGATCGTCCCGAAATCCCGACGCCGCGCCAGCCGCCACTGCGCCGTCGCCGTCGGTCCGGCTGATATAGGCAAGCGACTTCTGACTGTCAAATTGTTTTTGCAAAAGACACGCAATTCGCCGTCTATTTTGGCCGGGCTCTGGGGATAGTGGGCGCATCCGCGAGTCGTCGCCGCACTCCAGCCATTGTTTTCGCCCAATTCACCGCCAGAGGCGCAACGTCGCCTCGTTGCGCCGGCCAACCGGCGCGGCTAGAGAAGGCGGCAATGGCGCAAATTTCGACCGAGCGACAAGAGCGACCATGACGACCTTGGCCGCCCGTCTCGCCCGTGTCGCTGGGCCGAACGAGAGAATCCGTCCCGTCGTCGAACTCGGCCACGAGCCGCCGATCACGATCGGCGAGCCGCGGGTCGATGGGCAGGAGCGCCGGCGCATTTCCGCGCGCTGGCTCGCCGGCGTCGCGCTTTGCGGCCTCTCCGGCCTCGCTCTGATCGGCACGGCGCTTTATCTCGATCTCGACGAACAATCGAATTTCGCCGAGGCGCCGGAAATCGCCACCGCCCCGCATCATGAAGAGGCCGAGGGCGTCAATCCAGGCAAGGGCGACCGGCTGGTGCGGCCGATCGACGTGGTCGCCGCCAAACAAACCTTCAAGGCGCCGACCACGATCAAGATTGGCGACAAGGAAGTGGTGCGTTCGCGGCCCTTCACCATACTGTCGACGGCGCTGACGCTGACGCCCAACGCCTATGCCGACGCGGTTCCGACTTTCGATCCGTTGATGGCGCTGAGCGGGGCGGCCGAGAAGGCGGATGCCGCGCCCGACCCCGGCCCCGTGCAGGACGACGCCGAAGTCTCCTTTTCCCAACGCGATCTCAGCCCCGCGGAAGCCGCCGTCGCCACCGGCGAATTGACGCTCGCCGAGGCGCAGGCCCAGGTCGCCGAGATGCTGAAGTCGGCGACGAGCGGCGAGGACACGCCCGCCCTGCCCTCGCAGCTGCTGCTCAAGCGCACCAGCCAGGCCGGCATCGACCCGCTCGGCGGCTTGTCTTTTGCCCCTGGCTCGGTCAACGCCAACGCGCCCTTCGCCTCGATCGAGGTCAAGATGGTGCCCGAGAACGTCACTGAGGCGATCAAGACGCCGGCGCCGGCCGAGAGCGGCGAGCGCATGGTGCAGTTGAAGCACGCCGAGAGCTTCGAGGATCTGTTGCGCGCCAATGGCGCGAGCAAGGAAGCGGCGAGCGCCATTCTCGCCGCCTTCGGCGTCAAGCCGGGAGATTCGCCGGTCGCCGAAGGCCAGAAGGTCATTTTGCAATATGACGAATCCGATACGGCGGATAAGACGCCGGCGATCGCCCGCGTCTCGGTCTATGCCGAGGAGCAGCTCAAGGCGACAATCGCCGTCAACGACGCCGGCGCCTATGTGCCGATCACCCTGCAACGCACCGCCGCCCTCAAACGCAATTCAGACGCGGAGTCAGAGAGCGGAATAAGCCTCTATGAGAGTTTCTATCAGACCGCGCTGAAACAGGACGTGCCCAAACCGATCATCGACGAAATGGTGCGCGCTTTCGCCAATGACGTCGATTTTCAGCGCGCGACGCAACCTGGCGATTCGATGACCGCCTTCCTCGCCGACCCCGACGAAGTCGATCCCCATCCGCAATTGCTCTATGCGACGATGAGCGTGCGCGATCAGACGCTCAAATATTATCGCTTCCAGACGCCCGACGACGGATTGGTCGACTATTACGACGAGAACGGTCGTTCGGTGCGCAAATTCCTGATCCGCAAACCGATCATCGCTGGCGAGATGACCTCACCCTTCGGAATGCGCTTCCATCCGATCTTGCACTATTCGCGTATGCATACCGGCGTCGACTGGGGCGCGCCGATCGGCACGCCGATCCTCGCGGCGGGCAATGGCGTCGTGATCAAGGCGGCCTATGATTCCGGCTATGGCCGACGCGTCGAAATTCAGCACGCCAACGGCTATGTCACCACCTATAATCACATGTCCGGCTTCGCCCGCGACATCGCCGCCGGCGTAAGGGTCACGCAGGGAGAGGTGATCGGCTATCTCGGCCAGTCGGGTCTGGCGACCGGCCCGCATCTTCACTACGAAGTCATCATCAACGGCAACTTCGTCGACCCGATGGCGATCAAGCTCGCCCGCACGCGCGAGTTCGACGGCAAGATGCTCGCCTCGTTCAAGCATGAACGCGACC
Source organism: Bradyrhizobium sp. (assembly GCA_004799435.1). GTDB lineage: Bacteria > Pseudomonadota > Alphaproteobacteria > Rhizobiales > Beijerinckiaceae > Roseiarcus. The sequence goes on from SSMV01000036.1 coordinate 2,585, forward strand.
GCATCGACCAATTGATGACCGAGGCGCCGAACGCCGGCGCCGCGCCGGCCGCGGCGCCCGGGCCCGCCTCCGTCGCCGCGAAGCTCAACTGAGCTCAACCTTCAGGCGCGTTTTTCCGACCGCAAATCCGAGCGCGATCTTGAGCGCCTGTGCGCTCAACCCCTCGGCGCGCAGTTTGCGCAATGGCGTCGCGCCGGCGCTCTTGGTCATTTTGGCGCCACCGGCGTCGAGCGCCAGACGATGATGACGGTAGCGCGGCGCCGGCAGGGCCAGCAGCGCCTGCAGCAGGCGATGGGCGGCCGTCGCGGCAAAGAGATCGCGGCCGCGCACGACGTCGGTAACCCCCTGCAATGCATCGTCGACGACGACGGCGAGATGGTAGCTCGCCGCGCTGTCCCGGCCGCGTAGCACAAAATCGCCCCAGAGCGAGGGATCGGCGTTTTGCGAGGTCTCGCGATCGCCCTCGCCCCATTCGCGCCAGACGAGTTCATCGGGAACGGCAAGGCGGGCCGCCGCCGAATCGAGACGCCACACGGCGCGCTCGCCGGCGGCGAGACGCGCATCGACTCCGCGCGCGGCGAGGTTGCGACAGGCGCCGCCATAGCGCGGCGCGCCGTCGGGATCGCGGCCAGCGTTCGCTTCAACGACCATGCTTCGCGTGCAGAAACAGGGATAGACGAGACCGCGCGCCCGCAAAGCGTCCAAAGCACTGGCATAGTCTTCGGCATGTTCGCTCTGCCGGCGCGGCGGATCGGCGAATGCGACGCCGAGCCAGACCAGATCGTCGACGATCGCCGTTTCGAATTCGCGCTTGCAGCGCGTCGGGTCCAGGTCTTCAATGCGCAACAGAAGACGACCTTCGGCGGCTGCGGCGAAGCGCACGTTCATCAGCGCCGAATAGGCATGGCCGATATGCAGCGCGCCGTTGGGCGTCGGCGCGAAACGGTAAGTGGGAACGGACGACATTATTTTGGGGGCGAGAGCGAAGGTGGCCGGCACTGTTTCCAAAAAGCGCGGCGCTGGCAAGAGCGGCGCCAAAGGCGCGAAAGGCGCGCGAAAGGCGCCGGCAAAGGCGCGCGCCAAAGCGCCGGTCAAATCCAGAGCCGCCGACCCGCGCAAGAAGACGCGCAAAGGCGCCGAAGCAGCCGCAAAACGTCCAGCCAAGCGCCGTCGCGCGCGGGCGCCGGCGCGGCCGGCAGCCATTCGCTATCATCCGGGACCGCCAATCGCCGACGAGGCGGCGCTGGCCGAAGCAACCGCGCGACTGCTTGCCATCGACGCCGAGGTCGTCCAGCGGATGATCGAGATCGGCGGGTCGCCGCCGCTGCGCCGGGGCGAGCCGGGTTTCGCCGGACTGGCGGCGATCATCGTTTCGCAACAAGTCTCGGTCGCCAGCGCGACAGCGATCTTCGGCCGTCTCGCCGCCGAGCTCGCCCCGCTCGGGGTCGCAAATTTCATGGCGGCCGAAGAAGCGACGCTTCGGCGCTGCGGCCTTTCGGCGCCAAAGATCCGAGCGCTGCGCGCGCTCGCCGAAGCGGTCGTTAGCGGCCTCGATCTCGACGGTCTGAGCGCGCTCGCGGCGCATGAAGCCCATGACGCGCTGGTGGCGGTGAAGGGCATCGGCCCGTGGACCGCCGATCTTTTTCTGCTGTTTTGCCTCGGCCACCCCGACGCCTTTCCTGCCGGCGATCTGGCGCTGCAGGAGGCGGCGCGCCTCGCGCTTGGCCTCAAGCGACGGCCGGACGCGCGCAAGCTGGAAGAGATCGCCGAGCGCTGGCGGCCGTTGCGCGGCGTCGCGGCGCGCATGCTATGGGCCTATTATCGCGGAGTGAAACAACGCGCCGGCGTCATGGAACGCTAGTCGCGCGGGGCGCGCGTTCGGAACGCCAGTGGCGCGAAGCCGGCGTTCGCGATAGAGGACCGACGATATCGCAACCGGAAGCCGCCGCCAATGACCGCTCAATTGAATGGCCCGCGCCTCAATCCGGCGCGCGGCGCCGCCAGGCAGTTGGTCGTGTTTCTGCACGGCTATGGCGCCGACGGGAACGATCTGATCGAACTCGGTCGCCAATGGCGCGAGCTGCTGCCCGAAGCCACATTCGTTTCGCCGCACGCGCCGCAGGGGCTTCCCGGCGCGTCGGGGGGCCGGCAATGGTTTTCGCTTAGCTCCGCCGCGCCGGAGGATCCGCGCGGCGCCGACGAGCGCTGGCGCGGCGTCACGGCCGCGCGGCCATCGATCGACGCCTTCCTCGATAGCGAACTCGCCAAGCTCGGACTCGACGATTCGCGACTAGCCCTGGTCGGCTTCAGCCAGGGCGCGATGATGGCGCTGCATGTCGGACTGCGACGACGGCGCGCGCCGGCGGCGATCGTTTCTTATTCCGGGCTGCTGGTCGGGTCCGAGCACTTGGCGGAAGCGACGGCGCGCAACGCCAAGGACGAATATCCGCCGCTACTTCTCGTTCACGGCGATCAGGATCCGGTGATTCCGCTTGAGGCGATGTTCGCCGCGATGGATGATTTTGGCCGCGCGACGATTCCTGTCCAATGGCACCTGTCCTTTGGCGTCGCTCATGGCATCGACGCGGGCGGGTTGCGTCACGGCGGGCTGTTCCTCGCCGAGGGCCTCGGCGTCAAAGCGCGGCGACCAGCGCGCGCCGTCTGAAACGAAAAAGCCGCCCGAATGGGCGGCTCCTAATTCGGTGACGCATAAAGAAGCGCGAGATCAGCGCGAATAGAATTCGATGACCTGATTAGGCTCCATCTGCGTCGGATAGGGCACCTCGGTGAGGCCGGGAACGCGGGTGAGTTTGGCGCTGCCCTTGCCGTGATCGACCTCGATGTAATCGGGCGTGTCGCGCTCGGCGAGCGCCGCCGCTTCGATCACCACCGCAAGCTGACGCGAGGCTTCCTTGATCTCGACCAGATCGCCGACCTTCACCAGATAGGAGGCGATGTTGACGCGGCGACCGTTGACCTTGATGTGGCCGTGGTTGACGAACTGGCGCGCGGCGAAAACGGTCGGTACGAATTTGGCGCGATAGATGAAAGCGTCGAGACGACGCTCCAACAGGCCGATCAGATTGGCGCTGGAATCGCCTTTCATGCGCACCGCCTCCACGTAATATTTGTGGAACTGGCGCTCGAGAATATTGCCGTAATAGCCCTTCAGCTTCTGCTTGGCCTTGAGCTGGGTGCCGAAATCGGTTGCCTTGCCCTTGCGGCGCTGGCCATGCTGGCCAGGACCATATTCGCGCTTATTGACCGGGCTGCGGGGGCGACCCCAGATGTTCTGGCCCATCCGGCGGTCGATTTTATATTTGGCTTCGGCGCGCTTCGTCATCGCGGTTCCTCTGGTTCCATGGACTAAGGAACGCGCCCTCCTCTGCCCGACCCCGCGCAAAGCGGGAACCGAGGCCGACAGGATTGCGCCGAGCAAGGCGCATTCCGCGGGTGCGTCAAACGAGAGGCGCGCCCCTGTTGCCAAGGACGCGCCGTCGCGGGAGTGCCGTTAAGCCGGCGGCGCCTTGATGTCAAATCAGCCCGGGGGTCCGGCGCGGATCTCGCCGCGAATCACTCGGCGGCGGATGGTCAATAAGGCAAAATGAAAGTCATGCCCCATACGCATGACAGGATCGCTTCTGTCGCAGCTGACAGGTCAGTTTCGCGCAAGAATTTCTGATTTTCAGGTTATTTTGGCCCTATTGGGCGCAATGTCGCAATATAGACACGATAATTTCGCATGAATATTGCACTGCAGCATTGATTTTTGTGCGACGCGGGATTATGTTGCCGTCAGTCCGAGAGAGAGCGTTCCAGAGAGTCGGGCGACGGCCACCGGGCCGCCGCCAAACCAAAGAGAAAGGGTTCAGCCATGAACTTCGACTTCATCCTCCGCTACATCCGCGACCGGCGCACCTATTGGGCGACGGTGCGGGAGCTGTCCGCCTATACCGACCGCGAATTGCGCGACATCGGCATCGACCGCGCCGACATCGAGCATATCGCCCGTCAGGCGGCGCAAGGCTAATGTCACGCCCGAGACCCCGGCGCGCCGATCGAAGAGATCGGGGCGCCGGGAGCAGGTCGCAAGAACAATTCCGATAAGAGGCCGCAAGGCGGCCGTACTTGGCTTCACGCCGCCGTCGAGCCGACGGTCCGCAAGGTGATCGCCAGCGCGCCGATCAACAGCAACGCGAAGAGCAAGAACGCCCCGGAAAGCGACAGCGCATCGGCGACCGAACCGGTGACCAGCGGCGCGGGCAGTCGCGCGAAGGAGCCAAAGAAAGCGGCCGTCGACAGACCGACCGCCGCCGAGATTCCCGGCCGTGAAGCGGCCAGCGCAAAGCCGCAGGGAACCACGGCGCCGGTGCCAAAGCCGATGATGGCGAAACCAGCGATGCTGGCGGCAAAGCCAAAGCGGCCGGCGACAATGAAGAATCCGCAAGTCGCCACGATTAGCGAATATTCGATCAGTCTCCAATCGGCGATCCGCGCCCTCAGCCGATCGACGTTGAAGCGCACCGACGCCTGGCAACCGGCGAAGAAGGACGTTCCCAGACCCGCCCATTGCGCCCATTGCGGCGCTTCCTGACGCAACACCAATCCTGACCAGAACATCGCCGCGCTTTCGCAGGCGATCGAGACGCCGATGACCAGACCGATCGCCACGAGCGTGCGCGACAGTCGCGCCGGACGATCCAGGGCGACCGCGCCGATCGGATCGCCGCGATCGGCCGGAAGCGCAAAGCCGATCGCCGCCGCACCCGTCCATAGCGCGACGATCGCCGCCACACTGGCGATCCACGGCTCGGCGCTTGCCGCGAGCAGTCCGCCGAGGGCGGCGCCAAGCGCAATGCCGGTCGAGGCCGCACCGTGCAGCCCGGCAAGGATCGGACGGCCGAGACTGCGTTCGATGCGCGCGCCGGCCGCGTTCATGGTGAGGTCGGTGAGGCCGGCAACGAAGCCGAAGACGCCCTGCAGGATGAAATAGCCGACGACCTGGTCGGCGCGCAGCAACACCGCGAGCGCCGGGCCGGCCGTCAGCGCCGCGGCGATCAGCGTGCGCTTGAGCGAGAAGCGCTGCGCGATCGCGCCCGCCCAGGACATCGCCGCCAGATAGGCGCCGGTGAACAATGTCAGCGCGAGACCGTAAGCAAATGCGCTGACGCCAACGCGGGAGACGATGCTCGCCGCCGCCCCCGACCACAGGCCGAGCGCGAATCCAAGGGTGAGGAACATCGCCGCAACCGAGGCGCGCGGCGTAATCCGCCGGGCCACGGGTTCGCCACCGCGAGCAGCCAGCATCGCGCGGCTCACAGGTTCATTTTGCTGCGGCGCGGGTCTTGAGCACTTCGACGTTGGAGGGCGGCGGCTCCGCCTCGTGCGGAGCGGCGGGCGCGGCGTTGCTGAAGCGCGCGATCAGCCAGGAACGAAACAGCGCGACCGCCTCGTTGCTGAGATCTTCGGGATGGGTGGTCAGATAATAGCCGTAGCCCTCGTCGAGCCAGAGATCGAAGGGTTGGATGAGCCGGCCGGCCTTGATTTCATCGGCGAAGAGCAGCGGATCGGACAGCGCGACGCCATCGCCGAGCATGGCGTATTGAACCCCCATCTGCTCGGTGTCGAAGACCAGGCCGCGATCGACCGGCAGGTCAGGGCGGCCGATCGAACGGGCGAACATCTCCCAGAAATAGTGGCGCGAACGGCCGTCGATCTTGATGTGTAGGAGATCGTTGGCGGCGATGAACTTGGCCGGGTCGGAACGATCGACATTCTCGAGCAGCTTGGGGCTGCAGAGCGGGGTGGCGCGCACCATCCACAAAAGATCGTGGATCGCGTCGGCGACGCGCGGCTCGGAATAGACGATGGCGATGTCGATGTCGCCGTCAGTGTCGGCGGCGGTTGTCGGCTTCGAGACGATTTCGAGCGTGATGCCGGGGTTCTCGTCGCGGAAATCGCGCAGGATCGGGATCGCCAGGCGATGGGCGAAGGAGGTCGGCAGCGCCACCTTCAGCACCCGCTTGGGTCGGCCTTTTTCCTTGATGACTTCGCCGATCGCCTGATCGATGCGGTCGAAAGATTTGGAGACCACCGGCAAAATATGCCGTCCCGCCTCGGTGAGCACGAGCTGCTGCGGTCGCCGCTCGAACAAGGCGACGCCGAGAAAATTCTCGAGCACAATGACGTGTCGGCTCACGGCGCTTTGCGCGACGGTGAGACTATTGGCTGCGGCGGTGAAACTGAGATGCTGACCGGCCGCCTCGAACGCCCGCAAAGCGTTGAGCGGCAACCATCTGCGATCCATCGTCCATCTCCACGGGCGACATCGAGCCCGTCAATCGACGCGCATTGCTTTGAAGCGCGTCCCGTCGGCGCGGCCTCCACGCCGGAACAATCGCCGGCGACGATATGGCCCGCTTCGTCCCGCCGCAAGGGCTGGCGACGGCGCCCGCGACGCGATCCACATGCCATTTGCCCTTCGCTCGGCTTTCCATCGACGCGTGTCTGGGCTAAAGCAGCGTCCCTTTCCTCCCATATTTTCTCGGCCCATGACCCTCGAAAGCCCTGTCGCGCGCCGTCGCACTTTCGCGATCATTTCGCATCCCGACGCCGGCAAGACGACGCTGACCGAGAAGATTCTGCTGTTCGGCGGCGCCATCCAGCTCGCCGGCGAAGTGCGCGCCAAGGCCAATCGTCGCCAGACCCGCTCCGACTGGATGGGCATCGAACGCGAGCGCGGCATTTCGGTCGTCACCTCGGTGATGACCTTCGAATATGGCGGCTGTGTCTTCAACCTGCTCGACACGCCCGGCCACGAGGACTTCTCCGAGGACACCTATCGCACGCTGACGGCGGTCGACTCCGCCGTCATGGTGATCGACGCGGCCAAGGGCATCGAGGCGCGCACCCGCAAGCTGTTCGAGGTCTGCCGCCTGCGCGACATTCCGATCGTCACTTTCATCAATAAAATGGATCGCGAAACGCGCGATCCTTTCGACCTGCTCGACGAGATCGAGAAGACGCTGGCGCTCGACACCGCGCCGTTGTCCTGGACGGTCGGGCGCGGTCGCTCGCTCGCCGGCGCCTATGACATTCGCCGCAAACTGGTGCGCGCGCTCGGCAAGGACGCCGTTGAAGCGCCGGTTTCCGGACCGGACGACCCGGCGGTCGCCGCCATGCTGCCCGAACATGAGCGCAAAGCGGCGATCGAGGAGATGACGCTGGCGGTCGAGGGTTGCCGTCCCTTCGACAAGCAGGCGTTTCTCGAAGGACATCTGACGCCGGTGCTGTTTGGCAGCGCGCTCAAGGAATTCGGCGTGCGCGATCTGATCGACGCGATGGTCGAATTCGCGCCGCCGCCGCGCGCGCAGGAGGCGGCGACCCGCATCGTCAAGGCCGACGAGGCGAAAATGACCGGCTTCGTCTTCAAGATTCAAGCGAATATGGACCCGAACCACCGCGACCGCATCGCCTTCATGCGGGTCTGTTCGGGGCGGCTGGCGCGCGGCATGCGCGCCAAGCTGACGCGGACCGGCAAGCCGATCACGCTTTCGGCGCCGCAATTCTTCTTCGCCCAGGACCGGTCGATCGCCGACGAGGCCTTCGCCGGCGACGTAGTCGGCATTCCCAATCACGGATTATTGCGCATCGGCGACACGCTGACCGAGGGCGAGGAGCTGGTCTTTCGCGGCGTGCCGAGCTTCGCGCCGGAAATCTTGCGCCGGGTCAAACTCGCCGACGCGATGAAGGCCAAGAAATTGCGCGACGCGCTGCAGCAGATGGCGGAAGAAGGCGTGGTGCAGGTGTTCCTGCCCCATGACGGCGCGCCGGCGATGGTCGGCGTCGTCGGCGCGCTGCAGCTCGACGTGCTGGTCGAGCGGCTCAACGCCGAATATGGGCTGCCGGTGTCCTTCGAGCAGAGCCGCTTCGAACTGTGCCGCTGGGTGACCTCGGCCGACCCGGCCGAGCTCGACAAGTTCGTCGAGGCCTATCCCTCCTCGGTCGCCGCCGACCTCGATGGCGCGCCGGTGTTTCTGGCGACCAGCGCCTTCAATCTGCGCTACGATCAGGAACGCTGGCCCAAGATCGCCTTCAGCGACGTGAAGGATTATCAGAAGACCGCCTGAAGGCGTCACGCGCGGCTTGAGGGGTCGGGAGCGCCGCGGTTTCGTCCGGTCCCGATGAAGGAGTCCCCGCATGCAGGGCAAAACCGTAGTCGCCACCGGCGCGACTTCAGGAATCGGCGAGGTCGCTGCGAAGACGCTCGCCGGGATGGGCGCGCGGATCGTCTTTATCGCCCGCGACGCCAGGCGCGCGGCGGCCACCCTCGCCACGCTCGAACAGATCGCCCCGGGGCGCGGACATCGTTTCCATATCGCCGATCTGTCGCTGATGACCGAGACCCGGCGCGTCGGCGGCGAGATCGCGGCGAGCGAGGCGCGCATCGACGTCCTCATCAACAACGCCGGCGCCATGTTCTCCGATCGGCGCGTCACCGCCGAAGGCCTGGAGCTGACCTTCGCGCTCAATCACATGGCCTATTTCGTGCTGACTAAGATGCTCGAGCAGCGGCTCGCCGGCACGCCGCAGGCGCGAGTCGTCTCCACCGCGTCGGGCGCGCACCGTGGCGCCAGGCTCGATTTCGCCGACCTGCAATGCGCGCGCGGCTACAGCGGCATGAGGGCCTACCGCCGCTCGAAGCTCGCCAACATCCTGTTCACGCGCGTGCTGGCCCGGCGCCTGTCGGACAGCGGCGTCACAGCAAACTGCCTGCATCCGGGTCTCGTCGCCACGCGCTTCGGCGACGAAGCGGGCGGATGGACGGGACGACTTTTTCCGCTCGTCAAACGCTTCGCGATCTCGCCCGAGCAAGGCGCGCAAACGATCGTCACCCTCGCCTCTTCGCCGGAGGTCGCGTCGACAAGCGGCAAGTATTTCGAGAAGCAGAAAGTCCGCGCCCCCTCAGGCGCCGCTCAGGACGACAAGGCGGCGGAGCTGCTGTGGGCGAGAAGCGAGGAGCTGGCGGAGTGATGCGAGGCGGCGAGATTGCCGCGATGCGGGCCCTGCAGCGGAGCGCTGCGCTTCACCCTGAGCGTCGCCGAATGGACAAGCGCCGCAACTTCTGAAATCCGCAGCCGCTTGTCGGCTTGTAGACCCCGTCGGCTTGTAGCAGATTGTCGGCGCGGAAGAACTGCGGCGGCTGCCACCAAACCTATCGGGCGAACCTGAATTGATCCCCCTGCGCCGCCCGCCGACACAACGCCCCTGGGGCGCGCAATGAAGCGCGCACTGGCGTCGTTCGCGGCTCTCGTCGCTCTTGCGGCCGTCGCGGCCTGGGTTCTCAGCGCGCCGCAAAGGATCGACGCCGCAATGGCGGCGGAAGTTTCCGAACCAGGCGACGTCGCAGCCGGACGCATCGTGTTCTACGCGGGGGGCTGTGACTCTTGCCATGCAAGCCCCGGCCAGGGCGATCGGCTGAAGCTCGGCGGCGGCGCGCCATTGGCGACGCCGTTTGGCGTGTTTTATCCGCCCAACATCTCTCCAGACGTCAAGGACGGAATCGGCGACTGGAGCGCGACCGACTTCGCCAATGCGCTGCACGCGGGCGTCGGTCAGGGCGGCGAGCAACTTTATCCTGCGTTCCCTTACCCGTCCTATCGTCTGATGACGATGAAGGATGTCCGCGATCTCTTCGCTTATTTGAAGACGCTGCCACCGGTCGCCGGCAAGGCGCCGGAATCGAAGCTCGACTTTCCCTTCAACATCCGCCGCGCGGTCGGCCTCTGGAAGCTCGTCTACCTGGGCGCGCCGCCGCCCGCGCCGGCCGGCAAGAGCGAGGCGTGGCTACTCGGGCGCTATCTGGTCGAGGGCCCAGGCCATTGTGGCGAATGCCACTCGCCGCGCGACTGGCTCGGCGGCGTCGCCTGGAGCCGCAGGCTTCAGGGCGGACCGCTGCCTGACGGCAAGGGCAAGGCGCCGGCGCTCACGCCCGCCAATCTCAAAAACTGGTCGAAAGACGACATCGCCGAAGCGCTGTCGAGCAGCCTCATGTCAAACGGAGATTTGCTCGGCGGCGCCATGGCCGAGGTCGTGCGCGACACCGCCGAACTGCCGCCCCCCTATCGCGCCGCGATCGCCGAATATTTGAAGGGCGGCCGGGAATGAAGGGGACCAGCGCTCCCCTCTCCCCGCTTGCGGGGAGAGGCAGGGTGAGGGGCCGGGCGCTTATCCGCACAATCCCCTAAGCCCCTCATCCTAACCTTCTCCCCGCAAGCGGGGAGAAGGGACCAGCTTGCGGGGAGAAGGGACGCGCGGTCCCCGCTCACACCGACAGGCGCTTGCGCACTTCGCTCTCGACCATGTCCTTGCGCTCGCCTGAGAGCACCACCGCGCCGCGATCCATCACCGCATAGTCGTCGGCGAGATCGCGCGCCCATTCGAAATATTGCTCGACCACCAGGATCGCCATTCCGCCCTTGTTGCGCAGATATTGGATAGCCCGGCCGATATCGCGAATGATCGAGGGCTGGATGCCCTCGGTCGGCTCGTCGAGCACCAGCAGCTTGGGCCGGGTGACGAGCGCGCGGGCGATCGCCAATTGCTGCTGCTGACCGCCAGAGAGATCGCCGCCGCGCCGGCCCATCATTTCGGCAAGCACGGGAAACAGGCTGAAAATCTCATCGTCGACGAAGCGCTGGTCGCGCTTGAGCGCCGAATAGCCGGTCGCCAGATTCTCGCGCACGGTGAGTAGCGGAAAAATCTCGCGTCCCTGCGGCACATAGCCGACGCCGCGCCGCGCCCGCAGATGCGGCGCGAGCCCGCTGATGTTCTCATCCATCCAGGTGATCGCGCCCGAGGCGATCGGCTGCTGGCCGACGATGGCGCGCAAGAGCGACGACTTGCCGACGCCATTGCGGCCGAGCACGCAGGTCACGCGGCCGATCGCCGCCTTGAGCGATACGCCGCGCAGCGCCTGCGCCGCGCCATAGTAGAGATCGATCGAATCGACGCTCAGCATTTCTATCGTCCGAGATAGACTTCGATCACGCGCTCGTCGGCGCTGACCTGGTCAAGCGAACCTTCGGCGAGCACCGACCCCTCGTGCAGCACCGTCACTTTGACGCCGAGCTCGCGCACGAAGGCCATGTCGTGCTCGACGACGACGACGGAATGATCATGCGAGATTTCGCGCAGCAATTCGGCTGTGGCGGCGGTTTCGGCGTCGGTCATGCCGGCCACCGGCTCGTCGACCAGCAGAAGCTTGGGATCCTGGGCGAGCAGCATACCGATTTCGAGCCATTGCTTCTGCCCATGCGACAGGCCGCCGGCTCGCGTCTGGCGCAGATCGGCGAGCCGGATCGTCGTCAGGATGCGCTCGATCGTCTCGTTCTGCGCGGCGCCCGAGCCGCCGAACAGGGTCGCGAAAACGCCGCGCGGCGCCTTGGCGGCGAGCAGCAGATTGTCGGAGACGGTGTGATTCTCGAACACCGTCGGCTTCTGGAATTTGCGCCCGACGCCGAGTTCGGCGATCTCGGCCTCATCGAGCCGCGTCAGATCGTGGCGGCCTTCGAAATAGACGTCGCCCTCGTCGGGGCGCGTCTTACCGGTGATGACATCCATCATCGTTGTCTTGCCGGCGCCGTTGGGGCCGATGATCGCGCGCATCTCGCCCGGCGCCAGCGTCAGCGAAAGGCCGCGCAGCGCCTTGTAACCGTCGAAGGAGACACTGACGCCGTCGAGGTAGAGCAGCGTGCTGGTGAGTTTCGGGTCGTCGGTCGCCGCAAGCGTCATTGCACGCCCTCCTCCTGCGCGGCCGGCGAAGGCGGCGCGGCGGCCGGCCTGGCGGCGCGGCGCATGTTGAGCAGGCCAAGCAGGCCCTTGGGCAGGAAGAGCGTCACGAGAACGAACAACCCGCCGAGCCCGAAGAGCCAATATTCCGGAAAGGCGCCGGTGAAATAGGTCTTGGCGAAATTGACCGCGATCGCCCCCAGCGCCGCGCCCACCAGCGTTCCCCGTCCGCCGACCGCCACCCAGATGACCGCCTCGATGGAATTGCCGGGGTCGAATTCGCTGGGATTGATGATGCCGACCTGCGGCACGTAAAGCGCGCCGGCGATCCCCGCCATCACCGCCGAGACGACGAAGACGAAGAGCTTGTAGTTCTCGACCCGGTAGCCAAGGAAGCGGACCCGGCTTTCGGAATCGCGCACCGCGATCAGCGCCTTGCCGTATTTGGAGCTGACGATCGCCTTGGAGACAAGGTAAGCCAGCGCCAAGGCCAGCGCCGAGATCGAAAATAGCGCGGCGCGCGTGGCGTCCGACTGGACGGAGAAGCCGAGCACATCCTTGAAATCGGTCAGGCCGTTGTTGCCGCCAAATCCGAAGTCGTTGCGGAAGAAGGCGAGCTTCAGCGCATAGGTCAGCGCCTGCGTGATGATCGAGAGATAGACGCCGGTGACGCGCGAGCGAAAGGCGAACCAACCGAAAGCAAAAGCCAGCAGTCCCGGAACCAGCATCACCATCAGCGACGCATAGGCGAAGGAATGGAACCCCCACCAGGCGACCGGCAATTCTTTCCAGTTCAGGAAGACCATGAAATCGGGGAGAATGGGATTGGCGTAGACGCCACGCGCGCCGATCTGACGCATCAGATACATGCCCATCGCATAGCCGCCGAGCGCGAAAAACGCGCCATGGCCAAGCGACAGGATGCCGCAATAGCCCCAGACCAGATCGAGCGCCACCGCGAGGATGGCGTAGCAGAGATATTTGCCGATCAGTGCCACGACATAGGGCGGCATGGCGAAAGCCGAGTCGCGCGGCACAAGCAGGGCGAAGACCGGCGCCAGCGCCGCCGCCCCAAGCGTCAGGGCGAGAAAGATCAGTCCGGCGCGATCGAGCCGCAGCGCTGGCGTGCTCACGTCACGCCTCCACCGCTCGGCCCTTGAGCGCGAACAGACCGCGCGGGCGTTTCTGAATGAAGAGAATGATGCAGACCAGCAGCAGGATCTTGCCCAGCACGGCGCCAATCACCGGCTCCAGCAGCTTGTTGGCGACGCCGAGCACCAGCGCGCCGAGCAATGTGCCCCAGAGATTGCCGACGCCGCCCAGCACCACCACCATGAAACTGTCGATGATGTAGCCTTGGCCGAGATTGGGCGAGACATTGTCGATCTGCGAGAGCGCCACGCCGGCGACGCCCGCGACGCCCGAGCCAAGCGCGAAGGCGAACATGTCAATCCGGCTGGTCGAAATGCCCATCGCCGCCGCCATGCGGCGATTCTGGGTGACGGCGCGCATGCGCAGCCCGAAGGAGGTGGCGCGCAGCGCCAGTTGCAGCGCGGCGAAGACGATGATCGCCAGCGCAACGATCCAGAGTCGACCCGTGGTGATCTGCAGCCCCGCCCAGTCGAACGACCCCGACATGAAATCGGGCGCGGAGACCTGGCGATTATTGGCGCCGAACAGACTGCGCACCCCCTGTTGCAGGATCAACGACACGCCCCAGGTGGCGAGCAGCGTCTCGAGCGGCCGGCCGTAGAGGAAGCGGATCACCAGCCGCTCGATGGCGATGCCGACCACGGCCGCGACGAGAAAGGCGAGCGGCAGCGCCACCGCGAGCGACCATTGCGAGAAGGCGGGCGGCAGCGCGCTTTGGACGATGAAGGTCGTATAGGCGCCAAGCATCACCATCTCGCCATGCGCCATATTGATGACCCCCATCACACCGAAGGTGATGGCGAGGCCGATCGCGGCGAGCAGCAGCACGGAGGCGGCGGAGACGCCGTAGATCAGGTTCTGGAGAACGTTGAGCCAGACGAGATGCGCCTTGATCGCCGCCATGGCGTCGAGCGCGGCGGCCTTGACGGCCGGATCGTCGGTCTTGGCGGCGGTCTCGTCGATCAGGCTTTGGGCATCCTGATCGCCGCGCGCCTTCAGCGTCGCAACCGCTGCGACACGGTCGGCCGAAGGGGTCGAAGAATCGAGAACAATGATCGCGGCGCGCGCCTGGCGCAGCGCTTCGGCGACGCGCGGATCGGCCTCATGCGCGAGCTGCACGTCGAGCGCCTTGAGCGCGGTCGCGTCGCGCGCCTTGAACACTGCGTCGGCCGCCGCGAGGCGCTTTTGCGGATCGGGACTGGCAAGCGTCAGGGAGCCCATCGCCGCGTCGATCGCGCGGCGCAAAGCGTTGTTGACGCGCACCTTCTTGAGCGCGCCCGCTTCGACGCCGGCAAGCTTCTCGCCGGTCTTGGCGTTGATCAGATCGCCGCCGGTCGTCTGATAGACGATAAGATGGTCGGCTTGATCGATCAGCAGCCGATTGTCGCCGAGCGCTTCGAGGATGGCCGGCGCATTGGCGGCGCCGGAGGCGGCAAGCGCGTCAATCCCCTGCTCGGTGCGCGGAAATTTGTCGTCGAAGAACTTCGCCAGCGCATCGTCGACGGCGTCGGCGCGCGCCATTGTCGAACAGAAAAGAAGAAATAGGATTGTAGCGAGGCGCACGAGCGGCGTGGAGATCACTGTCGGTCTCTCGGCGGTCTCTTGAACTGAAAGGTCCGTGGCGCCCAGGGGCGCGGACCTTGGGGAATGGGCGCCGCTCGCGGGAGGCAACGAGCGACGCCCGGTCTTTTAGGATCCCGTCAGATCCAGGCGGCTCAGCCGCCGCACTTGCCGGTCTTGACGTTGAAGTTGCCGCAAGCGAGCGGGTGACGCCAATCGGAGATCAGGTCGCGCGAACCTTCGAGATAGGGCGACCATTCCTGAGCCACCACCGTCGCCGGAGTCTGCCAGACGGTGTTGATCAGGCCGTTCGCCTGGATCTCGCCGATGTAGACAGGCTTGGTGATGTGATGGTTGGGCATCATGGTGGCGATGCCGCCGGTGAGGTTAGGCACCGCGACGCCGATCATCGCGTCGATCACCTTGTCCGGATCGAAGGAACCCGCCTTCTCCACCGCCTTCACCCACATGCTGAAGCCGATGACATGGGCTTCCATCGGGTCGTTGAACGTGCGCTTCGGGTTCTTGGTGAAGGCGCGCCATTTCTCGATGTATGCCTTGTTTTCGGGCGTATCGATCGTCTGGAAATAGTTCCAGGCGGCGAGATGGCCGACCAGCGGCTTGGCGTCGAGACCGGCGAGTTCTTCTTCGCCGACCGAGAAGGCGACCACCGGAATGTCGGTCGCCTTGATGCCCTGATTGCCGAGCTCCTTATAGAAAGGAACGTTGGCGTCGCCGTTGATGGTCGAGACCACCGCCGTCTTCTTGCCGGCCGAACCGAAGGCCTTGATCTTGGTGACCTCGGTCTGCCAGTCGGAGAAGCCGAACGGCGTGTAGTTGATCATGATGTCTTCGGGCGCGACGCCCTTGGACTTCAGATAGGCTTCGAGGATCTTGTTGGTGGTACGCGGATAGACGTAATCGGTGCCTTCCAGCACCCAGCGCTTCACCGAGCCGCCGTCGTCGCTCATGAGATAGTCGACGGCGGGAATGGCCTGCTGATTGGGCGCGGCGCCGGTGTAGAAGACATTGCGCTCGGATTCCTCGCCCTCATATTGGACGGGGTAGAAGAGGATGCTGTCGAGCTCCTTGAACACCGGCAGCACCGACTTGCGCGACACCGAGGTCCAGCAGCCGAAAACGACCGAGACCTTGTCCTTCGAAATCAGCTCGCGCGCCTTCTCGGCGAAGAGCGGCCAGTTCGAGGCCGGATCGACGACCACCGCCTCGAGCTTCTTGCCGAGGACGCCGCCCTTTTTGTTCTGTTCGTCGATCAGCATCAACATCACGTCTTTCAGCGTCGTCTCGCTGATCGCCATGGTGCCCGAAAGCGAGTGAAGGATGCCGATCTTGATCGTGTCGTCATCCGCTTGCGCAGCGAATGAACTCAGCGCCATAGCGCCCGCCGCCAATGCGCCGGCGGCATGCAGTACAAACCGTCTCGTGAAAGACATCGTCGACCCCGTCGTTCTTGCCCAGCGCGGAAATTCGACGCGCGACGCGCGCCAATTCCAGCGGAGAGCCAGGACGCAAGGGCC
Source organism: Bradyrhizobium sp. (assembly GCA_004799435.1). Taxonomy (GTDB): domain Bacteria; phylum Pseudomonadota; class Alphaproteobacteria; order Rhizobiales; family Beijerinckiaceae; genus Roseiarcus. Next base: position 18,625 of record SSMV01000036.1, read on the forward strand.
GTGCCAAGCTGAGGGGGAGCTATTTTGTATGCACGAGGGCGTCAGGGCGCCGAAAAACGCGTCACTACGCGCATTTGTTGATCGCGGCGCCCGATCCCGCATCGGCGCCAAGGGCTTGCATCCCAGTGGGCGGACCTACTGGATTTTCTCGTTGGGATAGACGCCCCACAGATCGACCTGCTGGATATAGCCCTTATATCCATCGCCATCGATCAGGCACCAGGCGCCGTCGCAGCCGCGCACATTGGCGATGACGCCCGACTGCAGCGTGGCGGCGACGGCGCTCCCCGTGCGCGGCTCGCCATAGATATTATAGACCACGCCCTTCTTGCCGACGCCGACCAGTCCGGTCCGCCGGCCCGACAGCAGCGAATGCAGCACCCAGCCTTCGATGCCTTCCGAGTCGCGCACCTTTCGCCAGATGTCGAATTCGGCGGTGATCTCCACCGGCAGTCCGGCGCGCTGATAGACCCATTTCGTCGCGTGGTCGCGCGACGGACCCTCGCGCAGATTGACCTGATTGGTTTTCAGACTTGCGTAGCGCGGCAATGGCAGGCCAGTGACGGACCCGACAGGATCGGCGAACGACAATCCGCTCCATAGCGCCAGCGCCGCCATAGCAAGAGAAAGCCTGCGCCCGCCCGCGCGCGCCAAACGCAAAGCGAATGACAATGCCGTCATCTCCACATCACGGGTCCGAAGCCCCTGTTCGACCGGTCTCGCCAGCGCAATTTCCGCGTTCTTGTCTTTGCCTCGTCATCTGGTAGAGAACGCGCGACAGCAGGCCGAATAAGCCGCTTTCTTGCGCGCCGCAGCGTAAACGACGCGTTAAGGCGCGAAATATTGCGCGCCAACATGTTTGAAATCAGGCGCTCCTTCGGACGCCGGGGAGGAGAGGTCTCATGGCGGCGAAGAAGCCCCTTGTCGTCGTCACCCGCAAGCTCCCTGACGCCATCGAAGCGCGCATGCGCGAATTGTTCGACGCGCGGCTCAGTCGCGACGACAAGCCGATGTCGCAAAGCGCGCTCGTCGAGGCGTTGCGCGAGGCCGATGCGCTGGTTCCCACCATCACGGATGCGATCAACGCCGAGATGATCGACCAGGCCGGCGAGCAGATGCGGCTGATCGCCAATTTCGGCAATGGCGTCGATCATATCGACGTGACCTCGGCGCTGCGGCGCGGCATCACCGTCACCAATACGCCCGGCGTGATGACCGAGGACACCGCCGACATGACGATGGCGCTGATTCTGGCGACCGCGCGGCGGATCGCCGAGGGCGCGCGCGTCATTCCTGAGGGTCATTGGGCGGGCTGGTCGCCGACCTGGATGCTGGGGCGGCGCATCACCGGCAAGCGGCTTGGCATTATCGGCATGGGCAGGATCGGCCAGGCGCTGGCGCTGCGAGCGCGCGCCTTCGGCATGTCGATCCATTATCACAATCGCCGTCGGGCGGCGGCGCCCGTCGAGGCGGCGCTGGAGGCGACCTATTGGGACTCGCTTGACCAGATGCTGGCGCGGATGGATTTCGTCTCGATCAACTGTCCGCACACGCCAGCAACCTATCATCTGCTGTCGGCGCGACGTCTCAAGCATCTGCGCCCCGAGGCGATCGTCATCAACACCGCGCGCGGCGAGGTGATCGACGAGGCCGCGCTGACGCGCATGCTCGAAGCGGGCGAGATCGCCGGCGCCGGCCTCGACGTCTATGAACATGCGCCCGCCATGTCGCCGCAACTGATCGCGCTCGCCAGAGCCGGCAAAGTCACGCTGCTGCCGCATATGGGCTCGTCCACGCATGAAGGTCGCGCCGACATGGGCGAGAAGGTCATCCTCAACATCAAGACCCTCATGGACGGCCATCGCCCGCCCGACCGCGTGCTGCCGAATATGCTATAGGCGACAGGCCCCCTCACCGCTCCGCGAAGGCCAGCCGCACCGCCAGCGCGCCGAAGGCGGCGGCGAAGCTGCGCCGCAGCCAGTTGAGAACGCGTGGTCGCGCCAGCACATGATCGCGCGCGGCGGCGGCGAATAGCCCGTAGAGCGCGAAGACAACGAAGGTCGCCGCCATGAACGCGGCCGACAGTTCCCCCATCTGCGCAAGCGGATGCGCGTCGCCGGCGCTGACGAACTGCGGCAGGAAGGCGACGAAGAAGATCGACAGTTTGGGATTGAGCAGATTGACCAGGATCGCGTCGGCGATGACCCGCAAATCGGTTCGCCCGTCGCTCGTCTGGTCGATGCTGAGAGCGCCATCTTCGCGCAGCGCGCTCCAGGCCATGAAGAGGAGATAGGCGACGCCGGCGTATTTGACGGCGGCGAAGGCGAGCGCGCTGGCGTGCAACACCGCCGCCAGCCCCAGCATCGCCGCGGCGACATGGGGCAGAATGCCGAGCGTGCAACCGAAGGCGGCGACCAGGCTTGCCCGTCGCCCGCGCGACAGGCCGGCGGCCAGCGTGAAGACAACCCCGGTTCCCGGAGACGCCACGATGAGCAGCGTTGTCAGCCAGAAAGCAAGCGACATCGCGACTCTCTTTTAGAACGCTCGCTCAGGAGCCGGGAAAGCGCGGCGGCGCCGGGGCGATGGTCGAGGCGGTTCCGGCGCTGATCTGCTTGACCGCCAGGCCGCGCTCATTGGGCCCGTCGGGCGTGAAGCGGAAGACGCCGTCAATGCCATTGAAGCCCGACGGGTTGGTGAGCGTGGCGGTCGAGAAGCGCTGCGCGCCCTGCGTTCGCGCCAGCGCGGCGGTCAGCGAGGCGGCGTCATAGGCGAGCGTGGCAAGGCGCAGCGGATCGCCGTTGAAGCGGGTCTTGTAGCGCTGGGCGAAGGCGGTGTAGCCGGCGTCGTCGGGAGCGGCGAACCAGGCGCCCTGCAGCGCCGGCAGGCGCAGCACGCGCGGATCGTTCCAGACGCCGGTGCCGAGAATCTGCGCTTTCAGGCCGCTGCCGGCGAGCGCCTGAGCCAGCGCCGGCATGCCGTCGGCCTGTTCGGCGACGAAGACGGCGTCGAAACCGCCCGGCGCGCTAGCAAGCTCCTGCACGCCGGTCTGCGGCTGGCCGGCGGTGTAGCGCGCAACCGTCACGACGCGTGCGCCGAGTTTCGTCGCCGCCTGCTGGAACTCGCCGACCGCGATATTGCCGTAGTCGCTCTGCGGCGCGAGGACCGCGAAAGTCTTCTTGCCCTTGGAGAAGGCAAATTCGGCGATCCGGTCGGCGTAGGATTCGATCAGGAACGACAGAAGATAGACGCCCGGCTGGGCGACGCCCTCATCGGTCGAGAAAGCGATGACCGGCCGCCCCGCCGGCTTGGCGATCCGCCCCACTTCGCGCACGTCGGCGGCGAGCAGCGGACCGAGGATAATCTCCGCGCCGGCGCCGACGACGGCCTGGGCCGCCTGCGCCGCGCCGTCGGGCGTGCCGTGATCGTCGACGATCATCAACGTCACGTCATTCATGCCGGATTCTTCGATGGCGAGCTGAGCGCCATTGTGCATCGAGACGCCGATCGGGCTTGGCGCATTGTTCTGAGTGAGCGGAAGGATCAACGCGACCCTGACCGGGCCTGTGCCGAATGTCTCGCCGACGGTCGGGCCGGCCGGCGGCCCATTGAGGGGTTGCGACTGAACCTGCGGCACCGGAGCGGCGCCGACGTCCGGCGCCGATAAAAACCCCAGGCCGCTCGACGTGCAGCCGGCCAGCGCCATCAGGCCCGTTGCAGCGAGCGCGAACCATAGGGCGACCCCGCGCTTGGGCGTCGTCGGCGCGCTTGTCGGCATGGATAACCTCCCCCGGCCCCCTCCGAGCGATACCGCGAATCGCTCGAACCCCTTGCTAGACTACGCCAATTTCCCCTCTTGCGCGCGGTCTTAGCGGCGAAGCCTCAGATTTTGCGCCGATTGTGGCTTTTCAGCGCCGGATGCTAAGGGATTCGCGCCAGCGACGCGAGGCTAGAGACGAATATGGCGACCCGCCCCCGAGCGGCGATCTCGACGCCGAGGCCGCGCAATTTCGCCGCGCTCGGCGCGCAGGTCGAGGCCGCGCCGCTCGCGCCCGGCCTCTATGTCGTGGCGACGCCGATCGGCAATCTCGGCGACGTGACGTTACGGGCGCTGACGACGCTCGCCGCCGCCGAAGCGATCCTCGCCGAGGACACCCGCATCACCCGCCGGCTCATCGACCGCTACGCCATCGCAACGCCGCTTGTCGCCTATCATGAACACAACGCGGCCGAGGTTCGTCCCCGCGTGCTGGCGCGGCTTGCGGCGGGCGAAGCGCTGGCTTTGGTGTCCGACGCCGGCACGCCGCTGATTTCCGATCCCGGCTACAAGCTGGTCGTCGAAGCCGCGGCGGCCGGCGCGACGATCTTCGGCCTGCCCGGCCCCTGCGCGGCGATCGCCGCGCTGACAACGGCCGCGCTGCCGACCGATCGCTTTTTCTTCGAGGGTTTCCTGCCGCCCAAGAGCGTGGCCCGGCGCGAAAGGCTCGCCGCGCTCGCCGCCATCCCGGCGACGCTGGTCTTCTATGAGGCGCCGGGGCGGCTCGCCGAAGCGCTCGCCGATCTTGCCGCGACGCTCGGCCCAAGGCCGGCGGCGGTCGCGCGCGAACTGACCAAGCTGCATGAAGAGACGCGGCGCGGCTCGCTCGACGCGCTTGCCGCGCATTACGCCGCGGCCGGCGCGCCCAAGGGCGAGATCGTTCTGGTGGTCGGGCCGCCACTCGCCGAACGGCGGCTCGAAGGCGAAGCGCTCGATGCGCGGATCGCGGCGGCGCTCGCGAGCTTCTCGGTCAAGGACGCGGCGGCGACGGTGGCGGCGGAGGCCGGCTTGCCGCGCCGCGAAGTCTATGCGCGCGCCTTGCGGCTCGCGGCGGCGCGACGTTGAGGGGCGCGATGAAAACTCGACCGCCGAGCGCGGCGCGACGGCAGGCCCATCTCTTCGGCCTGCGAGCCGAAGCGCTCGCCGCGCTGCTGCTGCGGGTCAAGGGCTACCGCGTGCTGTCGCGCCGCTTCTCCGCCGCCGGCGGCGAGATCGATCTCGTCGTTCGCCGCGGCGCCACCGTCGCCTTTGTCGAGGTCAAGGCGCGCGACGATCTCGATGCCGCGGCGAGCGCGATCCTCGCGATCAAGCGGCGACGCATCTCACGCGCCGCGCGCGTCTGGCTGGCGCGCAACCCCTGGGCGGCGCAGGCGACGCTGCGCGGCGACGCCGTCTTCATCGCGCCCGGCCGCCTTCCCCGCCACCTCGCCGCGGCGTATAGCCTCGACCTCGACTGACAAGGATTGACGCCTCCATGCCGCTCAAAGTCGCCGTGCAGATGGACCCGATCGAGAAAATTCGGATCGCCGGCGATTCGACCTTCGCTCTGTTGCTCGAGGCGCAGTCGCGCGGCCACTCCCTGCTCTATTACACGCCCGACCGGCTCAACCTTCGCGGCGCGCGCGTCTTCGCCCAAGCCCAGCCGCTTGAGGTGCGCGACGAACAGGGCCGCCACGCGACTCTGGGTGAAGCGCAGACGGTGGAGCTTAACGAGCTCGACGTCGTATTACTGCGCCAAGATCCGCCCTTCGATCTCGCCTATATCGCGACCACGCATTTGCTGGAGCGCATCCACCCGCGCACGCTGGTGGTGAACGATCCGCGTGCGGTGCGCGACGCGCCGGAAAAACTATTCGTGATGGATTTTCCCGAGCTGATGCCGCCGACGCTGGTCTCGCGCGAACGAGCGGCGATCGAAGCCTTTCGCGCCGAGCATGGCGAAGTGGTGATGAAGCCGCTCTATGGCTTCGGCGGCGGATCGGTGTTCAAGCTCTCGGTGCGCGACCCGAATTTCGGCTCGCTCTTCGATCTCTTCTCGACGAGCTTTCGCGAACCCTGGGTGATCCAGAAGTTTCTTCCCGCCGTCGCGAAAGGCGACAAGCGCATCATTCTGGTCGATGGCGAAGCGCTCGGCGCCGTCAATCGCGTGCCGGCCGAAGACGACATCCGCTCCAACATGGTGCGGGGCGGCGCCGCCAAGGAGACCGAACTGACCAAGCGCGAACGCGAGATCTGCGCGCGCATCGGACCGGAATTGAAAAAGCGCGGGTTGGTCTTCGCCGGCATCGACGTGATCGACGGCTTCCTCACCGAAATCAACGTCACCTCGCCAACGGGCCTGCGCGCGATCAGCCGGCTCGGCGGTCCCAATCTCGCGGCGGCGATCTGGGACGCCATCGAATCGAAGCGGCGGGCCTATACCGCGACGGCGCGTTGAGGCCAGCGATGCAAGACGCCCGCATCTTTCGCCACGCCCGACGCGCGCGCGTGCGCGCCGCCCCGCCGCGCCTCTTCGACCGCGCGCGCATCGAGACCCGCATCGCCAAGCTGCGCAAGGAGACGGCTGGCGACGACGCGGGGTTTCGACGAGGCGCGATGGAGATTTTCCGTGACGCGCTGGATGCCGGCCGGCGCGAGGCGCAGCGCGCGCTCGAGGACGGCGGCAGCGGCAGCGCCTGCGCCCGCGCGCTCAGCGAGCTCGAGGACGAGCTCATCCGCGCCATTTACGATTTGATGGCGCTCGCCCTCTATCCGGGCGGGGCGAGGTCCGAGCGCATCACGATTCTGGCAGTCGGCGGCTATGGGCGCGGGATGCTGGCGCCGGGGTCCGACATCGACCTGCTGTTTCTGCTCGAGCCGGGCGCGCCGCCCGAAGACGTGAAGATCATCGAGGCGATCCTCTATGCGCTGTGGGATCTCAAGCAGAAGGTCGGCCACGCGACGCGCTCGATCGACGAATGCATCAAACAGGCGCGCTCCGATCTGACGATCCGCACCGCCGTGCTCGAGGCGCGCCTGATCACCGGCGAAGAAAAGCGCTTCAACACGCTTCGCACGCGTTTCAACAAGGAGATCGTCGCCAAGACGGCGAGCGAATTCGTCACCGCCAAACTCGCCGAGCGCGACGAGCGTCTCGAGCGCGCCGGCGCCTCGCGCTATCTCGTCGAGCCCAATGTCAAGGAGGGCAAGGGCGGATTGCGCGACCTCAACACGCTGTTCTGGATCGCCAAATATGTTTATCGGGTCGACGATCCGAGCGAGTTGGTCGCCGCCGGCCTCTTCTCGCAGCGCGAATTCGCGCTGTTCTCGCGTTGCGAGGAATTCCTCTGGTCGGTGCGCTGCCATTTGCATTTCCTCACCGACCGGGCCGAGGAGCGTCTGAGCTTCGACGTGCAGCGGCCGATCGCCGAACGGCTGGGCTACGCGAGACGCGCCGGACAGGAAGACGTCGAGCGCTTCATGAAGCACTATTTCCTGGTCGCCAAGAATGTCGGCGATCTGACGGCCATCGTCTGCGCAGCGCTGGAGGAGCGTCAGGCCAAGCCGCCCCAGGCGCTCGACCGTTTTCTTAGCCGCTTGCGCCGCCGGCCGCGCGCGCTCGCCGACGCTGTCGATTTCAAGATCGACCATGACCGCATCAATGTTATCGACGCCGAAGCCTTCGAGCGCGATCCGATCAACCTGATCCGGCTCTATTGGGCCGCCGACCGGTCGAGCCTCGACATTCACCCCGACGCGACGCGGCTGGTCACCCAGTCGCTCAAACGCATCGACGCGAGCTTGCGCGACGACGCGGAAGCCAACCGGCTGTTTCTCGAAATCCTCACCTCGCGCCGTTCGCCCGAGGCGGCCCTGCGGCGCATGAACGAGTCCGGCGTGCTCGGTCGCTTCATCCCGGATTTCGGCCGTGTCGTCGGGCTGATGCAATTCTCGATGTATCACCACTATACGGTCGACGAACATCTGCTGCGCACGGTCGGCGTGCTGAGCCAGATCGAGGCGGGAACGCTGGTCGAGGAGCATCCGCTCGTCAGCGAGATGCTGCCCAATATCGCCAACCGCACGGCCCTCTATGTCGCGGCGTTCCTGCATGACATCGCCAAGGGCCGCCCCGAGGATCATTCGATCGCCGGCGCGGCGGTCGCCAGACGGCTCTGCCCGCGGCTTGGCCTGTCGCCGGCCGATTGCGACCGCGTCGCCTGGCTGATCGAACAGCATCTGACCATGTCCAACATGGCGCAGGGGCGCGACCTCGCCGACCCGCACACCGCCGAATCGCTCGCCGCAACGGTGCAGTCGCTCGACCGGCTGCGCATGCTGCTCGCGCTCACCGTCGCCGACATTCGCGCAGTCGGCCCCGGCGTCTGGAACGGCTGGAAAGGTCAGTTGCTGCGCAGCCTGTTCTGGGAGACCGAAGTCGTGCTCAGCGGCGGCCATTCGGCGGTCGATCGCAAATCGCGCGTCACGGCGGCGCAGGAGGCGTTGCGCAAATCGCTGGCAGGCTGGTCGGACCCCGATTTCGAAGCCTATGCGCAACGCCACTATCCGGCCTATTGGATCAAGGTCGACCTCCCTCACCAGATCGCCCACGCCAAGCTGCTCCACGCGATGGCCGCCGAGGTGAAGTCGCTGGCGACGGAGGTCGCGACCGACGCCTATCGCGGCATCACCGAGATCACCGTGGTCGCGCCCGACCATCCCCGCCTGCTGGCGGTCGTCGCGGGCGCCTGCGCCGGCGCGGGCGGCAATATTGTCGACGCGCAGATTTTCACCACCGCCGACGGCTTCGCCCTCGACACCATCTTCATCTCGCGCGCCTTCGAACTCGACGAGGACGAGTTGCGCCGGGCGGGGCGAATTGCGCGCGCCATCGAGCAGGCGTTGCGCGGCGAGATCCGGGTCGGCGATCTGGTCACCAAGGCGCATAGGGAGCGCGATGCGCGCACCCGCGCCTTCGTCATCCCGCCCGATGTGGCGGTCGACAATGCGATCTCGCGCCGCTACACGGTGCTTGAGGTTTCGGGCCTCGACCGGCCCGGCCTGCTCTATGAACTGACCAGCGCGCTTTCGAACCTCAATCTCAACATCGGCTCGGCCCATATCGTCACTTTCGGCGAAAAGGCGGTCGATTCCTTCTATGTGACCGACCTGACGGGCGCGAAGATCACCTCGGCCGCGCGGCAGGCGGCGATCAAACGCCAGTTGCTGGAGATTTTCTAAAAATCGCGACGAGCCCATGCCGATCCGCCCCTACTGCGGTCTGGCTTGATTTTTCGCTCCCGCACCCTGATATCGGGCACGCAAAAGCTTGGGATCTTTAAGAATGACCGATACGACGGACATGCAGACGCCGGAGCCCGATGCGCCCTCGCAAGGCGGCGAAGCGGACGGCTTTGCCGTGCTCCAGAAGCTGACCGCCGAGAACGCCGAGCTGAAGGACCGCCATTTGCGTGTCCTCGCCGAGATGGAGAATATGCGCCGCCGCACCGAGCGCGAGGTGGCCGACGCGCGCACCTATGGCGTGACCAATCTCGCCCGCGACGTGCTCACGGTCGCCGACAATCTCGCCCGCGCGCTGGACAGCGTGCCGGCGGAAGCGCGGGCGTTGGCCGACGCCACGCTGAAGGCGCTCGCCGAGGGCGTCGAGTTGACCGAGCGCGAGCTCCATGCGGCGCTCGGGCGCCATGGCGTCACCAAAGTCGCGCCGAAGGGTGAGAAATTCGACCCTAATTTCCATCAGGCGATGTTTGAGGTTCCCGACCCCGCGCTGCCGGCCGGCACGGTCACCGAAGTGGTGCAGGACGGCTGGAAGATCGGCGAGCGGGTGTTGCGCCCGGCGCTGGTCGGCGTTTCCAAGGGCGGCCCCAAGGTCGCGCCGGCGTCGAAGAGCGACGCTAAAACCCCCTGACGTTTAAGCCCGAGTCACCCGTCGCATCGTCAGGTTGATCCGGCCGCTGCCGGCAAGCAGCGTCGATGTGCCTGCCAGGATGCGGTCGACGCCATGGAAGGCGAGGCGGGCGGGCCCGCCGAGCGTCATCGCGTCGCCCGAGGCGAGGCGGAAGGAGCGGGTCGACGCCTCGCGCGTCACGCCGCCGACGCGAAAGAGCGCCGTGTCGCCGAGCGACAGCGAGACGACCGGAGCGGAAAGCTCCGCCTCATCGCGGTCCTGATGCAGCCCCATGCGGGCGCCGGCCGCATAGACATTGATGAGACAGGCCTCGGGCGGCGGCGCGGCTGGGGCGATCTCACGCCAGAGGGCCAGCAAGGCTTCGGGGATCGGCGGCCAGGGCGCGCCGGTTTCGGGATGACCCGGCTGATAGCGATAGCCAGCCTCGTCCGACACCCAGCCGAGCGGCCCGCAATTGCTCATCCTGACCGAGAAGGGCTTGCCGGTTCTCGGCATGCGCGGCTGGAAAAGCGGCGCCGCCGCGAGGACGCCATCGAGCGCGTCGCGCAGCCGCTCCTGCGCCGCGCGGTCGAAATAGAGCGGATAGTGACGCAGGCCGGGGACGACCTCGATGCTCTGAGCCATGGTAAATGGGCGCCCCCGCCGCCCTTTGACGCGTCTGCGCGCCGGAGTATGACATTTCCCGCCCGAGGCTCTCGCGCCTCGCCCTGCAACCCATTCTCGCGGACGATCATGGCCGGCCATAGTCAGTTCAAAAACATCATGCATAAGAAGGGCAAGCAGGACGCGATCCGCTCCAAGCTCTTCTCCAAACTGGCGCGCGAAATCACCGTCGCGGCGAAAATGGGTCTGCCCGACCCGGCGATGAATGCGCGTCTGCGTGCCGCCATGCTCGCCGCACGGGCCGAGAACATGCCCAAGGACAATATCGAGCGCGCGGTCAAAAAGGCCTCCGCCGCCGACACCGAGACCTATGAGGAAGTGCGCTACGAGGGCTATGCGCCCGGCGGCGTGGCGCTGATCGTCGAGGCGCTGACCGACAACCGCAATCGCACCGCCGGCGAAGTGCGTTCCTATTTCACCAAGGCCGGCGGCGCGCTCGCCGAGACCGGCGCGGTCTCCTTCATGTTCAACCGGGTCGGCTCGATCGTCTTCGACCGCAAGGCGGCGAGCGACGACGCGATGCTGGAAGCAGCGATCGAGGCTGGCGCCGACGATGTCGTCTCCGACGGCGAGGAGCACGAGGTCATCACCTCGGTCGAATCTTTGCGTCCTGCGCAGAAGGCGCTCGAAGCCAAGTTCGGCGAGCCGCATAAGGCGGCGATCGTCTGGCGGTCGCAGAATTCGATTACGGTCGACGACGAGGCGGGCGAGAAGATCCTACGCCTGGTCAATTCACTGGAGGAGAACGACGACGTGCAGACCGTCGCCGCCAATTTTGAAATCTCGGACGCGCTGATCGCCAAGATGCAGGGTTGAGCGACGCCGGAACCTGCGCCTTAAATCCCCTCCGTCACCCCGCGAAAGCGGGGGTCCAGAAGATCGGCAAAGCCTGGATCCCCGCTTGCGCGGGGATGACAGCGTGAAAAGCCGCAAGGACGCGACGCCCTCGCGGCTCTTTTCGCTCAAATCGAGGCAGCGTTCAGCCCTCCCGACCTAAGCTCACCAATGGCGGCAGTGCCAATAACCCCAGCGGCCGCGCCAACAGTGGCGATAGCGCCACCAATGGGCCTGATCGATATTCGCGCTCGCCACCGGCGCCTGAAGCGAAGGCGATTGGAGCGTGAAGGCCGAGGCGGATGTCGCCGAGATCGTCAGCGCGCTGGCGCCGATCAAAGCCGCCGCGAAAGCGCCGGCCAATATGCGAGTCATCATCGCAGATCCTCCTGTCGTCGCGCCTCCCAGCGGAGACGACTATGCAAGCCCGCGGGTGAACCAGCCCTGAACGAAACATGCGACAACACGCGCCTCATCGCGGTCCGCCGCTCACCCCAAGCAGCGAGCCCAAACGATCCAGCGCGACGCGTAGTCTATCCGCCAGCACGGCGTCGGCGCGCCATGGCGTGACGATCTCCGGCGCGAAGCGACGACAGTCGCGCAGCGACGCGCCTTCGACGACGACGCGCATCAGGATCGGCCATGCGGCCGGTCCGGCGCGCTCCTCGGCGGCGCGCAGCTTGTCGCGCGCGTAGAGCGCCGCTTCGCTCGCCGGCAGGCCGGAGCGCGGGCCCGGCGCGGCGGCGCCGATACGGTCGAGCGGCACGGCGCGCAGCGCGTCGAGTTCGGCGCGCCGGTGAACGCGGCGCAGCGCCTCGCCGATCAGCCAGCGCAAATCGTTGAGCCGCGTATCATGCGGCGCCAGCGCGCGGGTCGAACGCATCACGTCGAAAGGATCGACCAGCCGGCGCAATTTATCGGCGCCGCGTTCGATCGCCTGGCCGGCCTCATGGGCGCGGGTCAGGCGCTCCGGCGTCGCGTCGAGTCGCTCGGCGTCGGCGAGCGTCTTGCGTTTGGCGATCGGCTTCGTCTTGGCGCGGCGCAGCGCCGCCTTCGCGCTCATTCGGCGAGCTCCGCGCAGAGCTGGCCGGGCGAGACGCAATAGGAAGCGGGCGGAGGTCCGCTCAAACGGAGCGGGATCGCCACGCTCGGAATCGCGACATCGGGCGCCGGGCGGCGGCAGATGCGCTTGAGGTCGCGCAGATGGGCGTCGCAGGCGGCGACGGCGCGCTGATGATCGGTTTGCGTTCGCGGGCGACGGCGTGCGGACATGCGGCTTCCTCGCGATGCGGGCGACGCGACCGGCGGCCGCATTTGTTCCCTGTTTGTTCTTATATTCTGACAATCAGGAGTTCTCGTCAAGGGTTATTTCTGATATTCATGATTGCGGCTATTCTGAAAAGCCGAATAATCAATTCGTGACCGTCGATTGGATCCGCACCGCGCTCGAAGAAACCGGCAAGACCCGCAGCGGTCTGGCGCGCGCACTCGGGCGCTCGCCCTCGGCGGTGACCGACCTCTTGAACGGCAAACGACGCCTGCGCGCCGACGAGATCGCGCTGGCGGCCGGCTACCTCGGCGTTGAGCCGCCGCGCCTTGTCGGCGGCGGTCGCCAGCCGCCGGCGCGCGCCGCGGTGTCGCTGGTCGGCTATGTCGGCGCCGGCGCGATCGCGCGCTTTTACGCCGACGGCCAGGGGCCTTTCGATGAAGTGCCGGCGCCCGACACGGCGAGCGCGAGAACAGTGGCGGTGCAGATCCGCGGCCATTCGCTCGGCGCGCTCTTCGACAATTGGCTCGTCTTCTACGACGACGTGCGCGAGCCGCCGGGCGACGACATGGTGGGGCGCATGTGCGTCTGCGGCCTCGCCGACGGACGGGTGCTGATCAAGGCGCTCAAGCGCAGCCAGATCGCCGGACTTTGGACCCTGCTGTCGAACGCGGAGCCGCCGATCTACGACATTGCGCTCGACTGGGCGGCGGTGGTTCGCGAAATGCGGCCGAGATAGGAGCCCGATGAGCAAGGCGCCGCCTTCCGCGCTCGACATCGCCCGCGCGCTGATCGGCTTTCCCTCGGTGACGCCGCTCGACGCCGGCGCGCTCGGCTATATCAGCAAATTGCTCGCCGACGCCGGCTTCAAGGTCGAACCGGTCTCCTTTTCCGCGCCCGATCAGCCGACCATCGCCAATCTCTGGGCGCGTTTCGGCGATGCGGCGCCGAACCTGGTCTTCGCCGGCCACACCGATGTCGTGCCGCCCGGCGACGCCGCACAATGGCGCTTCGATCCTTTCGCCGCCGAGGTCGCCGATGGCTGGCTCTGGGGCCGCGGCGCCTGCGACATGAAGGGCGGCGTCGCCGCCGCGCTCGCCGCGGCGTTGCGCTTCGCCGCGCGCGGCGCTTTCAAGGGCTCGATCAGTTTCCTGCTGACCGGCGACGAGGAAGGCCCGGCCGTCAACGGCACGGTCAAGCTGCTCGACTGGGCGCGCGCTCGCGGCGAGACATTCGATCACTGCCTGCTTGGCGAGCCGACCAGCGTCGCGACGCTCGGCGACACGATCAAGAATGGCCGGCGCGGCTCGCTGACCGGGCGCCTCACGGTGCATGGCAAGCAGGGCCATGTCGCCTATCCCGAAAAGGCCGAAAATCCGCTCCGCGCGCTGGCGCCGATACTCGAAGCGCTGCAGCGTCCCAGGCTCGACGCCGGCACGGCGGATTTCGATCCTTCCAATCTGGAGATTGTCAGCGTCGATGTCGGCAATCCTTCGACCAATATCATTCCCGCAGAGGCGCGGGTCGTCTTCAACACGCGTTTCAACGATTCCTGGACGCCCGAGACGCTGCGCGCCGAAATCGAGCGGCGCATCCGCGCGGCCGCCGGCGAGACGCGCTTCACGCTTGCCTTCGATCCGACCAACGCCGTCGCCTTTCTCACGCCGCGCGGCGCCTTCACCGATCTTGTCGCCCGGGCGATCGAACAGACGACCGGTCGGCGCCCCGCCCTGTCTACCAGCGGCGGCACGTCAGACGCGCGCTTCATCAAACATGCCTGCCCGGTGATCGAGATCGGCCTCATCGGCGCGACGATGCATGCGGTGGACGAACGGGTTGCGGTCGACGACCTCGAATCCCTGACGCGCATCTATGAGCGGGTGCTGGAGCTTTATTTCGCCGCGTCGCGTTAGCCGAGCGACCCAGGAGACGCGTCATGAGCGACGAACATTCCCACGATCATGCGCATGGCGAGCCCGAAGCGCGCTGGAAACATGACGGCGTGCGGGTGATCAAGGGCGACAGGCTCGACGCCAACACGGCGCAGACGCCGGGGATGTTCCGGCAGGCCGCCATCAACCATGCCCGCGTCGGCGCGCAGAAGATATGGGCGGGAACCGTCAGCATTCAGCCCAACGCCAAGACCGGCGTGCATCATCATGGCGCGCTGGAAAGTGTGATCTATGTGGTGCGCGGGCATGCGCGCATGCGCTGGGGAGAGAAGTTGGAGTTCGTGGCCGAGGCGGAGCCGGGCGACTTCATTTTCGTACCGCCCTACGTGCCGCATCAAGAGATCAACGCCGACCCCGATCAACCGCTCGAATGCGTTCTGGTGCGATCCGATAACGAGGCCGTGGTGGTCAACATCACCGATGTCGAGCCCGTCGAACGCCCGGAAGAGGTCTACTGGATCGACCCGATCCACAAGCACCCGCGGGGCTGAGATCTTGCGCGACTACGCGCCAGGCGCCGGGAGGCGCTGATAATCCACCCGCTCGAGATAAAGCCCGCAGGCCGGCGCAACCGGACCGCAACGGCTGCGATCGGCGGCCTTCAGCGCCGATTTGAGATCGGCCGGCGTCCAGCGGCCAAGCCCGACCTCGACGAGCGAACCGACCATCGAGCGCACCTGGCGATGCAGGAAGGACAGCGCCGAAACGGCGAACTCCACCCGCTCGCCCGCGCGCGTCACATCAAAGCGCGATAGCGTGCGCATGGGCGATTTCGCCTGACATTGCGAATCGCGGAAGGTCGAGAAATCATGACGGCCGAGAAGTGAGCGCGCCGCCTCCGTCATCGCTTCGACATTGAGCGCGCCTTTCACCCGCCAGGCGCGACCACGCTCAACGGTCAAGGGCGCGCGGCGGTTGACGATGAGATAGCGATAGTGGCGCATGATCGCGCTGCGACGCGCGTCGAAATCGACGTCGACCGGCTCGACGAGAAGCGCCGCGACGGGAAACGGAACCAATTGGGCGTTGAGCGCTTCGCGCAATCGCCAGCCGGTCCATTGCCGCGTCAGATCGACATGCGCGACCTGACCGAGCGCATGAACGCCGGCATCGGTGCGCCCGGCGCCGCTGACGAGAGGCTCGACCTCGCCGAGTTGCGTCAACGCATCCTCCAGCGCCTGCTGCACCGACATGCCGTTCTCCTGCCGTTGCCAGCCGGAGAAGTCGGTCCCGTCATATTCGAGAGTGAGTTTGTAGCGAGCCATGGCGCGAGGATCGTCCGCTCACATCGTCAGGACGATCTTGCCGACATGAGCCGGATCGTCGATGCGCCGATGCGCCGCCGCCGCCTCGGCAAGCGGAAAGCTCGAGTCGATCACCGGCTTGCAGCGGCCGGCGGCGAGGAGCGGCCAGACTTTGGCGCGCAACGCCTCGGCGATCTTCGCTTTTTCGCCGACCGAGCGCGGCCGGAGCGTCGAACCGGTATGGGTGAGACGTTTGGCCATCACGACATGCAGGTCGATCTCGACCTTGCGCCCGCGCAAGAGCGCGATCTGGACAATGCGACCGTCGACCGCCGCTGCTGCGTAATTGCGCATGACATAATCGCCGCCGACCATGTCGAGGATCAGATCGGCGCCCCTGCCCTGCGTCGCGGTCAGAGTCGCCACGACGAAATCCTCCTCGTGGTAATTGATCGAGCGATCGGCGCCGAGCCGCAGGCAAGCCTTCGCCTTGTCGTCTGCGCCGACCGTCACGATCACATGCGCGCCAAACGCCTTGGCGAGCTGGATCGCCGTCGTGCCGATGCCCGAAGCGCCGCCATGGACCAGCAGCGCCTCGCCGGGTTTCAGCGCGCCGCGTTCGAAGACATTGGTCCAGACGGTGAAATAGGTCTCAGGGATCGCCGCCGCTTCGACCATCGTCAACCCGGCCGGGACCGGCAGCGCATTGGTCTCATGAACGACGGCATATTCGGCATAGCCGCCGCCGGGCAGCAGCGCGACGACCTCGGCGCCCACCGCATGACGCGTCGCCTTGGCGCCGAGCGCCACGACCTCGCCGGCGATCTCGAGGCCGGGAAGATCGGAGGCGCCGGGCGGCGGCGCATAAAACCCCTGCCGCTGAAAGACATCGGGTCGATTGACGCCGGCGGCGGCGACGCGAATGAGAATCTCACCCTCCCCCGCGCGTGGCGGCGGCCGCGCCGTCAGCCGCAGCATCTCTGGGCCGCCGGGCGCGGCAATCTCCACCGCGCGCATTGTTTCAGGCAAGGCTTTCATAAGGCGGCCTATTCGCGCTCGCCGGTCGGCGAAGTCAATGCGCCAGCTCAACCGGCGCGACGACGCCGTCCTCCGGCGGCGCGCGGCGAAACTCCGGCAGCGCCTCGGCGCGGGCGCAAAATTCGCGAAGCCGCGGATAGCGATCGGTCTCGACGAGATCGCCGATCATCCCGCGCACGAAGCCAAAAGCGCAGACGATTGTGATGTCGGCGAGGCCGCGCGTCGTCGCGCCGATCCAGCCTGAGCCCGGCGCTTCGCGCTCCAGCGTTGTGAGCGCGAAGGCGAGCTGGCCTTCGACGCGAGCGCGCCAGGGTTCATGCCGCATCTCGGGCGGACGCAGCGCGCGCTCATAATGAAGCTGCACGGCCTTTTCCATCGCGGTCAATCCGACGCCGATCGCATGGAGCGCGACAAGGCGCTCGGCCGGCGCGCTTGGCGTCAGCGCCGCGATCTTCGGATAGAGACAGGCGAGATAGTCGAGGATCACGCCCGAGTCGGTCAGCGTCGTTCCGTCATCGGCGACCAGCGTCGGCGCCTTGAGCAGCGGATTGATCGCCGAGAAGGCGTCGATATGGCGAAACAACGAAATCGGACGATGAACGAAAGGAACCTCGGCCGCCAGCATCGCTACGGCAACGCGGCGTACGAAGGGTGAATCGAGCATCCCGATCAGTTCCACGACGTGCCGCTCCTCAGGTATTCCGGCGACGGCGCCCGCCAGAGCGTCAAATCCATCGCATGACCGAAGCGCGTTTTTAGCCTCGCCGGAAGCGAGCCGCAATTGCGGCGCGGCGGCCGGAACTTCCATGAAATCGCCGCAGGATCGTCGACCGGACGGCCAGTTTCTTCACTAGTGGAGGAACTTGCGCGGATCGCCGCCGGATCGCGATGTGAACGCGCGCCCCATATTGTCGTAAGCCGAAGAAGGAGCGGATCGATGAAGCTGAAGCCCTTGCGCGCCGCCGAGGCCGCCGCCGAGCTCGAAGCCGTGACCTTGCCCGATATGGACCCGGCGATCGATTCGCTTTCCGAACTCTTCGGCGATCACACGTTCTTCATCGATACCGAGGGGTTGTTCATCGTCGAGGCCGAAGTCGACGGCGGGCTTGGATTGGGCCGCGTCGTCAAACTGGCGAGTTGGGCGGATTCGGATCGCACGGTGCTGTCGCCGCATCAGCGGCAGGCGACCAATGTCTTCGTTCCACTCCGCGACGCGCTCGATTTCGTCGATATGCATCAAGCGAGACGGGATTAGAGAAGTCCCTCGGCAGCTAGACCGTGGCGAGCCGCAGACGACCGCGGTCGCCGATTGCCAGACGGCGATAGAGGTCGAGATAATCATTGGCCATGCGCCGCGCCGTGAAGCGCTGCTCGAAGCGGGCGCGAATTCGCGCCCGCGGCAGACGCGCGGCCTCCCTGACCGCGGCGACGGCGCTTGTTTCGTCTTCGACCACGAATCCGGTCACGCCGTCCTCGATGATTTCCGACACCGAGCCGCGATTGTAGGCGATCACCGGCGTTCCGCAGGCCATGGCCTCGATCATGACGAGGCCGAAGGGTTCCGGCCAGTCGATCGGCAACAGCAACGCGATTGCGCCGCTGAGAAAACGTTCCTTCTGCGCGTCGTCGATTTCGCCGATAAACTCAACGCCCGGCGCGCCGAGCAGCGGCCGAATCTGCGTTTCGAAATAGTCGCCGTCGACGCGATCGACCTTGGCGGCGATCTTGAGCGGCAGCCGGCTAAGCCGCGCGATGGCGATCGCCCTGTCCGCCCGCTTCTCCGGCGACATGCGGCCAAGGAAAGCGAGATAGGACGGGACGATCGGCTCGGGGCGCAGCAGTCCTTGGGGCAATCCGTGATGGATGGTCGCGGCCCAGTTCGCCTTGGGCATCGGGCGGCGCTGGGCGTCAGAAATCGACACCACCGGCACATGCGAGAAGGTCGAGAAGATCGGCTGATGCTCGGGAAGATCGAGCCGGCCGTGCAGTGTGGTGACGAAGGGCGTCGACTGGCGCGACATCAGCGAGAAGGGAAGATAGTCGAGATGAAAATGGATCAAATCGAATTCATCGGCGCGCTGATAGACCCGCTCGATAAGTTCGAGATGCAATGCGTTGGCGTCGCGTACGGTGCCGTCGAGCCGTAGAGAGCGAGGCCACATCGAGACCAGCTTGGCGGCGGTGATCGAATCCCCGCTGGCGAATAGCGTGACGTCATGGCCGAGATCGACCAGCTCTTCGGTGAGCCAGGAAATAACGCGCTCCGTGCCGCCGTAAAGCGGCGGCGGCACGGCTTCGGTCAGCGGAGCGACTTGAGCGATTCTCATGGCGCAGTCCTTCTCTTAGTTGATCGTCACGACCCGCACCGGGCCGCGCCGGGCCAGCACCTCGACAAGCACCCGACGTCCTGACCGCCGCAGCGCCACATCAACCGATCCGTCTTTGATCGCCAGTCCGCACAGAACGAGATCGTTGACAAAACTCGGCAGCACCGGATTGCGGAACGTGATCTGCATCTCGTCGGGATCGAACTCGAGTCCAATGCAGGACTGCACCATCGACAGAGGCGTAGCGGCGGCCCAGGCCTGCGGCGAGCAGGCGACCGGATAGGAGGTCGGCCCCTGCGCGCGCTTGCGCGAGAAGCCGCAAAAGAGCTCGGGCAGTCGGCGCAGCTCGATGTAGCCGAGCGCGGCGAACATGCCCTCGAAGACCTTGGCGGCCTCGTCGCGAAAGCCGTAGCGGCCGAAGCCGGCGGCGATCAGCGCGTTGTCATGCGGCCAGACCGAACCGTTGTGATAGCTCATCGGGTTGTAGCGCGCCTCGGTCGTCGCCAGCGTGCGCACGCCCCACCCGCCGAAAAAGTCGCCGCCGGTCAGCGTCCGCGCGACCGTCGTCGCGCGCTCGGGATAGGCGATCCCGGCAAATAACGCATGGCCGGCATTGGAGGCGCGCACCCGGCAGGGCCGCTTGTCGCCATCGAGCGCCAGCACATAGGAACCGAGCTTCTCATCGAAGAAGGCGTCGTCGAAGCGCCGGCGCAGCGCCTCCGCCTGCGCGCCATATCCTGACGCCCGCTGAGTTTCGCCGGCGCGGTGCATGATGCGCTCGGCGGCGCGCCACGCCGCATAGGCATAGGCTTGCACCTCGACGACGGCGATCGGACCACGGGCGGCGGCGCCGTCGGCGTGAAAGATCGAATCGTGACTGTCTTTCCAGCCCTGATTGATAAGACCGTCCGCCGCGCGCCGCCCATATTCGATGAAGCCGTCGCCGTCGCGGTCGCCATAGCGCGTCATCCAGTCGAGCGCCGCCTCGATGTTCGGCCATAGCCGCAGCACCGTCGCGAGATCGCCGGTGCGGTCGAGAAAGGCGCCGGCGAGCATGATGAACAACGGCGTCGAATCGATCGCGCCGTAGTAGCGCCGGAACGGCACCTCGCCGAGCGCGGCCATTTCGCCGTAACGCGCTTCATGCAGGATCTTGCCCGGCTCCGCGTCGGCGGCGGGATCGAACTGGGTCGCCTGCGTCGCCGCGAGATGGCCGAGGACGCCGCCCGCGATCGAGGGATCGAGCCATAAGGTCTGCAGCGCGGTAATCAGCGCATCGCGACCGAAGGCCGCGCTGAACCACGGCACACCTGCATAGGGGTAAGGCCCCTCCGGGGTGTCGGTCATCAGCATGTTCAGATCGGAAACGCTGCGCCGGACGGTTTCGTTGAAACTTTCTTCAGAGGAGGAAATCGCCGCTGCGCGCGAGGACGCGGTCCGCAGCGCACGGCGGCGATCGCGCAGCGCGACGAAATAGGCGCGTCGGCTCGGGTGCGGCCATGGCGCGGCGCAGGCGATTTCGACAAACAGGGAATACGAAGCGCCCGGAGCGAGGTCGAAAACGAAATCCGCGCGGGCGCCCGACAGGCGTGTCGGCGGCGGGTCGAAGCGCACGACGGTCTCACGGCGCGTCTGATCGAGGCCGAGATAGCTAAACTTGATGTAGTCGTTACCGACCTGGGGTTCGTCGAGTTCGCCGCGGTGGGCGCGGTGGGCGCCGCGAACCTCGAAGACATCGGCGAAATCGGCGGCGAAGGCGAATTCGATCTTCACCCGGCGCGAGTGGCGATCGAAATTCCGCGTTACCGTCCGCTCCATGCACGCGGCGTTCCAAAGGAACCGCGAGCGGCGGATATGAATGAGGTCATGCTCGAGCGTTTCGTTGGAATCGGGAATTGGCAGATCGGGATTGGTGAGGTCGCAAGTCAGCGTGGCGTTGTCATCGCGCAATGTGGCGCTCAGCAGCATCGGCCGAACGCCGTCAACCGTCAGCTGAAAATGCGAAAGGTGGCGGGTGTCGCGATAGAAAATGCCCTGGGCGCCGCCCTCATGTTGCAACGCGTCGCCCGCGTGATTGAAAACCGCAAAAGTGTCGCCGTGTTTGAATGTCAGAAGCCGCCGCTCCTGAAAGGAATCGTCAACCGAGATCGCGTGCTGTTGCGTCTGGCCCGCGCCTTGCGCAACGCCATTCGGTCCCGCTCCCACCATTGCCTGCACCCCCATGCCCGCGAAAGCGCTTCGCCGCGGGCCGCTTTTTGAAATGTCGCCGTGTCGTCAACCGCGCCGGCGGGTTTTCGTTCCCCGGCGTGGCGATTTCATGGAACGTTGCCAGGGCGCGGGAGCGCGGCCGAAGGCCTTGCGCAATTCATTCTTCGCGGCTTCGAGCGTCCGCTTCTGTCGCGGCGAGAGATTCGCGCCGGCGCGGTTAACGTAAAATGAGAGCATTGACATCGCGGCGCGGAAAGGCGTCGATTTGCGTCGGTCGCTCGCCTGGGCCGACCGTTTCAAGGATCTGGCGATCGCCGCGGCGTTCCGCCCGCTGAACGTCTTGCTGTCGATATCGAGCGCGTCCGAATGTTCGCTCACCTCCTGCGACCATTTCCGCCTTCGTCTGGCCGGTCTTGCCGGAACGTCGCCACGAGATTGCCGACCGCGTTCAGCCATCGAGCCGCTCGCCTCTCGGTTTCGAGCTGAGTGGGATAACGCGCCAGACCGCGATTGGTTCTCGATCCGTTGAAAAAGATTGTCGCCGACCGATGCGAGGCGGAGACGATCGCGGCCTCGACGCGGTGGCCGGAAATATGCAAGCATTCGCCGGCGGTTGCGGCGACGAACCGAGAATTCGATCGGGCGTGACAGCCGAGTCGACGAAGGGGTCGAATTGCTCCGCAAACCTTGTACGCGTGAGGCTATGGCGCGAGAAGACCGACACGTGCTGCGTAACCGTCAAGCCAAGCGCCCCGCGCAGCAAACGCAGGCGGAGCGTCAGCAGGCGGTCGACGCAGAGTCCGAGGTTGTGGCGCTGCGCGTGCTGCTGGTGGAGGATGAGGCGATCATCCGCTTTTCCGCCAGCGAAATGTTGTCTTCTCTCGGCCACGCGGTCGCCGAGGCCGAGAACGGCGCGCGCGCGCTGGCCTTGCTCGACGCCGGCGCATTCGATGTGCTTTTCACCGATATCGGCCTGCCCGACATGCCTGGCGACAAGCTTGCCGCCCTCGCAATCGGCAAGCAGCCGAACCTGTGCGTGATCTTTGCCTCCGGCTATGGAGCGCCGCGCTCCGATTTGCAGCGCGCTGGGCTGGGCGACGCCGTGACGCTCGAGAAGCCCTATAGCGAGCGCACGATGGTCGAGGCGATCGCGCTGGCGCGCTCCCGCGCCAAGGTGTCGCGGCCCGAGTGAGACGCGCCCCTAGGCGCCTCCGCGTCAGCGGTCACAGCGCCTCGCATTGCTGGGCCAAGGATCGGTGAAAAAAGGAGGGGCCGCCGCGGCGTACCGTGGGCGGCCCCAAGTCGTCGCCGTCGGGGCCTTGGGGGAAAAGGCGCGGACGGACGCAGTCAAAACGCCGCAATCGCCGAAGGGTTCCTTGATTGGCCCGCTCGACGTCGGACAGGCGGAGGGGGGCGTTGCCGCGCCAATGGGAGAAGGGTTCCGCGAGCGGAACAATTGCGTGGCCGGCACGTTGCAAGCTGGGTCGCCGCAATAGGAATTGCGGCGTTTGGCGCCTCAGTCAGCCCGAGCCACAGCCAGCCAAGGGAGTTGCAACGATGGGTCTCTTCTCCAAAGACATCAAGACAATGGACGATCTCTTCCTCCACCAGCTCGGCGACATCTATTACGCCGAGCGGCGGATTGTCGTGGCTCTGCCGGATATGGTCGCCAAGGCGCATACGCCGGATCTGAAGCGCGCCTTTCAAAATCATCTCGAAGAGACGAAGGGTCATGTGCAGCGCATCGAACAGGTATTCGAAATGCACGGCTCCAAGCCGAAATCGGTGACCTGCCCGGCGATCGACGGCATCCTGAAGGAGGCCAATGAGGTCGCCGGCGACGTGGACGACGAAAACGTGCTGGACGCTGCGCTTATTGCGGCGGCGCAAGCGGTCGAGCATTACGAGATGACGCGTTACGGCACGCTGATCGCCTGGGCGAAATCGATCGGTCGCGACGATTGCGCGCAGGTGCTGCAGGAGACGCTGGCCGAGGAGCGGCACGCCGATACGCTGCTGACCAAGATCGCCGAGAGCGAAGTCAACCAGGCCGCCGCCTGAGTCACACGCCTTCACTGAAGAGCGGGACGGCCGGTGGCCGCCCCGCATTTTATTGTGGGAAGGGGAGAGAAAGAATGGCGCTGGCGCCGAGCTGAAACGCCCTGTTGACGCGACCGCTCCCTAACGCTCGGCGACGTCGTCGCGTCGCGCGCCGCCTTCTATGCGCTCAAGCAGTTCGAGCAATCTCGCCGGGACGGGCGCGCGAAGCTGGCGGTCGTAATGGTCCCGCAAGGACCGACCAAGCCGCTCGCGCAAACGCGCGTCGAGACCTCGGGTGGGGCGTCTGACGAGGTCGCCTCGCCAATCCTGAAAGTCGTTGGGAGCCATGGCCAAATCCAAGTTCTTACGACGCCCCAGGGCCTCTGCGTGCTGAGGCCTCTGCGTGCTGAGGCCCCTGGCAGCTTAACAACCCAGGCCGTTGAACCGTTCCCCGCTCGACGTCGAAGGGAACATTCGCGCTCCGGCAGGCGTTCCTTCCGACGTTCACCCGCATGAGGGAGCCAAGCCATGGAATGGGACCGCATCGAAGGAAACTGGAAGCAGGTCAAGGGCAAGGCGAAGGAGCAGTGGGGTCGTCTCACCGACGACGATCTGACGTCGATCGAGGGCAAGCGCGACCAACTCGAGGGCAAGATCCAGGAGCGCTACGGCCTCGAAAAGGATCTTGCGAAGCGCGAGATCGAGGACTGGCGCTCTCATCTGGCCCCGTGACTCCGTATCCTGTGCCGGATCGCTAGCGCGCCTCGTCGAAGGGCCGTTTCCGCCGCTGCAGACGCGGCCCTTCTTATTGGGAGGCGGCGGGTCGGCACGACACGGAACCTCTGGCCGGCGGGCGCAGTTCCATAAAGACCGAGGCGGCTCCGCGTCGCGGCCATCATTGTGGAATGGCGCCATTGCGAGAACATCGCCCATCTTCAATCGTCGCCGATCAAAACGAAGGGGGCCTGACCTGGCCTGCGCTGTCGACGATCTCCACGATCTCACTGGCGGCCCTGGCGACCATCGCGGTCGGCTTCGCACTTTACGCCGCAAGCGCATTGTTGCTGCCGATCGCGAGTGCATTCGTCGTCGGCGTCACGCTCTCGCCGATCGCCCGCAAGCTCGAGGTCGCACGCGTGCCACGGGCGGTCTCGGCGGTGCTGATTGTCGCCGGCGTGACGCTCGTCATCGCTTTGACGATCGCATTGATCCTGCCGCGCGTTTCCGAACTGGCCAATGCATTGCCGGACCTGATCGAAAAATGGCGGGACCGGATCAGCGATTTCGCGGCGCCCTTGCGCCGCTACGGTCTGGGCGAAGGCGAGAACGGCCCAGCGTTTCCGCTACCCAGTCTGAGCTTCGCCTGGGTGCCCTCGACGATCGGCTTCCTTTGGCCGCCGATCGCCGGCTTTCTGTTCTTTCTCGTCGTGCTGCTGCTGTTTATCGCCAAATGGCCGGACTTGCGGCGGGCCTTGGTGATGACCTTCGCCAGCCATGACTCGCGCCTGGCGGCGTTGAAGATCGTCAACGGCGTCGAAGCGGGGCTGGCGAGCTATCTGATGACCGTCTCGCTGATCAATCTCGGCGTCGGCGTGATCACTGGCACGATCTGCTGGATCGCGGGAACGCCGAATGCGCTCGGCTTCGGCGCGCTGGCAACCGCGCTGAATTTCATTCCGATCGTTGGGCCAGCGGCGACATTCATAATCCTGATTGTCGCCGGCGTCGCGACGGCGCCGGAGCTGATCCAGGGTCTCGTGCCCGCGGCCTGTTACGCTCTGCTGGTGACGATCGAAGGGCATTTCGTCACCCCGACGGTCGTCGGCCGGCAGTTGGAGCTCAATGGGCTCGCGGTCCTGCTTTCGCTGGCCTTCTGGACCTGGCTATGGGGACCGGTCGGCGCCTTCCTGTCGTCGCCGATTCTGATCGTCGCCCTGATCGTTCACCAGAGGCTTTACGGGGAATCGTGATCGCAGTCAGCGCCGCGGGTCGGCGCCGACTCGATTTCCGCGCGTTGGCGCGAATTCAGCGAAGGCAAAATCAGCGAACGATCGTGAAAGTCGCCGGCTCGCCGATCTGGGCCGTCGCGCCCTGCCCGACCTGCATCACCATGCTGAGGACGAAATCGGGTGCGAGAAAGCGCGCGCAGGAAACATCGTCGCCAACCAGAGCGAGCAGCGTTTGGCCATCGGCCTGCGCCATTATGGCGTGATCGCCGGGCGGCAGCGCCCGCGACATCGGCGGCAGGGCGACAAAGAGCGCCCGGACGAATTGAAACTGTTCCGGCGTCAGGCGAATCGGCTTCGCGACCGTTTCGAAATCGGCAACCGACACGCATCGCGCCGTATTCTTATCCAGCCATTTCGCGAAAGGACCTGATTGATCGGCCTGCGCGCCAGAGCCGGCCAAACAGGCGACGGACAGCGCCATGGCGAATGCGGCGATTCTCATAACGTCCTCCTTTGCGACGTCCTGATCGAAGCGGATGGAATCGATCTAAAAGATTCTCTGTGCTTGCCAACGTCGCATCGCGTCACTTTGTTCCGCCAGCGCGATTCCACTGCCGACGTTCGCCATATTCGCCGCTCCCGGATTCCAGCGTTCCTGCGCGGAACGTTTGGCCAGCCCTTTTCGTTTGAATGAGAGCAGGCGGCTTTCATCCGCGCGGGCGAGCTCAAATTCGAGGGGCGGACAATGACGGCGATTTCCATCGGACTGATCAGCGCCGGGGTGCTCGCCGTAAGCGCGATGATCGGTTCACCGCTCGGCAGCGTGCTTACCGACCTTTGCGATCTCGCCGCGATCGCCGGCGTCATCGTTTCTGTCGGACTGCTCGAAGGCGTCTGAGGCGGAGGCGCGCCGCCGGCACGACCAGAGCGCCACTTTTGCGTCACGTCCTCATGAAGATCGCGATGGCGATAAACGCGATGACGACGAGCGCGAGGCTGCCGAACAGGACATAGCGCACATTGTGGCCGGTGACGCCCTGACGAGCGCGGTCCTTCTCGATCACCTCAGCGTGTCTTTGGTCCGCCATCCGACTCTCCCTGGCTTGTCTCGCTCGAACAATGGCGAGCGCGAGAGAAGGTTCCGCGCTTCGCGTTGCGCGACCTTAGCGCTGCTCTCCCGAGTGATTTTACGCGCCACGAGATTTCTCTCGGCGCCCGTCCTTCGGGGAACCCTTCCGCGCGCAGCGTGTTCACCTGCAATGCCGCGTCCGAGAGACGCGCGCTTTTTCAAGGAGCGAACGCCATGCGCAATTTTCTACTCGCCGCCGCGGCGATATCCGCCTTTTCCGTCGCCGCCGCGCTCGCGCAGAACGCACCCAACAACGCCAACGACACGAACGCCAGCCCGCCGGCCGCCGCCAATCCCAATGCAATGGCGCCGCCGATCAACGCCCCCAAGGCGCCGCCTTTCAAGAACGAAGCTCTGATTGAAGTGCCGAACACCGATCAGTTGAGTTCCAATCTGGTCGGGCTGGACGTTTATGACGACCAGCATCACGACGTCGGCAAGATCAAAGACGTCGCGTTCGACGAGTCGAAGAAGATCAACGCCTATATCGTGTCGGTCGGCGGCGTTCTCGGCGTCGGCGCGCGTTATGTCGCGGTAAGCCCCGACGCCATCGCGGTCGCCTATGACGCCGGCAACCACACGTGGCGAGCGTCGATCGGCGCGACCGTGGACCAGCTCAAGGCCGGCCCGCAATTCAAATATGACGGCCAGTGGAACGCCAGCAGGAGCTGAGCGCGTCACGGCGGGCGGGGCGCGTATCGCCCCGCCCAAGTCGCGACCGTCAGCAATGTGACCGTCGATGCGGATTCTCTATGTCTATTGTCATCCCCTCCCCGATTCCTTTCACGCCGCAATCCGCGCGGCGGCCCTGACGGCGCTCAGACCGGCGGGTCATGCGATCGATCTCCTCGATCTTTACGCGGAATCTTTCGTGCCCGTTTTGCCGGCGGAAGCCTGTCGTAATTACCGCGACCCGCCGCGCAATCAGATCGGCGTCGAGAATGAAGTCGCGCGCCTGAAGAGCGCCGACGCGCTTGTCGTGCAATTCCCGACCTGGTGCTTCGGGCCCCCGGCGATGTTCAAAGGCTTTCTCGATCGCCTGCTGCTTCCCGGCGTCGCCATGGATATGAGCGAAG
>SSMV01000037.1 GCA_004799435.1 Bradyrhizobium sp.
CTCGCGATAGCTCTTGTCAGCGACGTCGTCGCCATAGACGGTCGAGACAAGCTTCATCTTGGCGTAGTCGGGCTTGGCCCATTCCTTCTTCATTTCCTCGATCCAGATGTTCTGGTTCGTGGCCTGGGCGGTCGCCGAGAGAATGGCGACGTCGCCTTCATTATGAAGGGTCTTGGCCATCATCTGCACGCACTTGGAGCCGATCAGCGCGTTGTTCGACGGGTTGAGATGCATGATCCGGCCTTCCGGCGCGATGCCGGAGTCGAACGAGATCACCTTGATGCCGCGGCTCATCGCCTTCTTGCAGACCGGCACCAGCGCGTTGGTGTCGTCGGCGGAGATCGCGATCGCGTCGACCTTCTCGGCGATCAGCGATTCGATGACGGCGATCTGTTCTTCCGCCGTGGTCTTGGTCGGACCGGTGTAGATCAGATCGACATTGCCGAGTTCCTTGGCCGCTTCGAGGCCGCCGTCGCGGCAGGCGTCGAAGAACCCGATGCCGAGCGCTTTGACGACCATCGCGACGCGCAGCTTGTCCGCCGCGAATGTCGGACCCACGCCGAGACCGGCGCCGGCGACCATCGAAACGCCGCCCATCAACTGCAATAGCAAACGCCTATTGAGCATGCTTTCCTCCCGCTTACTCTCTCCATGCCGTTGATGCGGCATGTTCATTCGCCGGCCTCGCGCCGGATTCCTTTAAGCCGAAACGCGGGCGCGCAGCCCGCTGGCCTCTTCGAGATCGACCTGGATCGTGTGAACGCCGGCGTCGCGCAGCATCGCCAGCGCCGCTGCGGGCGCCGCGCGATCGGTGATCAGCGTGTGGATGCGTGACAGCGGGCAGACGACAAGGCTGCCGCGCATGCTGAATTTCGACGAGTCTGCCAAAACGACAAGCTTGTCGGCCCGCTTGAGCAGCTTGGTCTCGGCGCGGGCGATCAGCGGATCGCCTTCGATCACGCCGAGCGGACCGATCGACAGGCCGCTCATGAACATGCAACTGGCGAGATAATGCTGAATGGCGTCCTCGTCGAAGGGCGAGACGATCAGCTTCTGCTCGCGATAGACCTCGCCGCCGGGCAGGGCGACGCGACATTTGGAATCATGGATCAGCAGTTCGGCGAGCGGATAGGAATTGGTCAGAACCTTCAGGCGGCGCTCGCGCAGAAAGGCGCCCATTTCGAAGGTCGTCGATCCGCCATTGATGATGATTGCTTCGCCGTCTTCGCACATGCCGACCGCCACCCGCGCGATGGCGCGCTTGGCGGCGACGTTCAAAGTCTGGCTGAAATCGAAGGAACGGGTCGCCAGAGCCGGCGCGTCGGAAGCGCCGCCGTGGCTCTGCATCGCTTCAAGGCCGCCGCGAACCCGCGTGGCGAGGCCCGACTTGGCGAAACGCACGAAATCACGCCGCACCGAGGCTTCCGAAGCGCCGGTGGCGCGGCAAACATCGGCGACGCGGATCAATCCGCTCTCTCGCAGCATCGCCTTGATGATCTGCCCGCGTTCGCGTTCGTGCACCGCGATCGTCCTCCCTATCGATCACAACTGTTCACAGTTCGATCAAAGCGTCAACGCGATTTCCCGAATTTCGATCATTATCGCGCTGCATCATTCGTATCGCGCCGCAAAAATGCGCGGATGTGATTGACACTGATCGGTCGTGCCTCTACCCATCTGGGAAAAATCCCGGAGAGACGCCCGATGCCCGACCGCGCGGCCACGCAACTGCCGAATCTCTGGGACGACGCTCACGCCGCGAAGCTCGATGAGCCGGGGCTTCTGCTCTATCGCTCCAACCTGCTTGGCAGCGATCTGCGCATCACCAATTTTGGCGGCGGCAACACCTCGGCCAAGGTGGCTTCACTCGATCCGCTCGACAAAAAACCGGCGACGGTGCTGTGGGTCAAAGGCTCGGGCGGCGACATCGGCTCGATGAAGCTCGACGGTTTCTCGACCCTCTATCTCGACAAGCTTCTCGGCCTCAAAGCGATCTATCGCGGGATCGCGCATGAGGACGAGATGGTCGCCCTCTTCAATCATTGCACCTTCAATCTCAATCCACGCGCGACCTCGATCGACACGTCGCTGCACGCTTTCGTGCCGCATGTTCACGTCGATCATGTCCATGCCGATGCGGTGATCGCAATCGCCGCTTCGGCCAACGCTGAGGAGCTGACCAAACGCGTCTTTGGCGGCAAGCTCGGCTTTCTGCCCTGGCAGCGGCCGGGCTTCGATCTCGGCCTGAAACTCGGCGAGATGGCGACCAAGCATCCTGAATATATCGGCGTCGTGCTCGGCGGCCATGGGCTGTTTACTTGGGCCGCGACTTCGAAGGCCTCCTACGAGACGACGCTCAGCATCATCGACGAAGCGGCGGCCTGGCTCGCCGCTAACGCCAAGCAGCCGCCTTTTGAGGGCGAACGGGTCGCGGCGGCGAGCCGCGCCAAGCGCCGCGAGGTCGCCGCGCGCCTGATGCCGCTCATTCGCGGCAAGATTTCAGGCGGCGAGCGCAAGGTCGGCCATTTCACCGACGCGCCGGTAGTGCTGGAATTCGTCAATTCGAAAGCCCTCGCCGCGCTGGCGCCGCTCGGCACGTCATGCCCGGATCATTTCTTGCGCACCAAGATCCGGCCGCTGACGCTGGACTACGATCCGGCCGCCGACAATCTTGAGGCGGTCGCCGCCTCGCTCGACGAGAGGCTCGCCGCCTATCGCGCCGACTACGCAGGCTATTATCAGCGCTGCAAAAAGCCGAATTCCCCGGCGATGCGCGATCCCAATGCGGTGATCTATCTCGTTCCGGGCGTCGGCATGTTCTCCTTCGCCAAGGACAAGGCGACGGCGCGCGTCGCCGCGGAATTCTACGTCAACGCGATCAATGTCATGCGCGGCGCGTCGGGCGTCAGCACCTATGTTGGCCTGCCCGAGCAGGAAGCCTTCGACATCGAATATTGGCTGCTCGAAGAGGCCAAGCTGCAGCGTATGCCGAAAGCGAAATCGCTCGCCGGCCGCATCGCCTATATCACCGGCGGCGCCGGCGGCATCGGCTTCGCCACGGCGCTGCGGCTGCTCGAAGAGGGCGCCTGCGTCGTGCTGGCCGACATCGACGAGAAGGCGCTGGAGGAGCGGGTCGGCGTCGCGGCCAAGCGATTTGGCAAGGATGCCGCGGTTGGCGTGAAGCTCGACGTGACCAATGAATCCGCCGTCATCGCCAGCCTCACCGAATGCGCGCTCGCCTATGGCGGCGTCGACATTGTCGTGTCGAATGCCGGCATCGCCTCCGCCGCGGCGATCGAGGACACCAGCCTCGCGCTATGGCTGAAGAACATGGACATCCTCGCCACCGGCTATTTCCTCGTTGCGCGCGAAGCCTTCCGCCTGTTGCTGCGCCAGAATTTCGGCGGCTCGGTCATCTTTGTCGCCTCGAAAAACGGCCTTGTCGCTTCGCCCGGCGCTTCCGCCTATTGCGCCGCCAAGGCGTCCGAAATTCATCTCGCGCGCTGTCTCGCGCTGGAAGGCGCCCCGCATGGCGTTCGCGTCAATACGGTCAATCCCGATGCCGTGCTGCGCGGCTCGAAGATCTGGGCGGGCGAATGGCGCGAGCAGCGCGCCGCCTCCAACCGGGTCAGCGAGGACGAGCTTGAGGAAGTCTACCGCAAGCGTTCGATGCTGAAATTGTCGGTTCTGCCCGAGGATGTCGCCGAGGCGATCTATTTCTTCGCTTCCGATCTCTCGGCGAAATCGACCGGCAACGTGCTGAATGTCGATGCCGGCAACGCGCAGGCGTTTCCGCGCTAGGGCGTGCAAGGCGAGGGTTCGCGATGTCACATCAGATCAGCGCCGATTTCATCGCCGAGCGCAACCGCGCCGCCGAAGCCGCGACGACCGAGGACTATCAGGCGTTGTCGCGTCAATTGGGGCGTCGCGGGATCGACGCCGAGGCGATCACCAACGCGGTCATGGCGTTCAGCGTCGCCATTCCGACCTGGGGCGTCGGGACGGGCGGCACGCGCTTCGCCCGTTTTCCCGGGCCAGGCGAGCCGCGCAATATCTTCGACAAGATCGAGGATTGCGCCACCATCCATCAGCTCGTTCGCGCCACCGCGACGATCTCGCCGCATTTTCCCTGGGACAAGACGAGCGACCCGAAAGCGCTGCACGAAGCGGCGGCTTCGCGCGGCCTCGGTTTCGACGCCGTCAATTCCAATACGTTTCAGGATCAGCCGGACCAGAAGCTTTCCTATAGGTTCGGCTCGCTCAGCCATGTCGAAGCGCGCGTGCGCGCCCAGGCCATCGCGCATAATCTCGAATGTATCGAGCTTGGGCGTAAGCTCGGCTCGAAAGCGTTGACGGTCTGGATCGGCGACGGTTCGAATTTCGCCGGCCAATCCAATCTGACCTCGGCCTTCGATCGCTATCTCGATTCGATGCGCGAGATTTACGGCGCGCTTCCCGAAGACTGGCGCGTCTTCATCGAACACAAGCTCTATGAGCCGGCCTTTTATTCGACGGTGATTTCTGACTGGGGCACCAGCTTCGCCGCAGCGCTTGAACTCGGCCCCAAGGCGCTCTGCCTCGTCGATCTCGGACACCATGCGCCCAACGTCAACATCGAGCAGATCGTCGCGCGGCTGACGCGTTTCAAAAAACTTGCCGGCTTTCATTTCAACGATTCGAAATATGGCGACGACGATCTCGACACCGGCTCGGTCGAGCCCTTCCGGCTGTTCCTCGTTTTCAACGAATTGGTCGACGCCAAGCAACGCAGGGCCGAGGGCTTTGCGCCGGCCTATATGATCGACCAGTCGCATAATGTGACCGACCCGATCGAGAGCCTGATTCAATCGGCGATCGAATTGCAGCGCGCTTACGCGCAGGCGCTGATCGTCGATCGTCAGGCGCTCGCCGCAGCGCAGGGCGCCAATGACGCGCTGGGCGCGCATCTCGAACTCAAGCGCGCCTTCACGACCGATCTATCGCCGCTGCTCGCCACCGCGCGACTGCGAACTGGGGGCGCGATCGCGCCGATCGAGACCTATCGCGCCTCAAACTACCGCGCGCACAAGACGAAGGAGCGCCCGCCAGTGGCTGGAACCTCGGCGGGAATCGTCTAAAGCCGGCTCGCCACGCAGATCGTGTTCGCGTCACCGCGCGATGAAGGCGCCGTGCCCCTCGATCACCAGACCGTCGGCGAAGCGAAGGATTTCGAGCCGATCGACGCCCTGCTGGTTCTGAAATGCGATCGCGATCGTATCGACGCCGCGATAGACGGCGGTGATGCGGAGCCTCAGATCGGGACTCTTCTCAAGAGCCGCCAGCCAATAGCGACGCAATTCGCTTTTGCCGCGAATGACCCCGCTCGGCGCAAAGCCGATCTGCTGCGCGACGGGCGAAGTGAACAGCGCATCCTCGGCGAAATGGGCGAGCACCGCCTCGACATCGCGTCGATTCCATGCCGCCTCCCAATCTCGACTGAACTCGACGGCGTCCGTTTCGAGCGTCATATTTCACTCGCGTGTTGAGTAGCCCTCGGTGGCCAGCGCCGCCCCGGTGGTCTCGCTTGCGCGTGGCCGACCTTCTCGTAGGACTTCTGGTTCTCCGCCCGGGAATTTCTGAGAGACTTTCTATCGCGTCGCGCCGGCCACGTAGAATAGTTTTCTTTATTTGGCCCAAACCCTTCCGATTTCGCGATGACGCTTGCCCCCGCGCGAATCTGGCCATAAATTATATCTAGTCTATAGATTTTGAGAGTAACCATGTCAGCCTTTGGCGCGCAGAGCAC
>SSMV01000038.1 GCA_004799435.1 Bradyrhizobium sp.
CGGCAAGCCGCAGGAGCTCCTCGCCGAAGGCCTGCTGTCCACCGCCCTGCAGCACGAAATCGACCATCTCGACGGCGTCTTGTTCATCGACCACATCTCCAAGCTCAAGCGCGATCGCGTCATCAAGAAATTCGCCAAGCTGGCCAAGCGCGCCGAAGGCCATCGCCCGCTGTGAGCGCAGTACAACCGAAGAAGGCCGTGCGATGAAAATCGACGTCACGCCGTTTCGGGTCGCCGAAGACGAAAAAGTCTCGCTGGCCGACCGGCCGACGGCGGTCCACGCGTTCTATGATTCGAAGGACGGTTACGCCAAGGCGCTGAGCGAGGATGTCGCGCGGCTGAGCCTGCTGCAGGAACATCTCTATCGCTCAAACCGCTACGCCCTGCTGATCGTGCTGCAGGGCATGGACAGCGCCGGCAAGGACGGCGCGATTGCCCATGTGATGTCGGGCGTCAATCCGCAGGGCTGCAAGGTCGTCAGCTTCAAGACGCCGACGTCGCGCGAGGCGGCGCATGATTTTCTCTGGCGCGAATCCCACGCCCTGCCCGAGCGGGGCGAGATTGGCGTCTTCAACCGTTCCTATTACGAGCCGGTTCTCGTTACGCGCGTCCATCCTGAACTGCTCGCCGCCGAAGGCATCGAGGCGAAGAAGGACGATCTCGGCGACTTATGGAAGGAGCGGCTCCATTCGATCCGCGCTTTCGAGCGGCATCTGCACGCCAATGAGACGCGCTTCGTCAAAATCTTCCTGCATATTTCGAAGGAAGAGCAATTGCGGCGTCTGCTGGCGCGGCTCGACGATCCCGACAAGACCTGGAAGATTTCACCGTCCGACGCCAAGGAGCGCAGCTATTGGAAGGACTATCGGCGCGCCTATGAACATGCGCTGAGCGCCACCAGCACCGACGACGCGCCCTGGTATGTCGTCCCCGCCGACGACAAGCGCAACGCGCGATTGATCGTCTCGCAGCTTGTCATCAACGCGCTTGACGATATGAAGCTAGCGCCGCCGCCGGTCGACGAAGCGCGCAAACGCGAATTGAAGACGATCCGCGAGGCGCTGACCAAGGACTGAGGCGCGCCGACTAGGCTCCGCCGGGCGCCAGCGCGTCAAGCGCCAGGTTCAGCCGCAGCACATTGACCCGCGGTTCGCCGATGAGGCCGAGCGCCCGGCCATCCGTCTGCGCCGCCACCAGCGCGCGCAACTTCTCTTCGCTCAAGCCGCGCGCCTTGGCGACGGCGGGAACCTGCGCCAGCGCCGTCTGCGGCGAAATCTCGGGATCTAGCCCCGAGGCCGAGGTCGTCACGGCGTCGGCCGGGATCGGCCCGCTCCAGCCGGCGGCGCGCCTGGCGTCGATGTCGGCTTTGACCCGATCGACTAGCTTCTGCGAGGTCGGGCCGAGGTTGGAGCCGGTCGAATTGGCGGCGTTATAGGGCGCGTCGATCGTCTTCGACGAATCGTCGGGATGGGCGGGATCCTGCGCCTGGGTCGCCGAGGGCCGCCCATGGAAATATTTGTCGCTGGCGAAATTCTGACCGATCAGCGCCGAACCGATAGGCGCGCCGTCTTTGCCCGCAATGAGGCTACCGTTGGCGGAATAGGACAGCGCGGCTTGGGCGATCGCGGTGATCGCCAGCGGATAGACAAGGCCGGTCAGCGCGCTGAACAGCAGCAACAGGACGACGGCCGGACGAAGCTGGCTCAACATGACGGCGCTCCTCAGGCGAGATGCAGGACGCTGACGATGACATCGATGATCTTGATGCCGATGAAAGGCGCGACGATGCCGCCGAGCCCATAGATCGTGAGATTGCGCCTGAGCAACGCCGCCGCGCCGACCGGCCGATAGGCGACGCCCTTCAGCGCCAGCGGGATCAGCGCGACGATGATCAGCGCGTTGAAGATCACCGCCGACAGGATCGCCGACTTGTCCGAATGCAGCCCCATGACATTGAGCGCGCCAAGCTCGTCGTGATATTTGGCGATGAACAGCGCCGGGATGATGGCGAAATATTTGGCGACGTCATTGGCGATCGAGAAGGTGGTCAGCGAGCCGCGGGTCATCAGCAATTGTTTGCCGATGCCGACGATCTCGATCAGCTTGGTGGGATCGGAATCGAGATCGACCATGTTGCCGGCTTCGCGCGCCGCCTGGGTGCCGGTCTGCATGGCGACCCCGACATCGGCCTGCGCCAGCGCCGGCGCGTCATTGGTGCCGTCGCCGCACATGGCGATGAGGCGACCGCCCTGCTGTTCCTTGCGGATATAGGCGAGCTTGTCCTCCGGCGTCGCCTGGGCGAGGAAATCGTCGACGCCGGCTTCGGAAGCGATCGCCGCCGCGGTCAGCGGATTGTCGCCGGTCACCATCACCGTCTTGATGCCCATCGCGCGCAATTCGGCAAAGCGCGGACGAATGTCGGGCTTCACGATGTCCTTGAGATGGATGACGCCAAGCAGCCGCTGATTGTCGCAGACGGCGAGCGGCGTTCCGCCGGCGCGCGAGATGCGCTCGACGGCTTGAGTGAATTCCGCCGGCGCCTTGTCCTTGGCGAGGCCGGCTTCGCGCAGGATCGAATCGACCGCGCCTTTTCTTAGCGACCGTCCCGGCAAATCGACGCCCGACAGGCGCGTGTGGGCGCTGAAGGGCACGATCTTGGTTTTGGCCGGATCGACGGTCATCGTCAGGCCGTAGCGGCTCGTCGCCAGGGCGACGATCGAGCGGCCCTCTGGCGTTTCGTCGGCAAGGCTCGAAAGCAAGGCCGCCTCGGCGAGCGCGCGCTCCTCGACTCCGGCGACGGCGACGAATTCATCGGCCATGCGATTGCCAAAGGTGATCGTTCCCGTCTTGTCGAGCAGCAAGGTGTCGACGTCGCCGGCCGCTTCGACCGCACGGCCGGAGGTGGCGATGACGTTGAAGCGGATCAGCCGGTCCATGCCGGCGATGCCGATCGCCGACAGGAGGCCGCCAATCGTCGTCGGGATCAGGCAGACCAGCAACGCGATCAGCACGGTCACCGAAAGCGTGGTTCCCGAATAGCTGGCGAGCGGCCAGAGCGAAACGCAGACGATGAGAAAGATCAGCGTCAGTCCCGACAACAGGATCGAGAGCGCCAGCTCATTGGGCGTCTTCTGGCGTTCGGCGCCCTCGACCAGCGCGATCATGCGATCGAGAAAGCTCGAACCCGCGGCCGCCGTGACGCGCACCTTGATCCCGTCGGACAGGACGGTCGTTCCGCCGGTCACCGCCGAACGGTCGCCGCCCGCCTCGCGGATGACCGGGGCCGATTCGCCGGTGATCGCCGCCTCATTGACGGAAGCCAGACCCTCGATGATCTCGCCGTCGCCGGGAATGATCTCGCCCGCCTCGACGAGAACGACATCGCCGACATTGAGGTCGAGCGCATTGACGCCTTCATAGAGGCCGTTCAGGTTCGCCGGGTCGAGGTAGCGTTTGGCGCGCGTGTCGCTACGGCTCCGGCGCAGCGTTTCAGCCTGCGCCTTGCCCCGCCCTTCGGCGACCGCCTCGGCGAAATTGGCGAAGAGCACCGTGAACCACAGCCAGAAGGCGATCTGGCCGGAAAAGAGCGGCGACACTTCGCCCGTCACGCAGTCGCGGATGAAGAAGCCGGTGACGACGAGCGAAACCACCTCGGTGACGAAAATGACCGGGTTCCTGGCGAGCTGGCGCGGATCGAGCTTGCGCAGCGCGTCAATCGCCGCCGGTCCGAGGATTTTCGAATCGAACAATCCCCGCGGCTTGACCTTGGACATGATGAACTCCGGAACGAGGGCGGGTCGAGACCTCTGGCGTCAGAACGTCTTGCCGCCGAGCATCAGGAAATGTTCGACGATCGGCCCCAGCGCGAGCGCGGGGAAATATTGCAGCAGGTAGAGGATGACGACCACACCGATCAGCAGGCCGACGAACAGCGGCCCGGTGGTCGGAAACGTGCCGGCCGAAGGGGGCGCCTTCTTCTTGGCGGCGAGACCGCCGGCGAGCGCCAGAACCGGGATGACATAGGCGAAGCGGCCCGCCAGCATGACGATGCCGAGCGTCGTGTTGAACCATGGCGTGTCGCCGTTGAGGCCGGCGAAAGCCGAGCCATTGTTGGCGTTGGCCGAGGCATAGGCGTAGAGGATTTCGGAAAGCCCGTGCGGGCCAGTGTTGTTGAGGCTGTCGAGCCCGGTCTGCAGCATCACCGAGGCGGCGGTGAAGCCGAGCACCGAGAGCGGATAGATCAGCACCGCGAACATGGCGAGCTTCATCTCGCGCGATTCGATTTTCTTGCCGAGATATTCTGGCGTGCGCCCGACCATCAGCCCGGCGACGAACACGGCGATCACCACCACGACAAGGAAGCCATAAAGACCGGCGCCGACGCCGCCCGGCCAGATGCAGCCGGCGAGCAGATTGAACATCGGCACCAGTCCGCCCAAAGGCGTCAGCGAATCATGCATTGTATTGACGGCGCCGGTCGAGGTGGACGAGGTCGCGGTGGCGAAGAGCGCGCTCATCGCGTCGCCAAAGCGCAACTCCTTGCCTTCGAGATTGCCGCCGGCGGGATCGAGGCCAAGCGCAGCGAGGATCGGATTGCCCGCGCTTTCGGCCCAATAGACGGCGCCGACGCCGACGATGAGCAGGATCGCCATCGTCGCAAGGATCGCCCGGCCCTGCCGCAAATCGCCGACCGCGCGGCCGAAGGCGATGACGGAGGCGACCGGAATGAGCAGCAGCGCCCAGATCTCCAGCATGTCGGTCCAGGCGTTGGGATTCTCGAAAGGATGAGCGGAATTGGCGTTCATGAAGCCGCCGCCATTGGTGCCGAGTTCCTTGATCGCCTCCTGGCTCGCCATCGGCCCGATCGAAATCGTCTGCTTGATCCCTTCGAGCGTCGTCGCGTCGACCGAACCGGCGAGCGTCTGCGGCACGCCGAGCGCGACCATGACCAGCGCGATGACGATCGACAGCGGCAGCAAGAGACGTAAGGTGATGCGGGTCACGTCGACCCAGAAATTGCCGACCGTCGTCGCGGACGAACGCGCGAAGGCGCGCACCAGCGCGAAGGCCATCGCCAGGCCTGTCGCGGCGGAGAGGAAATTGTGAACGGTGAGCCCGAGCATCTGGGTCAGATGGCTCATCGTCGTCTCGCCGCCGTAGTTCTGCCAATTGGTGTTGGTGATGAAGCTGATCGACGTGTTGAAGGCGAGATCGGACGGCACGTTGTCGAACTTCTGCGGATTGAGCGGCAGATAGGCCTGCAGGCGCTGCAGCGCATAAAGCGACAGGAAGCCGACGATCGAGAAGGCGAGCATCGCCATCGCATAGGCGAGCCAGCTCTGTTCCCGCGCCTCCTCGACGCCGGCCAGACGGTAAAAGACGCGTTCGACAGGAAGCGCGACCCGCGCCAGGACATCGTCCTCGCCGGCGTAGATCCTGGCGACCAGGCGACTCAGCGGAACCGCGGCCGCAAGCACAAGCGCAAGAACGATCGCAATCTGCGACCAACCGACGAAGGTCATGGCGTCACCTGGGAACGGGAGCTGACGGACAAGGGCGCGAGGCCCTCAGAATTTCTCGGGATAGATCAGCGTGTAGAGGAGGTAGGCGGCGAGGACGACGCCGACCGCGAGGCCGATGACGGGTTCGATCATGGCGAGGCTCCTAGAGCCGGTCGCAGGCGAAGGCATAGACGCCCATCAGCGCGAAGAACGCCAGACCGATAACGGCATAGACAAGATCGGCCATGGCTTAAGGCCCTTCATCGATTGGACGCTGCCTTCTCCCGCCAAAGCCCGTAAGCGATCAATGCGGGAATTGGCCGTCCGCCATAAAGAAAATGTAAGGATGTCGCGGCGCGAAAGAGGCGTTGCCGGCCGCCTCGCGCGATGCGCTATAATGGGCGAGCCGAAACGAAAGCCGCCACGCCTTGGCCAACGATCGCAATTCTGAACGCCGCCCCGACCCCGACGCCCTGCTGGCGCTGGCCGGCAAGGGTCGTCGCGGCCGATTGCTGGTCTTTCTTGGCGCGGCGCCAGGCGTCGGCAAGACCTACGCCATGCTGCAACGCGCCAAGCTGCTGCGCCAGGAGGGCGTCGACGTTGTTGTCGGTCTGGTGGAGACCCATTCGCGCGCCGAGACCGAGGCGTTGACCCAAGGGCTGGAGATCCTGCCTCGCCGCGTCACGCGCTGGCGCGATCGTGACATCGAGGAATTCGATCTCGACGCGGCGCTGCGCCGCCATCCCAAGCTGATCATCGTCGACGAGCTTGCCCACACCAACGCGCCCGACAGCCGTCACCCAAAGCGCTGGCAGGATGTCGAGGAACTGCTCGACGCGCGCATCGACGTCTGGACGGCGCTCAACATCCAGCACCTCGACAGTCTCGCCGACATTGTCTCGCGCATCGCCGGCGTGACCGTGCGCGAGACCGTCCCAGACACCGTGCTGCGCGACGCCGATGACATTGTTCTAGTCGACCTCACGTCGGAAGAGCTCATCCAGCGCCTTAAGGACGGCAAGGTCTATCTGCCGGAGACGGCGCGGCTGGCGCAGCAGAAATTTTTCACCCTGCGCAATCTGACAGCGCTGCGTGAAATCGCGCTGCGGCGCGCCGCGGCGCGGGTCGACGATCAGATGGTCGAGCAATTGCGCCAGAGCGCAATCGAAGGCCCATGGGAGACCGCCGAGCGCCTGCTGGTCTGCGTCGGGCCGGATGCGCTGTCGCTGAGTGTCGTCAGGGCGGCGAGCCGCCTCGCGACCGGTCTCAACGCAAGCTGGGTCGCCGCGACCGTCGACAAGCCGAGCGGCGAGGCGGGCAGCGCCAGCGATGCGGCGGCCGACGCGGCGCTGCGTCTTGCGCAAACGCTCGGTGCCGAAACGACCCGGCTCGTCGGCCACGATCTACCCGAGGAGATTCTGCGCTACGCGCAGCGCGAGAACATCACCCAGATCGTCGTCGGCCGCTCGCGCGCCGGCTTTTTTAGCCGGTTGCTGGGCCGCTCGCTGTCGGAGGCGCTGGCCCGTCGCGCGAGCCTCATCGGCGTCCATATCGTCACCGGCGACAAGCCGCGCGAGGCGCCGCAAATCGGCCCACTCGCCAGGCTGCTCGACCGCAGCCTGCCGATCGGCGCGCTGGCCGCCGCGGCTTCGGTGGCGGTCATGGTCGGGCTGGGCGAGGCGCTCGACGCGTGGTTGCGACTGCCCAATCTCTCGATGATTTTTCTCATCGCGGTGGTGGTCTGCGCAGCGCGTTTCGGCGTGCGCTCCGCCATTCTCGCGGCGGTGCTTTCGTTTCTTGCCTATGATTTTTTCTTCGTGCCGCCGCTCTATCAATTCACGATCGCCCAGCCGCAGGAATTCTTCGCCCTCACCATTTTCCTTATGGTGGCGAGCTTGGTCGGCTGGCTCGCCGGACGCGGGCGCGACCAGGAGCGGCTGGCGCGCGAACACGCTCAGGCGACGCGCTCGCTCTTCGAATTCTCGCGCAAATTGTCGGGCGCCGTCGCATTGGCCGACATTCTCGACACCGCGACGGTCCATGCGCAACGAACGCTAGAGGCCGAAAGCGTGGTGATGCTTCTGCCCGAAGAGGGCGAACTGGCGCTGAGCGCCGCCTGGCCACCGGTCGATGCGCTCAACGCCGGCGAGAGCAGCGCGGCGCGCTGGGCTTTCGACAAGAGCGAGCCTTCCGGCTGGCGCACCGGCACTTTGCCCAATGTGCGCTTCCAGTTTCGCCCGCTCGTCACTTCGCGCGGCGTCGTTGGCGTTTGCGGCTTCGCCCCCGCCAATCGCGAGGCGGCAATCTCGCCGACGCTCGAGCATGCGCTGAACCTCATCCTCGAACAGACGGCGATCGCCGCCGATCGGGCGCTGCTGGTGAAGGATTCG
This sequence comes from Bradyrhizobium sp., assembly GCA_004799435.1. Taxonomy (GTDB): domain Bacteria; phylum Pseudomonadota; class Alphaproteobacteria; order Rhizobiales; family Beijerinckiaceae; genus Roseiarcus. The sequence continues at coordinate 7,892 of SSMV01000038.1, forward strand.
GTGCGAACCGTTGCGCTCGAAGAAAACGAGAAACTGCGCAGCACGCTGCTCGCCTCGCTGTCGCATGATCTGCGCACCCCGCTGGCGACGATCACCGGCGCGGTGACCACACTGCGAAAATTCGGCGAGGGTATGAGCGCGCAGCAACGCGACGATCTGCTTGCCTCGATCGAGGAGGAAGGCGATCGACTGACCCGTTTCATCGCCAATCTGCTCGATATGTCGCGCATCGAAGCGGGCGCGCTGAGGCCCCAGCGCGATCTGGTCGACGTCGCCGAAACCGTCCGCGCCGCAATCGAGCGCGCCGCCAAGGCTTTTCCCACTTCACCGATTGTCGCCAGTCTAGCGCAGGGCCTGCCCTATGCGCGCGGCGACGCCAATCTGATCGAGCAGGTCTTGTTCAACCTGCTCGACAACGCGCAAAAATACGGCGACGGCGGTCGGGTGACCGTCCATGCGCGGCCCGAAGGAGCCAATGTGCTGATCTCGGTGACCGATGAAGGACCGGGGATCAAATCCGCCGACCTCGAGCGCATTTTCGAGAAATTCTATCGCGGCGGCCGCCCTGACGGACGCCGGGCCGGCACCGGCCTCGGCCTGTCGATCAGCCGCGGATTGATCGAGGCGATGGGCGGGCGCATCTGGGCCGAAAGTCCGGCGATCAAACGGCGGGGAACGCGCATCGTCATCGCCATGCCGGCGGTCGCGGCGGACGAACTCGCCAAGGCGGCCTCGTGACCGGTCAACGCATCCTGATCGTCGATGACGAGCCGCAGATTCTGCGTTTTCTCAGGCCGGCGCTCGAAGCCTCCGGCTATGTCGTCACCCATGCCAGCGCCGCCCATGAGGCGCTGCGGGCAATCGCCAATACCGCCCCCGACCTCGTCCTGCTCGATCTCGGCCTGCCCGACATGGACGGCAAATCGGTGATCGAACAGGCGCGGCAATTCACCCGCGTGCCGATTGTCGTGCTCTCGGCGCGCGACCGCGAGGCGGAGAAGATCGCGGCGCTCGATCTCGGCGCCGATGATTATGTCGAGAAGCCTTTCGCCATCGGCGAATTGCTGGCCCGCTTACGCGCCGCGCTGCGCCACGCCAAATCCAGCGCGGCGGCGATGACGCGCATCGAGGTCGACGGGTTGACGATCGACGCCGAGCGCCGTCTCGTTGCGCGCGACGGCGCGCCGATCAAGCTGACGCCGCGCGAATACGACCTCTTGACCGCGCTGGCCGGCAATCCCGGCCGCGTCATGACCCACGGCCAGATCCTCACCGCCGTCTGGGGTCCGGCGCATAAGAACGACACGCAATATCTCAGGGTATTTATCGGCCAGTTGCGCAACAAGATCGAGCGCGACCCCGGCCGGCCGGTTCTCATTCGCACCGAATCCGGCGTCGGCTATCGCTTCGCCGAAATCGGGTGACGATCCCTTCTCCCCGCGCGCGGGGAGAAGGCTAGGATGTGGGAGTCACGCCGCGGCGATGCCGATCGGGCAGGAGACGCCGGTGCCGCCGAGCCCGCAATAGCCGCCGGGATTCTTGGCGAGATATTGCTGGTGATAGGCTTCCGCGAAATAGAAGGGCTTCGCCTCGCCGATCTCGGTGGTGATCGCGCCATGGCCCTGAGCGCTCAGCGCCTTGGCGAAAGCCTCGCACGAGCGACGCGCCATCTCGCCCTGCTCCGGCGTCGTCCAATAGATCGCCGAGCGATATTGGCTGCCGGTGTCATTGCCCTGGCGCATGCCCTGGGTCGGGTCGTGGTTCTCCCAGAAGACGCGCAGCAGCGCCTCATAGGAGATTTTGGTCGGATCGAAGGCGACCAGCACCGCTTCGGTGTGGCCGGTGCGCCCCGAGCAGACCTCCTCATAGGTCGGATTGGCGGTGAAGCCGCCGCTATAGCCGACGGCGGTCACCCAGACCCCCTCGCCGGCCTGCCAGAACTTGCGCTCCGCGCCCCAGAAACAGCCCATGCCGAAAATCGCGGTGGCGATCCCCGGAGGATAGGGCGGCGCGAGCGCGCGGCCATTGACGAAATGACTTTGCGCCGTCGCGACGGGCTGGGCGCGGCCCGGCAGCGCCTGATCGGCGCTCACGAGGCGGGTCTTGGCGGATAAGAAGCTCAGCATGATTGGCTCCTGTGTGGTTTGCCCATCATTCGCATCAAAGGCGGCGCTTGTTACGGCCCCCGGCGTTCAGCGAAAGCGATGTGAGGCGCGCAGGGCCTCGACCCGCCGGCGGGTCACATAGAAGATCGCCAGGCCCAACGCCGCCAGCACCAGCGCCGCCGGCGCGTAAAGCATATTGATGAGCACCGGATCCCACAGCAGCGGGGCGCGTTTGACGACGAAGGGCTGCACCAACTCGAATTTGCTGGGGATGGTGGCGGTGAGCGCCCGGCCCAGCGAGGTCAACTCAAGCCTCTGATCGGCAAGCGACCGCGCCCCGTCGATCACCGCGGCGGCGAAGGCGCCGGCGAGCAGCACCCAGCCGAACAATCGAAACGCCAATCGGAACACGGCAAGCATCTCCCCGAGGACGAGACGATGCCGGTGTTAGCCCAGCGCGAGGCGTCCGTCCACGCCTGCGCGACTTGCGCCTGCAAGGCGCGGGGTGATATGCGCCCCTCGCGCCTGACGGGCGCCTGGAGGGGTGGCCGAGCGGCTGAAGGCGCACGCCTGGAAAGTGTGTATGCGGGAAACCGTATCGCGGGTTCGAATCCCGCCCCCTCCGCCAGCCCAGTCGTCAGCCCGGCGGGTCTGATGCGGACCATGCCGCAGGTCGATCGTTGAACCTCTATCTCTCGCCCCATTACGACGACATCTGCTTTTCCCTTGGCCATTACGCTCGCAATCAGGGCGGCTGCATCGTCAACATCTTCACTGCCGGGGACCATGTCGGGGCGCCCCTCCCGCTTCCCGTCGACCGCGCGGAACGCATCGCCTTCGTCAGCGACTTGCGCCGGCGCGAGGATGAGGCCTTCGCACGCGCCGCCGGCCTCGAGCGCGCCGATCTTGGCCTGCCCGAGCCCAGTCTGCTCGGCCTGTCGCCATTCGACTGCTCCCACCTGGGGCCCGATGTTGCGCGCATCTCGCAGAGGATTGTGCCGTTCCTGCTCGACCGATTGCCGGCAGCGGGCGATCCGCGTTCGTCCACCATCTATTGTCCGATGGGGATCGGCGGCCATCGTGACCATGTGGCGACGCTTGTCAGCCTGCGCGGCGCCTTCGACCGCCTGTCCGCCCGCTGCACGCTGGTCCTCTACGAGGATCTCCACTACGCGAGCCTGCGCCCGGCGCGCGAGGCGGGGTTGCGACGCGCCGCCGAGCTGTTTGCCGGATATGAACTCTCTTCGACCGCCTATTTCATGGACGCCGACGACGCCGCGCGAAAGATGACGCTGATCGGCCTCTACGCCAGCCAGCACCCACACCCACCGCAACCGCGCCAATACACGCCGGCTTCGGGCCTGAGCGCCGAGCCCCATGAAATTGTCTGGCGGGTCGACGCGCCAAAATAACCCTCCGGCGCTTGCGCTCGCCGCGCAAGATCGGATGTGATTAATTTGGCGCGGAAGCCGGAGCCATGGCGGGACGTTTGGCGAAACAATTCGAGGCCTGCGGCGGCGGCGATTGCGAGACAGTCGCCCATGTGCATCAGATTTTCATCGCCGATGAATCTGCGCCGCCGTCCTCGCCGCCGCCGCCGATCGCGGAAAATATCGAGGCGGCGCGCCGCCAATACCCCGAAGCCGAATACCGGCTCTGGGATCGCGCCGCGCTGCGCGCGACGATCGCCCAACATTTCGAGCCCGCCGCGTTCGACGCCTTCGAAACCTTGCGACCCTATGCTTACAAGGCCGATCTGGCGCGCTACTGCCTGCTCTATATTTACGGCGGCCTCTATGTCGATCTTGGCGTCCGCTGCATGGCGCCGCTGCGGCCGCCGCTCGGGGTCGCAATTGCCGGATTCCGCGACATCGCCTTCCAGTCGTCATCGTCGCCGGCGGTTGCGCCGGGTCTGATCTGGGCTCAGCCGCGGCAACGCGCGTTTCGCATCGCCATCGACCTCATCATCGACAATTGCCGAAGCCGCTTTTATGGCGAAAATCCCCTCTATCCGACCGGTCCTGCGCTGATGGGGCGCGCACTCGTTGCAGCGATGGCCGAGAGGACGCAGGAAAGCGACGCTGGCGATCAGTGGATCGGCGTCACGCAATTGCTGACGCCGCAGATGGAGCGCCAGCGCATGTGTTTCGTCGCGCCCGACAAATCGCTCGTCGGGTTAAAAATCAAGGGCCATGGCGGCGACCTGGCCCATCTCGGCGCGGTCGGAACCAACAATTATAACGAGCTGTGGCGCCAGCGAATTGTCTATGGCGAAAGTCCGGACCGACAAAGATAAACCGAGTTGAGCAATTCGCCGGTCGGCGCGGCCTTCGTCGCGACGCCTTGACAGGGCGACGCGGAGCGTCCCGCGCAATTCGCGAAATGAAGGACGCGTGACCGTGGCGACGAGCGACGACGACGCCCGCAAACCGACCGCGCTCGCGGGATGAAGGCCCCACTGAGGCGCTGGAGCGGCGGCGTGACTCGCGCTGGTGTTCACGTTTGTCCTGGCGGCGACATGGGCGGCGCTCGACGCCGCGCGCGCCGACCCGCTGTGCGCGGCAAGCTGATCGAGGGCGAACCGCGCCCGATGCATCGGCGTCTCAGCGCATCCCCTTGTCCGTCAACGTGTTGAGGAAGGCGACGAGCGCATCGACGTCGCGGTCGTCGAGCCGCGGCCTCTCGCCGGCCTTGCGGTCGAAGGGAACCTCCTTGACGATGACGTTCGCCTTGTAAGCGGGCGGCAGGTCGTTGACCTTGTCCGCTTCGCCGGTCTTCAGCAACGGGTACCAGCGCTTGGGGTCGGTGTCGCGGGTGGCGTGGAAGGCGACGGCGTCGCGCAGCGACGCGATAGCGCCGTTGTGGAAATAGGGCGCGCGCACCGCAACGTTGCGCAGGGTCGGCACCTTGAAGGCGCCGCAGAGCGAGGCGAGCGGTGTTTCCTTGGGCAGGATCGTCTCGAGTCCCGGCCGTTTGCACAAGCCGAGGTCGAAAGTCAGCGGGTCGGCGTTGGCGGGAATCGCCGGGTTGCGCGGGACGCCAAGCGCGTCATAGGTGAAGTCGGTGAACAGCCAGTCGGTCGGGTCCTTCGATTGCGGCTTGCCGGCGTGGCAGGCGACGCAATTGCCGCGCTGGGGATCGACGAACAGCGCCAGCCCGCGCGCCTCCTCCGGCGTCAGCCGCTCCGCGCCGCGCAGAGTGTCGTCGAACCTGGAGGAGAAGGGCGCGAGGAGCGTCGAGGACTCGTAGGCGGACAGCGACTGCGTGAGGCGAGCGAAGGCGGCTTTCGCATCGGTGAACGCGTCCGATCCAAAAACAGCCGTCATCATCGGTGCGTAGCTAGCGTTCTCCACCTTCTCCACGACCGCCTCGGCGCTCGGATTGTTCATCTCGGCGGGACTAAGCAACGGCGTCGCCGGCTGCGCGGCGAGGTCTTCGGCGCGGCCGTCCCAAAACTGTCCGCCGCGCGCCTCGAGCTTGTCCAGGCCGTGGTCGGCGTCTTTATAAAAGCCGAAGGGCGGGCTGTAGGCCATGTACATGATCGTCGGCGTCTTGCGGCTGCCGAACTGGTCGGGGCGGCTGCCGAGCGCGACGGCGGCGATCGGCGAACGGTTGGCGCCTTGGTAGCCGCGCTTGCGGTCGTGGCACGACGAGCAGGCGACGCCCTTCGGCTCGGACAGATTCACATCCTCGAAGATGCGCTTGCCCAACAATTGCAGATCGCTCAGCGGGCGCTCGTAATCGGAGCGGTGGAAGACCGCTAGCGGAGTCGTTTGACTTTGGGGTGTTGCCGGGAGGGAAAGAAAAACGCCAAACAGGACCGCCAGCGCGAAAGGAGGGCGAGCTGTCATTGGCGCCTCCGGTCTGGCGGGGTCAAGGCCCGCTTTCCTATCGAAGTGGCTAGCGGCGCCGTCAAATGGCGTCGCCAAAAATCGCTTTCATTTAACCGAGATTCCCCGGATGGAGGCTTCGGTCAGGCCGAGGTTGCCGCTGTTGGCGGCCAACTGCAAGACGGCTGATCCGCCACTGCGATTTTCCTCCACGTGCAATTGGAGTCCGGCCTTCACGAGGACGGACCGATGAAGCGAGCACGATTCACGGAAGAGCATTTCGCAAAGTCGGAGTCGACGGACGAGATCCGCCAGTCGGAAATTGTCGAGGCCGCGCTCGTTTTGAGCCATGGCGGCATAGCAGTCCCACCCCATTCCGTGTTTGACTCTATCGATCGCCGATAGTTTGACTCTATCGATCGTTGATATAGGCGCCTGGATGAAGATCGCAGTCGTCGGCGCCGGCATTTCGGGTCTATCCGCCGCCGCTTTCCTGAAGCGAAGCGGCCATGACGTCGTCATTTACGAACAATTTGACACCCCCCGCCCGCTAGGCTCCGGCTTGATGCTGCAACCGACGGGGCTCGCGGTCCTGGCTCGGTTGGGATTGGACAAAGCCGCCATCGGCGCTTCGAGCCCTATCCTTGGCATTCAGGGACGTGTCGCGGGCGCCGAGAGAGTGATTTTTGACGTTTCATATCGAACGCTCGCGCCGCATCTATTTGGGCTCGGCATCCATCGTGGAACTCTGTTTTCTTTGTTACACGACGAAACGAATCGTCAGAAAATTCCCGTTGTCACGTCCGTCGTCGTGGCCGACGCGACCTATGACGCGGACAACAAGCCCCTCCTTGGCGACGGCAAAAATCGACACGGTCCATTCGACCTGGTGATCAACGCGCAGGGCATGCGCTCTCCTCTGCGACAGAAATTCGCCGAGGTGAAAAAGGATCGGATGTATCCTTACGCCGCGGTGTGGGGTGTTTGCAGAGACACCGCCGGGGCGTTCAAAAACCATCTGTATCAGCGCTATCAGAAGGCACGCCACATGATTGGCGTGATGCCCGTCGGCAAGCTGAATGGCGACGCCTGCGAGAGCGTGGCGTTCTTCTGGAGCCTGCGCACGCACGAATATGATCTTTGGCGTGAGCAAGGCCTGCAGGCATGGCGGCGCCATGTCGTCGCTCTATGGCCGGAAGTGGAGGCGCTGGCTGGTCAATTTGAGACGCTCGACGATCTAAGCTTCGCAACTTACGGCGACGTGGTTCTACGCAGCTGCTGCAATCATCGCATGGTCTCTATTGGCGATGCGGCGCATGCGACGAGCCCCCAGCTCGGTCAGGGCGCCAATATGGGGTTGATGGACGCTCTCGTTCTCGACGAGTGCCTGCGGCAAACAGAGGATGTAAACGCCGCCATCAAAACCTACGCCGAGAAACGCAAGCGGCACATCGGTTTCTATCAAACCGCAAGCCATTGGCTGACGCCATTCTTTCAGTCGGACGCCTCTTTTCATCCGATTTTGCGCGATGCGACTTTTGGCCTCATGTGCAAACTGCCCTATCTGGGAACCGAGATGGTGCGAACGCTGGCCGGCGTTAAGACCGGATTATTCACCTCGATGAATCCTGGGACCATTCATCCCGACTATGACTTGAGCCCTGACAATTCCAGCAAAGCCTCTCGCAGGGAATTTTTTCCCACGCCTTAGAGCGACGACCGCCGATTGCGTCTCAAGAGGCGTCCGACGCTGATTGTTTCACGGCGCCTCCACCCGGTCGACCCCGCGCCCGAAGGACGGCCAGTCGCCCTTCCCATGCCCGCGTTGCCCACCCCGCTCGTTTGCGCTATTGAGGATGGGAAAAGCTTTTCCCAATCGCTCAAGGGCGAAGTTTTTCCAAAAAATAGAAAAATAATTGGCAATTTCAGGAGGAAACTGATGACCAATCGGACATTCAGCGCCGCGTTCGCCGCCTTGTTGCTCGGCTCAACGGCCTTCGCTCAGACCGCTTCCGCGGATAGTTTGACCATGTGGGTTCGCGCCAGCGGCACCAACGCCGCCGCCCATATGATCGATCTGTGGAACTCGACGCATCCCGACAAGATCGAACTCACCACCATCCCCGACACGCAGATGGTCACCAAGCTGGCGACCGGCGTTCAGGCGGGCCAGGTTCCCGATCTCGTCTCCTTCGACCTCATCTACATGCCCGATTTCATGAAGGCGGGCTTTCTCGAGGACCTCACCACAGAATTGAAAGCCGATCCGAATTTCGCCTCGGTCGCCAAAGCCTATGTCGACATCGCGACCTATAAGGGCAAACTCTACGGCGCCGGGTTCACGCCGGACGTTTCGATCCTGGTGTGGAACAAGGATCTCTTCAAACAGGCCGGCCTCGACCCGGAAAAGCCGCCGCGCACGATCGGCGAGATTCATGAGGACGCGAAAAAGATTCGCGCGCTCGGCCCCGACATCTACGGCTTCTATTTCTCCGGCGCCTGCCCCGGTTGCAACATCTTCACCACGTCACCGATGATGGTGGCCGCGGGCTCGAAGATTCTGCCCGCCAGCGGCGACGACGACGCGCTGACCGGCGATGGCGTCAAGGCGGTGCTCGAGCAGTTCAAGGAAATGTGGGCCGAAGGGCTGATCCCCAAGGGCGCGCAGGCCGACAGCGGCGCCAATTTCGCGTCGATCTTCAAGACCGGCAAGATCGGCATCCAGGGCACCGGCGGCTTCCTGCTCTCCGAGCTCAAGCATGACGTGCCGAATATGAGCTTCGGCGTCACCTTCCTGCCCGGCGTGAAGGAAGGCGAGGTCTCCTCCTTCGTCGGCGGCGACGTGGTTGCGATCCCCAAGGGCTCCAAGCATGTCGCGACCGCCAAGGCCTTTATCGCCTGGGAGCTGACCGACCAGGCCCAGCTTGAGGGCCTCGCCAAGAACAACATCCTGCCGTCGCGCCCGGCGCTCGCCGACAATAAATATTTCGCCACCGATCCGCGCGTCGTGGTGACGGCCAAGGCGATCGGCGTCGGCTATGTGCCATGGGTCTATCATTTCGCCGACATGGTGAACTCGGACTCGAGCCCCTGGATCAATATGTTGCAGCGGGCTATTTTTGACGGCGACGTCGATGGCGCGATCACCGAAGCGCGCCAGAAAATGAAGGATATCGCCGGGCAGTGATGCGCAAGACCGGCGTGCCTCAAGAGGCGGCGCAGATGCGGGGGCGACGCTGGAACGAATTGCAGGGCTGGCTCTTCATGGGGCCTGCCCTGCTTTTCGTCGTCGTTTTCGTGCTTTTTCCGCTTGGGCAGCTCATCTACACGTCGCTGACGGATCGCTCGCTGCTCGGCGGCGGGCGCTTCGTCGGAATCGAGAATTATCTGCGCATCTGGCGCGACTCCAGCTTCTGGCGCGCGCTGCAATTCACCATGATCTATACGCTCGTCCTCACGCCCATTCTGATGGGGCTGGGCTATGCGCTCGCCCTACTCACGGTCGAAAACACGCCGCTGAAACGCCTGACCCGCACGATCGCCTTCCTGCCCGTCATCATCGGCATCTCGAGCTCGAGTCTGTTGTGGTACTGGCTGCTCGACGAGCAGGTCGGACTGTTTAACAAATTGCTCGTCGATCTTCATGTGATCAAGGAACCGATCGTCTGGTTCGTCACGGCCGATCTCGCCTTCTGGGCGGTGGTGATCTCCATCACCTGGAAGGTCGTCGGCTTCGGCATGGTGCTGTTCGTCTCGGGCATTCAGGCGATTAACCCGGAGATCATCGAAGCCGCGATCATGGACGGCGCCGGCTATTGGCGGCGGGTTCGCGTGATGTTGTTGCCGTTGACGCGGCGCATCCTGCTGCTGACGACGCTGGTCAGCGCCATCGGCTCGATGCTGGCCTTTGACCAGTTCTACATCATGACCTCGGGCGCGCCGCGCGGACAGACATTCACGGCGGTCTATTGGATCTATCAGAACTCCTTCGTGTCGTTCAAACTTGGCTATGGGTCGGCGCTTTCGGTGGTTCTGACGCTGATCATTCTCGTTTTCGCGGCGCTGCAGATCGCGCTGACCGTGCGCAGCGAGGCATCATGAGCCTGGCCATGCGCGCGGTCGCGGCGCAATCTCACGCCATCTCGGAGAGACGCCGGCTATCGCCATCGGCTTGGCTTGTCGCCGCGGCCTGCGTCGCCGTCATGGCGATCATGGCGGCGCCGCTCGTCTTCTCGTTTCTCGCCTCGATAAAATCGACGGCCGAAGCGTCGGCCTCGCCGCCAGACTATCTGCCGCATACGTTCAGCCTGGAGAACTACGCCAGGGTGTTCGACCATCAGGCGGGTCTGGCGAGTTACGTCGGCAATTCGCTTCTGGTGGCGCTGATGGCGATCGCCGCCTGCATCGGCCTTGCGGCCCCGGCCGGCTACGGGCTCGCGCGCTTCACGACGCGCGGCAAGGAAATCGCTTTCCTCCTCCTGCTCGCCCCGATGATGATCCCCTATCAGGCGTTGCTGACGCCGCTCTATCTCGATTTCGCCAAGGTTGGCCTGGTCAACTCGCACATCGGGCTGGCGATCGTGCATACGATCCTGCAACTACCCTTTTCGATCTACCTCATGCGTAACAGTTTCGAGGCGATCCCGCGCGAGATCGAAGAAGCGGCGATGATCGACGGCTGCTCGGCCTGGCGGCGCCTGACTCAGATCTTCATGCCGCTCGCTGTCCCGGCGCTCGTCACGGTGGCGCTGTTCGCCTTCATCATGTCGTGGAACGAGTTTCTCGGCGCCCTGATCCTGATGAACGAGGAAAGCGCGTTCACTGTGCCGATCTTGCTGGTCAGCGTTCGCACCGGCGATCACGGCGCGATCAATTGGGGCTCGCTGCAGGCGAGCGTCGTGATCTCGGTCATTCCCTGTCTGGTCGTCTATCTCGCGTTGCAGCGCTATTATATTTCCGGCCTGCTGTCGGGCGGCGTCAAATGAGCGCCGACAAAGCGGAAGACCCGCCTCCCATTGAAGACGAACGCGCGTCGGGCGTGCGAACCATTCGCGACGTAGCGCGCCTCGCCGGCGTCTCGATCGGCACCGCCTCCAAGGCGCTCAACGCCAACGGCCGGGTCAGCGCGGAAACCCGAGCGAAGATTTTGGGCGTCGCCAAGGCGATCGGCTACCGCCCCAACGCGCTGGCGCAGAGCCTTCACCGGGCGCGCTCGATGACGGTCGGCATTCTGTCGACCGACAGTTTCGGACGATTCAGCTTTCCCATCGTCGCGGCGATCGAGCGACGCCTGTTCGATCAGGGCGTGGCCGTCTTCATGTGCAACGCCACCGACGACCCCGCGCGCGAACGCCGCCACGTCGAGCAATTGCTCGGCAAGCGCGTCGACGGGCTCGTCGTCACGGCGCGCCGCGTCGACCGACGCGATCCAATCGCGCCGACGGTTGGCGGTGTGCCGACGATCTATGTGTTCTCGCGCGTCGAACATCCGGACGCCTTCTGTCTGCTGCCCGATGACGAGGGCGGCGCGAAGCTTGCAGTCAAGCATCTCGCGACGCTCGGACGCCGGCGCATCGCCTCGATCACCGGGCCTGAACGCTTCGAAGCCGTCCGGTTGCGCGACGACGGTTA
>SSMV01000039.1 GCA_004799435.1 Bradyrhizobium sp.
AAGCGCCGCCAGGTGCTGCTGGTGCAGGTCGTCAAGGAGGAGCGCGGCAACAAGGGCGCGGCGCTGACCACCTATCTGTCGCTTGCCGGCCGCTATTCGGTGCTGATGCCCAACACGGCGCGCGGCGGCGGCATTTCGCGCAAGATCACCAACGCTCAGGACCGCGGCCGGCTCAAGGCGATCGCCGACGAACTCGAAGTGCCGGAGGGCATGGGCGTGATCCTGCGCACCGCCGGCGCCTCGCGCACCAAGGCCGAGGTCAAGCGCGATTTCGAATATTTGCTGCGCATGTGGGAGACGGTGCGCGAAACGACGCTGTCCTCCAGCGCGCCGACGCTGGTCTATGAGGAAGGCTCGCTGATCAAGCGGGCGATCCGCGACCTCTATTCGAAGGAGGTCGAGGAGATCGTCGTCGCCGGCGAAGGCGGCTTCCGCGAGGCGCGCGATTTCATGCGCCTCCTGATGCCGAGCCACGTCAAGGTCGTCGCACCCTATCGCGACACGCAACCGGTGTTCGCCAAGGCGGGCATCGAGGCGCAGCTCGACGCGCTGTTCTCCAATCAGGTGACGCTGAAGTCGGGCGGCTACATCGTCATCAACCAGACCGAGGCGCTGGTCGCCATCGACGTCAATTCGGGGCGCTCGACCCGCGAGCACAATATCGAGGACACGGCGCTGCGCACCAATCTGGAGGCGGCGGACGAAATCGCCCGCCAGCTCAGACTGCGCGACCTTGCCGGCCTGATCGTCGTCGACTTCATCGACATGGAGGAAGGCCGCAACAATCGCGCCGTCGAACGGCGGGTGAAAGAAGCGCTCAAAAACGATCGCGCCCGCATCCAGGTCGGCCGCATTTCGCACTTCGGCCTGCTCGAAATGTCGCGCCAACGCATTCGCACCGGCGTGCTGGAAGGCTCGACGGTGGTCTGCCAGCATTGCCTGGGCGCCGGCGTCGTTCGCTCGACCGCCTCGGTGGCGCTGCATGTGCTGAGGGTGCTTGAGGACGCGCTGATCAAGAGCGCCGCCCATGACATGACGGTGCGCGCACGCACGCCCGTCGCGCTCTATATCCTCAATCAGAAGCGCGCACATTTGCGCGATCTCGAACGCCGCTTCGGCGTCGCCATCCTGGTCGAGGCCGACGACAGCCTGACCGGCGCCAATTATCACGCGCTGGAGCGCGGCGAGCTGGCGACCGGCGCAAAGAGCGAGGAAGCCGAGGCGCGCCCCGCGGGCTATGGCGCGCCGCCGGCAGGCGAAGACAATTTCGCGATTGAAGAAGAGCCTGTGGCGGCGGAGGAAGACGAAGCCGCGCCGGACGAAGAAAACGAGGACGAACTTGAGCGCGCCGAAGCGGGCCCAAGCGAAGGCGGCGGCGAAGCCTCAGCGGATGGAGACGGCGCGCGTCGACGCAGGCGCAGGCGTCGCCGGCGCGGCGGCGAACGGCCGAGCGGCGAGACCTTTTCGGCCGATGCGCCGCAACCGACTGACGCTGGCCTCGCGGCGGTGGCGGAAATTGGCGGCGAATTCGCCCCGGCCGAACGCAGCGAAGACGAAGCCAACGAAGAGGAAGGCCGCCCACAGGGCGCGCGGCGGCGGCGCGGACGTCGCGGCCGGCGCGGCGGCGGCGGCGAACGAAACGCCCCGCAGCGCATGGGGACCGATCCGAGGCTGGTCGGGGACGAGGATCCCTTCCCGCTCGCCGACACGTTGCGCGGCGAGCGCGTGGACGAACCAGCGCCGATGTCGAGCGCCGAACCTCGCGTCAGCACTGAAGCGCCGTCCCCGCCCGTGGCGGCGCCGGCCGCTGCAGCCTCTGCGGCGAGCGTCGAACCTGAAACGGCGCCCGCGGAGGATGGTCCGGCGCGGCCGCGCCGCGGCGGCTGGTGGCAACGCGCCCGCGCGACGCTGTCAGGCGAGTAGGCGACGTCCGAAGCGAGCGGTCGCCGAGACGTGCGGGCGACCGCGCGGCGGCTGCGCAATGTCGCAGCGCGAGTGGACGTGTCAGAAATTGCCGGCGGCGATTGTCATGCCCGACCGGTCTTGCTGATATTCAGCCGGGGAGAGCTGCCGCTCGCGGCAATGACCTCTTTGGACGCGCCGACAGTCTCGAAGAAGAACGGCAGCAATCCCGGGCTGGCGCAGGCGCGGTCGTAATCAAACGCGAGGACACTCTCGCCCACCGCAGCTTTCCAGTTGTTCAAGAATCGGTCGTAGTCAAAGTCGTAGTACCAGTCTCCATTCACCAAAATGCGTCGGTGTTCACGTATTTCGGACTCGAACCAATCCAGAGGTTCATCTATCGCCTGCTTCTTCAGCTCCAAACGCAGCGATTTCATATAATCTGTTTTATTCCTGAAGAATATCAAATAGATCGGTTCGTAGCCGGCGCCAAGCAGTCTCGCGTGAAATTGTCGCAATTCATTTGGATATTGAACGAGATATTCAAAGTCTTCGGACGAGATGAGCGCAACGCTTTCATCCGCCGCTCTGAGCTCGCAAATCAGATCGTCCACGCCTCCGCAGCCTGGCTCCAGCAGCGGATCGCTTCTTATGTCCCATGCGATGTTATGATGACCTTTGCGCCACTTGTGCGTTCCCGAGCGCGGCACGAGGATTCCGCATTTCTCCAGCAGGCGGGTATGGCGCCGCATGAAATCCTGTATCGATGTCGTGCCCGTCTTATGCGTTCCGATATGGACGTAAATCTTCTTCCTCGCGACCCGTTCCTGGCCGAGTCCCCCGGACCGAAGGCCTCGCAGGAACAATTTGCATCGACACATGAACATCAGGACGAACTGGTCGATCTTGCGGCGCAGCCTTGGCTTCTTCTCCATATCCTCATCTCGTTAAATGGGCGAGAAACCGAGGACGAGGCTGCATCCGCGGAACGTCCCTTTCCTCTCGCTTGACCGCGGGCCTGGATATCATCCCCTTGGCGGCTCGGCCTCAAACATGGCGAAACGGCTCACAGCCATCGACAGGAGTCGCCGCCGCCACGATCTGCCACTACGGTTTCTCCAGAATTTCCCGTAGAGCGGCGCAGACCAGGTCGACCAATTCCTCCGTCATATTATACCCCGACGGCAAATTGACCCCGTATTGCGCGATGCTGGCGCCACGGTCGGTCGGGCTGACGAAGCGCTTCGAAATTGGACGATCGTCGAACGCCGTCAAGGTCGACAGGCGCGAAAAAATTGGCCGCGAGTCGATATTGCGCCTATCGAATTCGGCCATCACCGCAAACTTGTCGAGGCCCAAGCTGGGGTCAAGCACCGCGGTCACCATCCAGTAGCTGTTGACCGTATCCCGCGGCTCGGCGTTGAGCGTGATTCCGTTCACGCTGCCGAGCCGATCGCGATACCAGCCGAAGATCGCGCGCTTATAGGCGATCAGCGTGTCAATCCGCTCCATCTGCGCGACGCCCAACGCCGCCTGCACGGCGCTCATCCGGTATTTGAAGCCAATCTCGGAATTCTGAAAAAACCGGTCGCCTGGCTTGCGGCCGTGGTCGCGAAGGAAGAGCACGCGATCGAACAGCGCCTTGTCGTCGGTCGCCAGCATGCCCCCTTCGCCGGTGACGACGGTCTTCGAGCCATGGAAGCTGAAGGCGGACACGCGCCCGAGAGCGCCCGCCTTGCGGCCGCGATAGACCGAGCCCAGCGCCTCGGCCGCATCTTCGATCAGCGCCAACCCATGCCGATCGGCAATCTGACGCAGGCGATCCCAGTCGCAGATCGAGCCATAGAGATCGACGCCCATGATCGCCTTGGTGCGCGGGCCGACGGCCGCTTCGACGGCGTCGGGATCGAGGCACCATGTGTCTGGCAGAATGTCGACCAGCACAGGCTCTGCGCCCACGTAGGTAATCGGCGCCACCGAAGCGATCCATGTGAGATCGGGCGCGATCACTTCGTCGCCGGGGCCGATCCCCAAGGCCGCGAGCGCCAGATGCAACGCGGCCGTCGCATGCGGCACGGTCACGGCGTGGGCGACGCCGATATAGTCGGCCAACATGCGCTCAAAGCGCGCGTTATAAGCGTAATGATTCTCTCGCCAGGCCGTGCGCGCGGCGTCGGCGGCAAGTTCGGCCTCGCGTTCCGTGATCGACGGGGCGGCGACGGGGATGCGTTGAGGCGCTACAATCATGCGTACACTGGCAGCACGAGCCTGGAGACCCGCGATTCGCGACAGCGGCCGAAAGACCTGGCTCGATCGGCCAAGGGGGCTGAATACATGATCGCCAGGAGCCTTCGCCGCAGCTTTATCAAAGAATCGATTCCCGCGCTCATTTGCCGCGCTCGAAGTGCCGCCCCACTTGATTCCTCCCCGCCAATCCTAACGACTCACGCAGTTTCGTTCGCGCCATTTTCGCCAGCGAAGGCACGGTCCTCTCAAGATAGAAAGGTTCGCTCGCCACGAGTGCGGCGCGCAACGCCCCGGGCAAATGCCGTTCCGACCGGATGCGCCGCAACTCCCGACGGTAGGCGCTCCGAGTCTCCGCCATCAGCGAGAAAGGCATTCTCGTTCCGCGGCGAGGAGTCGCCGCAGTGCGGCGGGCGCGCTGAATGAATTCTGTCTCCTCGGTGGTGCGCACGATTCCATCGATGATCGGGCCATAGAGCGTCAATTGATCGGCCGCGAAAGCGAACGGAAAATTCGCGCAGATCGGCAGATAGACATTCAGGATCGTTTCGCGATCCCAGAGACCATAGAACCATCCGTAGTGATAACCGAACAGCATGCGCATTCGACCGCTCACGCTCGCGGGATCTCGAATCGCCGGCGGCCGGTTCAGCCGTCGGCGGCCCCCGTCAAGATCGCAGGAAAGCACCGTTGAGGCCGCCAGCTTGCAGCCTGGCGAATTTGTCGCGAGGCGAACGAGCGCCTCGACATAATTGTCGGCGCTAAGATCGTCGTCGGCGCGCCACATGAACCAAGGGGTTTGGCAAGCTTGAAGCGCGTCGCGATAATTCGCCACCAGGCCGACGTTGCTCTCGCGCCGAACGTGGGTGAACCGCTTATCTCGTCTTGCCCAGGCCGCGGCGATTTCGGGCGTGGCGTCCGTCGAACCATTGTCGCAAACATTGACGACGAAGTCTTCGAACGTCTGACGCGCGAGACAAGACAGGCATTCGTCGAGGAGACGTTCTCCCTGGAACGTAGGAACGCAGATTGTCACCAAGGACATGTGTCCGCCACCCGATATTTGGCGGTCGGCAGCAAAATTGATCCCCCCATCAAATCCACCCGTTCCCTCTCGTCGCCAACCAGCGTCATCACAATGTTTTCACACAGCGCGAACCAGCTGGTCAAACGCGGTCGATACGTAGTCATAGAGACGTATGTCTTCGGCGACCATTTCTCGAATCTTCGCCACGGCGCCCGGAGAGGGCTGCGCCCTGATTTGACGAATGCGGCCAACATTCGACCTCGGCGCCTGAACCTTGCCGAGGTTGAGAACGGGCCGTAGCAGTCCAAGACAATCGTCAATTCGATTGGATGGCGCGGCCAGAAAGACGCGGCGGTCGACAGACTCCCGAGCCGCGTTAAAATTGCCTCTTCTCGCCAGATAGCGGCATTGCAAGTTGAGCTCCGACCACGCGCGTCGCGGATACACGTAGTCGACAAAATGATCGACTTCGAAGCGCCGAAAGGCGTGCCGCTCTTGCTTGTCCTGCGCCCATTCAAATCGGTAGTAATAGTCGGACAGAAAGCGTTCGATCGGATCCCGGATCAGCGTGATGTACACCGGTTCGCGGCCGGTTTTCGGTTCTTTTCCCAGAGAAAAATGACCGTCGAGAAGACGAAACCTGCCCAGCGCCTCCGGCGAAACGTCTTCAGGCAGGAGAATGTCTCTGCCGCGCAGACGAAAGCGTCCTTCTCGCAGGAATTTTCTAACGCGCCAATGCGCCTTGCGAAATCGATCGGGAAAAATTTGGCCGATATTCTCCGCGCGCGTCAGAAGGCAATTTTCTTCGCCGAGCCCTTGCTTCAAGGCCTCATCCAGAGCGCTGCCGGCGGTCTTGGGAATGTGCAGGAATACGAGAATCTGGCGTTCGAAATCCAGAGGCGCGGGTCGATAGAGCATGGCGAAATTCGATTCTTCTGCCGCGTTCGGTAATGATTTCGCTCGGCGCTGCGCGGACAATGCCGACCTGACGCTCCATCATGCTTTGGCTGCAAGGAGAGCCTAGCTGTTGCGCTGAACATGCCAGGACGCCGCGCTCCGTCCGGATTGGCCCAGCGCGTCGCGCAAGCCCCGCCGCAGCAGCTTGGTCAGCGACGGCAAGCGACGGCGAATATAGAGAGGCTGCGCCGCCAGCAGGGCGAGGCGCATTCCCGGCGACAATTCCCGCTCGGCGCGCATGCGGCGCAGATTGCGCGTGAAGCCGCGCCGGATCGCCCACATGGTCGCAAATGACGCGCGACCGCCCTGCCCCTTCGCCTTGGGCGCACGGCGAACCCGCATGATCATCCGGGTCGTGCTTGTCACGCGCAAACCGCCCTCAACGATCGGGCCGTAAAGTGTCAAATGATCGCTGGCGAAGGGATAGGGAAAATTTTCAAGCACGCCGAGCAGCGCGCTTCGCAATGTCTCGCGATCCCAGAGCCCATAGTACCAGGGCGGCCCGCTGGCCAGCAGCGCGCGAATGCGGCCGCCGATCGAATTGGGGTCAAGGCCGGCGGGCGACTCAATGACATTTTCGACCGACAGGTCCCAATCGACAAGCACGGCGGTCGAAGCCGCCAGTTTGCAGCCCGGCGACTGGCTCGCCAGCCCATAAAGCGCCTCGAGGTAATTGTCGTCGCTGAGATCGTCGTCGGCCCGCCACATGAACCATTTCGTGTCGGCGGCAAGCAGGACGTCGCGCGCGTTGATCATGCCGCCGACATTGCTCGGCTGGCGGCGATAGTGAAAGCGGGGATCCCGGGCCGCCCAGCCGCGGGCGATCTCCGCCGTCCCGTCGGTGGAGGCATTATCGAAAATCAGAACCTGAAAATCGCGAAATGTCTGCCGCGCCAGACAGGCGAGGCTGCCGTCGAGCAATTCGGCGCCGTTATAGACCGCCACGCCGATCGTGACCTCGACCATAGCCGATTTCCCTCGCGCGCCTCGACCCTTCCGCGCCGCACAATAACTTGCTAAGCCCCTGCCGCGCAATTTGGCTCGGATGGCGATGAAAGCGGTCATACTGGCGGGCGGCCTTGGCACCCGCATTTCCGAGGAATCTCACCTTCGGCCCAAGCCGATGGTCGAGATCGGCGGCATGCCGATCCTCTGGCATGTGATGAAGATCTACGCCCGCCACGGCATCGAGGATTTCATCATCTGCCTCGGCTACAAGGGCTATATGATCAAGGAGTATTTCTCCAATTACTTCCTTCATGCCTCCGACGTCACGATCGACGCCCGCGCCAACCGCACCACCTTCCACAGCACGCTCGCCGAACCCTGGCGCATCACCCTCGTCGACACCGGCGAACACACGTTCACCGGCGGTCGCCTGAAGCGGATCAGTCGCTATCTCGACGCCAATGAGCCCTTCTGCCTCACTTATGGCGACGGCGTCGCCAATATCGATATTGCAGCCGAGCTCGCATTCCACCGCGGGCATGGGCGCAAGGCGACGCTCGCGGCGGTCATTCCGCCCGGTCGCTACGGCGCCTTGTCGCTTGAAGGCGACCGCGTCGAACGTTTCGTCGAAAAGCCGCCGGGGGATCACGGCTATGTCAATGGCGGCTTTTTCGTCCTCGATCCGTCGGTGATCGAACTGATCGCCGGCGACGACACGGCCTGGGAGAGCGAGCCGCTGGAGACGCTCGCCGCGCAGGGCGAATTGATGGCCTATCGCCATTCCGGCTTCTGGCAGCCGATGGACACTTTACGCGACAAGAACCTGCTCGAAGCCCATTGGGCTTCGGGGCGCGCGCCGTGGAAAATCTGGGCGTGAACGCTCCGCTGCCTTCCGCCGAGTTCTGGCGTGGTCGCCGGGTGCTGCTCACCGGACACACCGGTTTCAAGGGCGCCTGGACGGCGCTTTGGCTTAAGCGGCTGGGCGCGCGCGTCACCGGCTTCGCCCTGGCCCCCCAAAGCAATCCGGCGCTCTATGACCTCGCCGAAGTCGGCCGCGATCTCGATTCCCGCCTCGGCGATCTGCGCGACGCGCAGGCGGTGCGCGACGCCGTCGTCGCGGCCGATCCTCAGATCGTGCTCCATCTCGCCGCCCAGCCGCTGGTGCGCCGCGCCCTTGCCGATCCGGCCGAGACGATCGCCGTCAATGCGCTCGGCCTCGCCCATCTGCTCGACGCTTTGCGCGGCCGCGCCGCGCTCGAGCGCATCCTCGTCGTCACCTCCGACAAGGTTTACGACAATCGCGACGGCGGTCGCGCTTTCACTGAGGACGATCCGCTCGGCGGCAAGGACCCCTATTCCGCCTCGAAGGCGGCGGCCGAGATCATCGCCCGCGCCTATGCGGTGAGTTATTTCGCCGCCCAGGGCGTCGCGCTGGTCACCGCGCGCGGCGGCAATGTCATCGGCGGTGGCGATTGGGCGCAGGATCGCATCGTGCCCGACATCATGCGCGCTTGGGGCGCCGGGAAACGCCCACGCCTGCGCATGCCCGAGGCGACCCGCCCCTGGCAGCATGCGCTCGACTGTATCGCCGGCTATCTGATTTACGCCGAACAGGCTCATCGCGCCCTGCCGCGCGCGCTTAATTTTGGACCCGATCCCACCCATCCGGTCACGGTCGCCGAATTGACTCGGGCGATGCTCGAGGCGCTCGGCGCGCCGCCGGAATTCGATATTGAGGCGACGCCCGGCTCGATCGAGATGCGCACGCTCGCCGTCGACGCCGCCCGCGCCAAGGCCGAACTCGGCTGGCGCAATCGCCTCCTGAGCGCGGCGGCGATCCGCTGGACCGCCGACTGGCATCGTCGCGTACGGATGGGCGAGAACCCGCGCAAGGTGACGCTCGACCAGATCGACGCCTATTGCGCAATCGAGACCGTTGGATGAGCGTCGCCCCCCTACCCCGTTGCCGCTTCTGCCGCGCGCCGCTGACGACGAGCTTCGTCGATCTCGGCGAGACGCCGCTCGCCAATAGTTACATCACCGCGGACGATGTCGCCGCGGGACGCGAGCGCCGCTATCCGCTCCATGCGCGCGTGTGCGACGCCTGCTTTCTCGTCCAGGTCGACGACGTCGCCGCGCCCGAGGCGATCTTTTCCGACTACGCCTATTTTTCCTCGATGTCCGACACCTGGGTCGCCCACGCGCGCCGCTACGCTGAGGCGATGATCGAACGCTTTCGTCTTGGCCCCGGCTCGCAGGTCGTCGAGATCGCCTCCAATGACGGCTATCTGCTGCAGCATTTCATCGCGGCGAATGTCCCGGCGCTCGGCATCGAGCCGGCGGCCAATGTCGCGGCGACAGCGGTCGCCAAAGGCGTGCCGACCGAGGTCGTGTTTTTCGGCAAGGCGACCGCCGAGCAGCTTGTCGCGCGGGGCCTACGCGCCGATCTCACTGCGGCCAATAATGTGCTCGCCCATGTGCCGGACATTCGCGATTTTGTCGCCGGCTTCGCCGTTCTGCTTGCGCCCGAGGGGGTGGCGACTTTCGAGTTTCCCCATCTCCTCAATCTGATCCGCGAAGTTCAGTTCGACACGATTTATCATGAGCATTTTTCCTATCTGTCGCTGATCGCCGTCGAGGCGATTTTCAGCGCCGAAGGCCTGCGTGTCTTCGACGTCGAGACCTTGCCGACCCATGGCGGCTCGCTGCGCCTCTATGTCTGCCATGCGGCCGCCAGCCACAAGGAAAGCGACCGCCTTATCGCCTTGCGCAACACGGAGCGCGAGGCGGGCTTGGGCGCGCTGCCCGCCTATCGCGGCTTTGCGCCGCGAGTGGAGGCGGTCAAGCGCGGCTTTCTCGAATTTCTCACGCGCGCCCGCGACGACGGAAAACGGGTCGCCGCCTATGGCGCGGCGGCCAAGGGCAACACCTTTCTCAATGTCTGCGGCGTCGGCGCTGCCGACATCGTCTGCGTCTTCGATCGCGCTGCGGCCAAACAGGGCAGGCTGACGCCCGGCAGTCACATTCCGATTCGCTCGCCCGCGACGATTGGCGAGCTGCGGCCCGACTATCTCGTCGTGCTGCCATGGAACCTGATCGACGAGATCCGCGCGCAAATGGCCGAGATCGGCGAATGGGGCGGCAGGTTCGTCGTCGCCCTGCCCGAATTGCGCGTGCTGCCGCCATGAGATTCGCGGCGACCGAATTGCCCGGCGTATTGCGCGTGTCGCAGGAGCGAATGGCCGACGCGCGCGGCTTTTTCGCCAGGCTTCATTCGCCCGACGAATTCGCCGCCGCTGGCGCGCCGTTCGAGCCCATACAGACCAGTCTGTCGCGCAACGACGCCGCATTCACCCTGCGCGGCCTGCATTTCCAGGCGCCGCCACATGCTGAAGCCAAGCTGGTGCGCGTTACGCGCGGCGCGATCTATGACGTCGTCGTCGATCTCAGGCGCGACAGTCCGCAGTTCAAGCGCTGGATCGCCGCGACGCTCAGCGCCGACAATGGCGAGGCGCTGTTGATTCCGGCCGGCTGCGCGCATGGGTTTCTGACGCTCGAGGATTCAACCGACGTCCTCTATCAGATCGACCGCGCCTATGTTCCGGGCTATGCGCAGGGGCTGCGCTATGACGATCCCGCGCTCGGAATCGTCTGGCCCTCCGCGCCGCGCGTCGTCAGCGCCGCCGATCTCGCCTGGCCGGCGCTGGCCGATTAAGCGGGCGTCAGGGCGCGCGGAAATCCTCGACAAAGCGGGTCAGCGCGGCCAGCGCGATCGCGCAATCTTCCCCGCTGATCGACTCGGCCGGATTGTGGCTGACGCCGCCCTTGCAGCGCACGAACAGCATGCCGGCCGGCCAGCGCTGGCCCATGATCATCGTGTCGTGCCCGGCGCCCGAGGGTAGAACGCGCGGCTCGAGGCCAAGACTGGCGACCGCCGCCTCGAAGCCGGCGATGATCTTGAGATCGCAGGCATAGGCCGCCGCCTCATGAGTGGGCGTCAGTTCGACCGCGACGCCACGGCGCGCTGCGATCGCCTCCATCGCGGCCGCCATCTCCGCGACGGCGCGGCGACGCCACTCATCGCGCGGCGAGCGCACGTCGATTGAAAAGCGCACTTTTCCCGGAATGACATTGACCGCGCCGCCCTCGACATCGAGCCGGCCGACGGTGGCGACGAGATCGCGCTCGATCTCGGCCCGCGCACGCGTCTCGATCGCCAGGATCATCTCAGCCGCGGCGGCGAGCGCATCATGACGCAGGTTCATCGGCGAAGCGCCGGCGTGGCCAGCCGCGCCATAGACGATGGCGCTCAGCCGGGTCGCGCCATTGATGGCGTTGACGACGCCGAGCGGACGGCCTTCGGCCTCCAGCACCGGGCCCTGTTCGATATGGAGTTCGACGAAAGCCGCCACGCCGTCGGCCCGCGCGGCGGCGAGGCGGTCGGGCGCGCCGCCGAAAGCGATCAGCGCGTCGCGCATTCTCACGCCAGCGGCGTCCTTCTGCTCCAGGGCGCTCGGCTCATTGACGCCGGCGAGCGCCCGCGAACCGGTCATGGTGCGGGGAAAGCGCACGCCTTCTTCATCGCCGAAGGCGACGATCTCAATTGCGACATCGAGCCGCCGCCCGCGCGCCGCCAGCGTTTCGACGACGGCGAGCGCGGCCAGCGCGCCGAGCGCGCCGTCATAGCGGCCGGCGTCGCGCACAGTGTCGATATGCGACCCGATCATCAGGGCCTTGGCGCCGGCCTCTCTCCCCTCATAGCGGGCGCGGATATTGCCGACCGGATCGATGCGCGCTTCAAGGCCGGCTTCGCGCGCCCAGGCGATATATTGCGCCGCCGCCCGGCGATGCGCGGGAGAGAGAAACAATCGGGTCAAGCGGGGCGGATCGTCGGTGAAAGCCGTCAGCGCGTCGAGACGCTCCATCAGTCGCCGTGCGACGCGAGCCAGATCCTGATCCATTGCGTAGGCGCTTCCGTCAGTTCGTCGCAAGCTTCTCTCCCGCGAGCCAGCGGGCGAGAACGTTACGTTCGGCGTCGGTCATTTCGGTCAGATTATTGGGCGGCATCGCATGGGTCAGCACGGCCTGCATTCGGATCGCCGGCGCCATCGCGGCGATGCGCTCGGGCGTATCCAGCAACACGCCCTTCGGGGCAATGCCGATACCTTCCCAGACCGGCTCGGCGGCGTGGCACACCGCGCAGCGCGTCTCGACCAATGCGACGACCTCGGCGGGCGGCAGCGGCGCGCCGAGCGTCGCCGTCTCGTCTGGCGCCGCTACGGGCGCGAGACCGAGTTCAGCGCGCATGCCGGGCGAAGCGGCCATGGCGATCCAGAAAGCGGTCCAGATGGCAATCGCGGCGATGAGCCAGGCCCACCAGGGCGCCCTGTGATCGTCGGCGTGCCAGCGATTGTAGAAATGACGTACCATCGCGCCGGCGACCACGACGCAGGCGACGATGGCGGGAATGACAGCCCGGTTGGCGAAGGTCACCGGATAGTGGTTCGACAACATCATGAAGATGACGGGCAGCGTGATGTAATTATTGTGGGTCGAACGCTGCTTCGAGGTCTTGCCCCATTGCGGGTCAGGCGTCCGTCCCGCCACCAGCGCCGCCACCGCTTTGCGCTGGTTGGGCATGATGATGAAGAAGACATTGCCCGTCATGATCGTCGCCATCAGCGCGCCGGTATGAATGAGCGCGCCGCGGCCCGAGAAGACGAGCGTGAAGGCGTAGCTCATCAGCACGACATAGCCGAAGCCGACCAGCGCCAGCAGCGCGTCATTCTTCGCTAAGGGCGATTTGCACAACGCGTCATAGACCAGCCAGCCGAGCGCCAGCGCACCGATCCCAATGCCCGCCGCCTGCCAGGCTTGAAGCGGCGCGACATTGGGATCGATGAGGAAGAGGCGCGACTGGCCGTAATAGACCCAGCACAGCAACGAGAAGCCGGAGATCCAGGTCCAGTAGGATTGCCATTTGTGCCAGATCAGGTGGTCGGGCAGCGCCGCCGGGGCGAGCGCATATTTGGTCATTTCGTAGAAGCCGCCGCCATGCACCTGCCAGGAGACGCCGGCGACTTCCGGCGGCGTGTCGCCGGCCTTTCTCAGCGACGCGTCGAGATGCATGAAGAAAAAAGACGCGCCGATCCAGGCGATCGCCGCCGTCACATGCAGCCAACGCAGGAGGATCGACCCCCATTCCCAGACATAGGGTCCCCAGGCGGACATCACTTCTCCGCTCCCCAGCGTTCGGATTTCGGCTGAAACCTTTGGCCAGAATAGACGCCCGGCGCCGGGCTTTCAACGGCGGCGCTTCAGCCGGGCGGCGCCTTGGCCGGCGCCTCGCCATTGGCGATCTCGGCGATCAGCTTGCGGATCATCGCGTCGGCGAAGCGTGTGAAATCGTCGATCGGCAGCACGAAAGCCCCCGGACCGCCGATGACATTGTCGCGGTAATAGCGCTGCAAGCCGCCCGGCGGATTGGTGTGCAGCGCCAGATAGCCGTTCGTCGCGGCAGCGCGGCGATTGAAGATCGACAACCCGTTGATGACCGCTCCGGCGCCGACCGCCGCATCGCGCGCTTCGGGCGCCGCGCGGCCCTGGTTGCTCGTCCCGTCGCCCGACACGTCAATCACTTTGCGATCGGAGGAGAAGCCGCCGGCGGCGATGGTCGCCATCGCAAAATCGATCGCCGCGCCGATCGCCGTGCGGCCGGTGAAGGCGCGCGGGGCGGCGGCGAGCGCGGCCGCGAAGGCTTCAGCGTCGGCGGGATTGCGCAGGACCGCCCAATTGACGACGATTTTCTGCTCGCCCTCGCCCGCCCATTCGACATAGCAAAGCGCGATCGCCTGATGCGGGCCGGCGCCGATCGCCTCCATGAGCTTCGGATTGACGATCGCCGCCTCATAGCCACGGCGCTGCAGATCGAATTCGCTGTCGTCGATGCTGCGCGACACGTCGGCGGCGAGCACCACGATCGCGTCGACCTCTTCGCCGGCCATGGCTGGCCGGGCGAAAAGACAGAACGTCGCGATCACCAGCGCGACGATTGCTGCGCCGATGCGCCTATCCCGCTCCGTCCGCCTCATAGGGCTCAGATTGGGCCGGACGCCCCGCGCGGTCAAACCAAGACTATGTGAGCCGACGCCGCGACTTCAAACGTCGAACCTGACGCCCTGCGCCAGCGGCAGGCTGCGGCCGAAATTCACCGCGCTGGTCTGGCGGCGCATATAGGCCTTCCAGGCGTCGGCGCCGCTTTCGCGACCGCCGCCGGTCTCCTTTTCGCCGCCGAAGGCGCCGCCGATCTCCGCCCCCGAGGTTCCCATATTGACGTTGACGATGCCGCAGTCGGAGCCGACCTCGGAGAGAAAGCGTTCGATCTCGCGAATGTCGGTGGCGAAGATCGACGAGGACAGGCCCTGCGGCACGCCATTGTGCAGGGCGATCGCCTGATCGAGATCGCGATATCGCATGACATAGAGGATCGGCGCGAAAGTCTCCTCGACCATCGGCCCGCGCTGCGACGGCATTTCGACCAGCGCCGGCCTTACATAGAAGGACGCCGGGCCATTGACCTCGAGTCTTTCGCCGCCATGCACGGTCGCGCCGAGCGACCGCGCCGCCGCCAGCGCGCTCTGCATCGCCGCATATGCGCCGCCGTCGATCAGCGGGCCGACGAGCGCATCTGAGGTCGTGGGGTCGCCGACCGAGATCGAGCGATAGACGCCCGCGAGCTTGCCGATCAGCGCGTCGTAAACGCTCTCGTGCACGATGAGACGGCGCAGCGTCGTGCAACGCTGTCCGGCGGTCCCCATCGCGCCGAAGGCGACGGCGCGCAACGTGAGGGCGAGATCGGCTGACGGCGTGACGATCGAAGCGTTATTGCCGCCAAGTTCGAGAATGGCGCGGGCGAAGCGATGCGCCAGCTTTTCGCCGACCACGCGGCCCATGCGCGTCGATCCCGTCGCGGAGACCAGGGCTACGCGCGAGTCCTCGACCAGCGCCTCGCCGGCCTCGCGTCCGCCGATCAGCACGGAGACGAGCCCCTCGGGCGCCTCCGGACCGAAGCGCGCCGCGGCGCGGCGAAACAGCGCCTCGACCGCCAAGGCGCAGAGCGGCGCCTTCTCCGAAGGCTTCCAAACGACCGCGTCGCCACAGACCAGCGCCAGCGCGGCGTTCCACGACCAGACGGCGACTGGAAAATTGAAGGCCGAGATCACGCCGACCACGCCGAGCGGGCGCCAGGTCTCGATCAAACGGTGATCGGCGCGTTCGGAGGGCATCGTCAGCCCGTGCAGCTGGCGCGACAGGCCAACGGCGAAATCGCAGATGTCGATCATCTCCTGCACTTCGCCCAGGCCTTCCGAGGCGATCTTGCCGACTTCGATCGTCACCAGCCGGCCAAGCGCCGTTTTGTTCTCGCGCAGAACCTGGCCGAGCAAGCGGACCAGCTCGCCGCGGCGCGGCGCCGGAACGCGGCGCCAGATCTCGAACGCCTCCTGCGCGCGCGCGATTGTCGCGACGATCGTGACGTCCTCGCTGGGGATGAGACTGGCCAGCCGGCCGCCGTCGATCGGCGAAGCCACCACCATGCCGCCATAAGCGGCGAAGGCGCCGACATCGACGCCGAGGTCGATGAGCAAGCCTCGGGCTTCACCGGCAAGAGCGGAATTGAAACTGTGATCGCTCATGTGCGAACTCCCAAATGCCGCTCAGCCACGCGACATCCTTGCGCCGAAGAGATGGGCGAGCTTCGCGCCCCACGCATAGAACGGTTCGGCCTTCTCGCGCCGCCGCGCCGGGCTTGGCGCCGTGAGCGGCAAGGGCATGTCGGCTTCGCCGATCGCGCCCGTGGCCAATTGCGCCAGCGCGCGACCAAACACGGTGCCCGGCGCGATGCCGCGGCCATTATAGCCGCTGATCGAGACCACGTTTTTCGCCAGTCGATGAAAACGCGGCAGACGCTCGTCGGTCAAGCCGATCATGCCGTACCATTCAGCGTCGAGTTCAATCCGAGCAAGCTGCGGGAAGAGCTTGCCGATGGCGCGGCGCGCCCAGGCGCGGTGGATGGCGGCGTCTCTATCGCGCAGCGCGCCAAAACTGCCGAAGATCAGCCGGCCAGACCGGTCGAGCCGGAACGAGTTCAGCACCAGCCTGGTGTCCCAGGCGCCCTGCCGCTCCGGCAGGATTGCCTTGCGAACATCCTCGGGCAGCGGCGCGGTGGCGACGTTGAAATAGGGAATGAGCGTCAGCTCCTCGCGCAACGTGGCCCAAGGAGCGACCGTATAGGCGTTGGTGGCGACGATCACCCATTTGGCGCGAACCGCGCCCTGCGGCGTGCGCAGACGCTGCCATTCGCCATCCTCGACGCAGTCGGTGACCGGGCTTTCGGCGAAGATGCGCGCGCCGGCGCCAATCGCCGCGCCGGCGAGACCGCGGGCGTAAGCCAGCGGCTGAATTGTCCCACCGCGTTTGTCGAGCAACGCGCCCTTATAGGCGCTCGCGCCGATCAAGGTCGCCGCCTCACCCGCATCGAGCAGCTTGACCGGCGCGCCGCGCAGGCGCCATTGCCGCTCGCGCTCCCGGATTTCGGCGAGACCGCGTGGGCCGGCGGCGCAATGTAACGTGCCGCTGCGTTTGAGTTCACAATTGATGGCAAATTTGTCGACGAGGCCGAAGACCGCCCGCGGCGCTTCGCTCAGCAGCGTAACCAGCCGCGGGCCATAAGTGTCGCCGAGCCGCGCCGCCAGCGTGTCGGGCGGCGACCACATGCCGGCGTTGACCAGGCCGACATTGCGGCCCGAACCGCCGAAGCCGATCTCGGCGCCGTCGAGCACGACGACCGAGGCGCCGGCCTGCGCCACATGCAGCGCCGCCGACAGACCGGTGTAGCCGGCGCCGACAATCGCGACGTCGCAATCCGTGTCGCCCTCAAGCTTGGGAGTCGGCGGCGCCGGCGGCGCGGACCGCTCCCACAGCCCGTGGCTGCGCGGATCTCCCCTCATCGCGCCGGCCGCTCCGCGCTCAATAGGCGAGTTCGAGAACCCGCTTCACCGCGGCGCGATCCAGTCTGACGAAATTGCCGACGCTGCGCGTGTCGCCGTCGGTGCATTTCGTCGCCATCTCGTCGACGCGGTCGTCCTTGATCCCGAGGCCGGCCATGGTCGTGCCGAGGCCGAGCGAACGGAAGAACGCCTCCATGCGGGCGATGCCCTCCTTGACCACCGCCTCGCGATTGAAGACGTCGAGTTCGACGTTCCACACCCGCACCGCCCATTGGACGAAACGATCGAGATCGTGGCTATGGACGAATTTCATCCAGGCGGGAAACACCACCGCGAGGCCGGCGCCATGGGCAACATCGTAAATGCCGCTGATCTCGTGCTCGATGTCATGCGAGCCCCAGTCGCCGATGCGGCCGGTGTTGAGAAGATTGTTATGGGCGATCGTGCCCGCCCACATGAATTCCGACCAGGCGTCGTAGTCGTGCCGGTTCTTCATCACCTGCGGCGCCTTGGCGATGATCGTCTTCATCGTCGCCTCTAACAGACGATCGGTGAAGGAGACATTCTTCACATTGGTGAAATAGCGCTCCATCAGATGCGACATGATGTCGGTCGCGCCGCAGGCCACCTGGAAGGGCGGCAGGGTGAAGGCCAATTCGGGATTGAGGATCGAGAAGCGCGGGTAGATCAGTTCGGTATTCACCGACCGCTTGAGCCAGCCCTCCTCCTTGGTGATCACCGTTCCGGTGCTGGCTTCGCTGCCGGCGGCGGGGATGGTCAAGACGGTGCCGACCGGCAAAGCCGCCTTCGGCTGACCCTTGCCGAGATAGAAATCCCAGACGTCGCCCTCGATCACCGCGCCCATCGCGATGGCCTTGGCGGAATCGATGACGCTGCCGCCGCCAACCGCGAGGATCAGGCCGAGCTTGTGCCGCTTGCACAGCTTCACGCCTTCATGAACCAACGCGAGGCGCGGGTTCGGCTTGACCCCGCCAAGCTCGACAAATTCGACGCCGGCCTCGCGCAGGGAGGCGACGACCCGATCGAAAAGACCCGAAGCCTTGATGCTGCCGCCACCAAAGTGGAGCAGGATTTTCTTGGCAATGGCCGCCGTCTCGACGCCAACCTTCGCCTCCGCGCCGCGACCGAAGAGGATCTTGGTCGGATTGCGAAACTCAAAATCATCCATGCTCTTTTGCTCCCTTGCGCGGCGTCTCGCTCGCTGACGCGGGCCGCGCTCCTGTCGTGCCCCGCAGCACCAGGCGGGGCGTCATCATCAGTGTTTTCTGGCGCGGCCTGGCGCCGGCGATCAATTGCAGGATCAGATCGGCGCTCGCCGCGCCCATCTCCATCGCCGGCTGCGCGACCGTCGTCAATGGCGGCTCGGCGAGGCGGGCGAATTCCACGTCGTCGAAGCCAATCACCTCGACCTCGTCCGGCACCAGAACGCCGATATGACGCAGGGCCCGCAGCGCGCCAAAAGCCATCAGATCATTGGCGGCGAACGCGGCGTTAAACGACAGGCGCCGCTTGCCAGAGCCGTCCCACGCGGCTTCAATCAGATCGGCGATCGCGCGGCGGCCGCCCTCAAGCGTGCAGTCGGCCTCGACAACGCGCAAGCGATCCCGCGGCAGGCCGCTCTTGGCGAAGGCGGCCTCGACCCCGGCGCGTCGCTCGATCGATTGCGAGAGATCGGGCGGGCCATTGATGAAAACCAGAGCGCAGTCCTGGCGCGCCAGCAAATGCTCGGCCGCCTGCCGAGCGCCGAAGTGGTTGTCGACAAAGACGCCATAGCGGGCGGCGCGGCGCCCGACGACGCGATCGAGCAGCACAAGCGGAATATCCGCGTCCTCAAGCAGCCGGACATGAGAATCGTCCTGCGAGGTCGAGGAATTGAGGATGACGCCGTCCACGCCCTTGTCGATCAGGATGCCGATGTAAGCGGCTTCCTTGGCGACATTGCCGCCGGTGTTGCACAGCACCAGACTATAGCCGGCGGCGACGAGCGTCTGTTCGACGCCGCTGACCAGCAGCGGATAATAGGGATTGGCGATGTCGGGAATGACGAGCCCGACCGAATGCGAACGCCCGGTGGAAAGCGTGCGCGCCGTGGCGGAGGGTTGAAAACCGGTCTCGTCGAGGATTCTCTGAATGCGCGCGCGCGTCTCGCGGCCGACCCCCGCGGCTTGCTTGTTCAGCACCCGCGACACGGTCGCCTTGGAGACCCCAGCCCTCCCGGCGATGTCGGTTATGGTGAGCTTGGCCATCGGCGCGCACCCACTCGGCCTTTAGAAACCGGTTACTTTAACTGGGCCGGCCCGTCAATAAAATCCGCCGATTGCTCGTCAACCGCGCATCGCCATGAGTCAAGCGCCCGCGCTCAGCTCATCCAGTTGCCGCCGTCGACATTGAGCGTCTGCGCGACGACATAATCGGCTTCGTTTGAGGCGAGGAACACCGCCGCGCCGGCGTGATCGTCCGGCGTTCCCATCCGGCCAAAGGGCACCGCTTCGCCGACGAGCCGCTTCTTCTCGCCAAGCGGACGGCGCTCATATTTGGCGAATAGCGCGTCGACCTCGCCCCACATCGGCGTGTCGACGACGCCTGGCGCAATGCCATTGACGTTTATGCGATGCTTGATGAGGTCGAGCCCGGCCGATTGGGTGAGGCTGATCACCGACGCTTTGGTCGCGCAATAGACGCTGACCAGGGCTTCGCCGCGTCGGCCCGCCTGCGAGGCCAGGTTGACGATCTTCCCGCCGCCCCCGCGCGCGATCATATGTTTGGCGACCGCCTGCAAGGTGAAGAACAGGCCTTTGACATTGACCGCGAACAATCTGTCCCAGCTTGCTTCCGTCACTTCGACGACCGGCGCGAGATCGAACACCGCGGCGTTATTGACGAGAATGTCGATGCGGCCCCAGCGCGCCGTGACGGCGTCGACCGCGGAAGCAATCGAGCCCACCTTCCTCACGTCGAGCGATACCGCCAGGGCGGCGTCGCCATATTTGCCTGCGGTCTCCCGCGCCTCGGTGAAGGAGATATCGGCCACCGCAACGCGCGCGCCCTCGGCGATATAGCGCTCGACGATCGCCGCGCCGATGCCGCCCGCCCCGCCGGTGACGATCGCAACCTTATTCTCAAGCCTCATCGTCCATCGCCCTGTTGGTTCTCGCCGGAGGCTTCACGCCGCCAAATCTGTTTGGCTCACAGCTTGCCGAGCAGATAGTCGTCGAGCGTCGCGCGCACGCCTTGCGACCACAGTTTCTGCAGCGCGCCGGAAAAAGCCGCGACATAGGCCGGCGATTGGGCCAGTTCGCCGAAGATGTCGTGCATGGCGAGAAAGGCTTTTGGATCGCTGCGCGCCGGGCGGGCCGCCGCCTGCAGACGATCCCAAATCGGGTCATTGGGTGGAATGGTCTTGCCGCTCTCCGTCTCGCCATAGCAATAGCGGCACCACAGAGCCGAGACCAGCGCCAGACCGCCGACATCCTGACCGGCCTTGAGCCGGTCGGCGACGGTGGGCAGAATGAATTTCGGCTGGCGATTGGCGCCGTCGAGACAGAGGCGCGCAACCGTGTCGCCGATCTTGGGATTGGCGAAACGCTCCGCGACCTTGGCGCGATAGGCTTCGAGATCGATGCCGGGCGGCGGCGGCACGACGGGAATGATCTCGCGCCTGGTCAGCCGCTCCAGGAAGGCGGCGATCTGCCGGTCCGCCATCGTCTCGTGAACGAAATGAATGTCGAGCAAGCCGGCGGGATAGGCGATCGCTGCGTGACCGCCGTTGAGAATGCGGATCTTCATCAGCTCATAAGGCGCGACATCGGCGGCGAAGGTGACGCCGACGCGCTCCAGCGCCGGACGCCCGGCGGGAAAGCGGTCCTCGATCACCCATTGGCGAAAGGCCTCGGCAAAGACCGGCCAATTGTCGACAACGCCATAGTCATTGGCGAGAATCGCCCGCTCCCGCTCGCCGGTCGCCGGCGTGATGCGATCGACCATTGAATTGGGAAAGGACACCTGCGCGCCGATCCAGTCGGCGAGATCGCGATCGACAAGCGCGGCGAAGCCGACCACGGCGTTTTGGCAGACGTGGCCGTTGCCGGGGATATTGTCGCAGGACAATATGGTGAAGGGCGAGACGCCAGCTGCGCGGCGGCGTTTCAATCCCGCCGCGATCAACCCGAAGGCCGATTTCGGCGCATCGAAATGCGCCGCGTCATAGACGATTTCGGGATGACGCGGATCGAACTTCTGCGTCGCCGGATTGATGCAATAGCCGCCCTCGGTAATCGTCAGCGAGACGATGCGGATGGCCGGATCGGCAAGCCGGTCGAGCATCGTCGCTACATCGAAGGGCCGCACGAAATCGATCATCGAACCGGTGACGCGGACATGGGTCGAACCCGCCTCCTGCTCGACCACCGCAGTCAGCCAGTCCTGTTCGGCGAGCTTGGCGCGCACCTCGATATCGAATTCGCGCACCCCCGCCCCGACGATCGCCCAGTCATGATCGCTACCGGTCGCGAAAAGATCGTCGAGATAGACGGCTTGATGCGCGCGGTGGAAATTGCCGACGCCGATATGCAAGATGCCTGCGGCGAGTTTCGAGCGGTCATAACCCGGAACCGCGACGCCCCGCGGCATGTGCGTCAACGCGGCGGCGGAAAGCTTCACATGCATGATGTCGTTTCCAATCGCCTGGCTTCGGGGGTCCGATCAGCACGGTCCACGGCTTTTCCGGCCAAAGCGGCGCCCTTCTCGCGGGTTGCAAGGAACCGGATCCGATGGCTCGCCGCGCCTGACCCGCGCGACGCCCCCGCGCGTCACGCCCCGATCCTCTTGCCGTCCTTGTCGAACTTATGCAGTCGGTCCTCGATCGGGGTGAGGAAAACCCTCTCGCCGGGCTTCAACTCCGCCTCGCCCTCGGCGCGCACGGTCATCGGACCGACGCCCTCGCCTTCGACATAGACAAAAGTGTCGGAGCCGAGATGTTCGGCGATGCGAACCCGCGCCGACCATTCGCCCGACGTCTTCGAAAGCTGGAGGTGCTCCGGCCGAATGCCGATCGTCGCCGCGCCGCGCTTGTCAGCCGAGGGGCCGGTGACGATGTTCATCGTCGGCGAGCCGATGAAGCGGGCGACGAAGAGGCCGTTGGGCTTGTTATAAAGTTCGAGCGGTGAACCGACCTGCGCCACCGCGCCGCGGTCGAGCACGACGATCTGGTCCGCCATCGTCATCGCCTCGACCTGATCGTGCGTGACGTAGATCATTGTTGTCTTCAGACTGTGGTGCAGGTCGCCGATCTCGAGGCGCATCTGCACGCGTAGCGCCGCGTCAAGATTGGACAGCGGCTCGTCGAACAGAAACGCCTTCGGCTCGCGGACGATCGCGCGCCCGATCGCGACACGCTGACGCTGACCGCCCGACAATTGCCGCGGCTTGCGATCGAGATAGTCGGTGAGATTGAGGATTCCGGCTGCCCTCTTGACCTTCTGATCGATCACGTCCACCGGCTGCTTGGCCATCTTGAGGGCGAAGGCGATGTTTCCGCGCACGCTCATGTGGGGATAGAGCGCGTAGGATTGGAACACCATCGCCAGACCGCGCTGCGCCGGACCGATGTTGGTCGCATCCTTGCCGTCGATCAGGATCTGGCCTGAGCTTGTGTCCTCGAGGCCGGCGATCAGCCGCAGCAACGTCGATTTGCCGCAACCCGACGGGCCGACGAACACCGTGAACGCGCCATCGGGGATCGTCAGGTTGACGCCGTTGATGACGTCGACGGCGCCGAAGCTCTTGCGCACGGACTTCAGTTCGATGCTGCCCATAGTCTCGTTTCCTCAGTTCAGATCATTTCACCGCGCCGAACGTCAGGCCGCGAACAAGTTGCTTCTGCGAGAACCAGCCAAGAATGAGAATCGGCGCGATCGCCAGCGTCGAAGCAGCCGACAGCTTGGCCCAGAAGAGCCCTTCGGGCGCCGAGTAGGAGGCGATGAACGCGGTCAGCGGCGCGGCGTTCGAGGTCGTAAGGTTGAGCGTCCAGAACGCCTCGTTCCAGGAGAGAATGACGGCGAGCAGCATCGTCGAAGCGATACCCGGAATCGCCATCGGGGTGAGGACATAGACGATCTCGTTCATCAGCGACGCGCCGTCCATGCGCGCCGCTTCGAGAATGTCGACCGGGATTTCCTTGAAGTAGGTGTAGAGCATCCAAATGAGGATCGGCAGGTTCATCATCAGGAGGACGAAGCCGATGCCCAGACGGTTGTCGAGCAGATGGAAGTCGCGAAACAAGAGGTAGATCGGCACGAGCACGCCGACGCCCGGCATCATCTTGGTCGACAGCATCCACATCAGCACGTCCTTGGTGCGCTTGGTTGGCACGAAGGCCATCGACCAGGCCGCGGGGACCGCGATGATCAACCCGACGATGTTGGCGCCGACGGAGAGGACGATCGAATTATAGGCGAAGAGCAGGTAGTTCGAACGCGACTGCACCTCCGCGTAATTCTCCGCCGTCCAGTGAAAGAACAGAAACTTCGGCGGAATCGCGAAGGCGTCGAGTTCGCTCTTGAAGCTCGTGAGGAAGGTCCAGAGGATCGGGAAGAAGATCAGGAAGCCGATGAGCCACGCCGCCGCGCTCATACCGACCCGCTTGCCCATCGATTGCTTGAGCGCCATGGGTCAGGACTCCAGGTTCTTGCCGACGATGCGCATCAGGAAGATGGCGACGATATTGGCGAGCACGACCGCGACAATGCCGCCCGCTGAGGCGCCGCCAACATCAAAGTTGAGCAGGGCTTGCTTGTAGACGAGGAAGGCGATGTTGGTGGTCGCGACGCCAGGCCCGCCGGCAGTCGTGACGAGGATTTCGGCGAACACGCTGAGCAGGAAAATCGTCTCGATCAGGATGACGACCGTGATCGCCCGGGCGATATGCGGCAGGACCAAATAGAAGAAGAACGGAATCGCCCCCGCGCCGTCGAGCGTCGCCGCCTCCTTCTGCTCCTCGTCGAACGACTGCAGGGCGGTGAGCAGAATGAGGCTCGCGAAGGGCAGCCATTGCCAGGAGACGATCAGGATCACCGAGAGCATCGGCCAGTTGGTGAACCAGTCGATCGCCGGCAGGCCGAGACTGTGCGCGATCCATGCGAACAGGCCCGACACCGGGTTCATCAGGAGGTTCTTCCAAACCAGGGCGCTTACCGTCGGCATCACGAAGAACGGCGCGATGACCATCAGCCGCACGAAGCTCTGGCCGAAGATCGGCTGATCCATCAGCAAGGCGACGAGAATGCCGCCGACGACGCTGATGACGAGCACCGAGCCGACGAGAACCAGCGTGTTGACAAGCGCGCTGAAGAAATTCGGATCGCTGAGGAAATAGCCGTAATTCTGCAGGAAGACGAAAGAGACGTTGTCAGAGTCAAGCAGGCTGTAACGCAGCGTCGAGAAATACAGCGTCATCGCCA
Organism: Bradyrhizobium sp.; assembly: GCA_004799435.1. Taxonomy (GTDB): domain Bacteria; phylum Pseudomonadota; class Alphaproteobacteria; order Rhizobiales; family Beijerinckiaceae; genus Roseiarcus. Next base: position 24,564 of record SSMV01000039.1, read on the forward strand.
GCGGCACGATCATCCACAGAAACAGGAGGATCACCGAAGGGGCGACGAGAAGGCGCCCTGCCACCCTGGTCTGTTGCGTCGCCATGATCAGAGACCTTTCGATGCGCAATCGTAAGCCGGAGCGCTCGGGCCGTGTTACGCCGAGGCCCACGCACGCGGTCGGCGAAGAGCCCCTCCCCATACGCGGGGAGGGGGCCGAGGCGGGAGGAGAGTCCCCGGAAAGCTGTCCGGCGGCTCGAGCGGCCGCCGGGAGCGCGCCTACTTGATGTAGCCGGCCTTCTTCATCGCCGCTTCGGTGCTCGCCTGAGCGGCGGCCAGAGCCGCATCGCCGGTCATCGTCCCGGCCAAAGCGCCCGAGAAGTCCTGGCCGACGTCGTTGGCGATGCCCTGGAATTCAGGAATCGCCACGAACTGGACGCCCGTATAAGGCACCGGCTTCACGGTCGGATGCAGCGGGTCGGCGGAGTTGATCGAGTCGATCGTCATCTTCGCGAAAGGCGCCGCCTTCAAGTAATCCGGGTTGTTGTACAGCGAAGTGCGGGTGCCCGGAGGAACGTTGGCCCAACCCTCTTTGGAGGCGACCAGTGCGGCATATTGCTTGCTCGTCGCCCAGGCGATGAATTTCTGCGCCGCCTCAGTTTTTTGCGAGCCGGCGGGAACCGCCAGCGACCATGCCCACAGCCAGTTGCCGCGCTTGCCCAGACCATTGTCGGGCGCGAGCGCAAAGCCGACCTTGTCGAAGACCTTCGACTGTTTGGGGTCGGTGACGAAGGACGCGGCGACCGTGGCGTCGATCCACATGCCGCACTTGCCGGCGCCGAACAACGCCAGATTCTCGTTGAAGCCGTTGGCCGCGGCGCCCGGAGGACCGTCGGCCTTCATCATCGAGAGATAGAAGTCGAGCGCCTTCTTCCATTCCGGCGTGTTGAACTGCGGCTCCCACTTCTCGTCGAACCAACGCGCGCCGAACGAATTGGCGGTGGCCGTGAGGAAGGCCATGTTCTCGCCCCAGCCCGCCTTGCCGCGCAAGCAGATGCCGTAGACCTCACCGGCCTTGTCGGTCATCTTGTCAGCGGCCTCACGGATGAAGTCCCATGTCGGCGCGTCGGGCATCTTGAGCCCGGCCTTGTCCATCAGATCCTTGCGGTACATGACCATCGAGCTTTCGCCGTAGAACGGCGAGGCGTAGAGCTTGCCATCGACCGAGAGGCCGCCGCGGATCGCCGGCAGAAGATCGTCGACGTCATAGTCGGCGCCGAGCTTGTCGAGCGGCAGCAGCCAGCCCTTCTTGCCCCAAATCGGCACTTCATAGGTGCCGATGGTCAGGACATCGAATTGACCGCCCTTGGTTGCGATGTCGGTTGTGAGCTTCTGACGCAGCACGTTCTCTTCGAGGGTGACCCAGTTGATTTTGATGTCGGGATTCTTCGCGGTGAAATCATCCGACAGCTTCTGCATCCGGATCAAATCGCTGTTGTTGACGAGCGGAATCGTCAGCGTCGTTTCGGCGTGAGCGGGGAGCGACAAGCCCGCCAGCGCCACGGCGCCTAGCAGGCTCTTCACGAGCACCTTCATAGTGTTTCCTCCGATGAGCAACGCCTCGAATTGGGCAATTGCCATACTTGCGAGCGAATACTCACTCGACTGCGCAGCCGGAGTCAACCCAGAATCGTCGCTGCAGCGCACAAGCGCCGCCGTTTGCTGACATGTCAGTCTATTGATCTATATGGCTATTGTGCGAGCCAGAAATCAGCGTCGCAGCAAATGCTCAGCCGTCGCCTCGTCCGTCACGAGGCCGGAAATCAGTTGTCCCGCCAAGGCCCCACGCAGGGCACCGCGCCGCGCCGGACCCATCGCCACGCCGATCATCAGCCGCTTGGTCGCCTCGCGCAGCGGCGCGCTGGCGACGCGTTCATTGGTCAATCCTTCGATCAACCGGCCACGCCCGTCGAAGGCCCAGCCGGTGATTTCGCCGACCGCCCCGGCGGCGCGAAGCGCCTCGTTCTCGTCAAAGCTGATGAAGCCGTCCTTGAGCAACGGCGAATTCTCACCGATCGAGCCGACGCCGACAAAGGTCGCATCGGCCTGTTCCACCAGCGCCAGAACATTGCGGATCGCCGGCAGACTGCTCAGGAGATCGCGTTCGCCCGGCGTGCGCGCGAGCACCGGCAGCGCCATCGGATAGAGCGGCGCGCGCACCGTGTCGGACAGGCGCATGATGACGTCGTAGAAAGACGCCGAACCGTCAATCTTGGTGGCGCCGACGAGACCGACCAGACGATGTTGCGGACATTCCATCTGCGGCACCTGATCGGCGACGGCGCGCATCGTGCGCCCGGTGCCGATGCCGATCACCACCGGATCGGCGCGACGCAGCCAGCGCTCCATTTCGGCCGCGGCGATCTGGGCGATGCCGAGCGTCGCCGAATTCGAGGCCGGATCGCTCGGCGCGACCTCGCAATAGCGCAGATCGTAACGCTGGCGCAGCATCGCTGCGAGCTCCATGCAACGGGCGATCGGATGGTCGAGGCGCACTTTGATGAGGCGCTCGCTCAACGCCAGCGACACCAGCCGCTGCGCCGACTGACGCGAAACGCCGAGCTTCTTGGCGATCTGGTCCTGCGTGTTGCCGGCGACATAATAGAGCCAGCCGGCGCGCGCGGCGTCGTCGAGGCGCCCGCTTTCGCCGTCGCCGTTTTTAGCCATCGCCAAGTCCCTTTTTAGCCATTTCCAAGTCCCTTCCCCGTCGTCCATTCGCTCGCCGGACGAAGCACCCTTTGCCGCCTTATCAGGCGCGGCAGCTCGCGCATATCGTCAAACGCAAGCTCCGCGCCAGCCGCCCGCAGTCGCTCGCCATGCGCCACGCCGACAATATGGCCGCCCCCGACATAGCCAAACACCGCCATTCCCGCCCGCGCGGCGGCGGTGACGCCCGGCACGCTGTCTTCGATCACCAGGCAATCGGACGGATCGGCGCCCATGCGCTCAGCCGCCAGCAGGAACAGATCCGGGGCCGGCTTTCCATTCGCGACTTCGGTGGCGGAGAAGAGATTGGGTTCGAACAGCCGCGAAAAGCCGACGATGCGCAACGAGGCGCGAATGCGCTCGACCGAACTCGACGACGCGACGCAGATGTCGCGCGGTCCCAGTTCGTTGAGCGCTTCGCGAATGCCGTCGACACCTTTCAGCT
>SSMV01000004.1 GCA_004799435.1 Bradyrhizobium sp.
TGAAATTATTGACGATGCCGGGAATAACCAGCCTCAGGGCCTGCGGCAACACGATAAGCCCGTTTGCGCGCCAATAGCCTAAGCCCAACGCCGCGGCGGCCTCGCCCTGGCCGCGCGGCAGCGCCTGCAATCCGCCGCGCACTTCTTCGGCAAGATAGGCGGCGGCGAATAGCGCGGTGCCGACCAGCGGGGGAATGAAGCGGTCGGGGAGCGAGCCCGCCGGCAGGAACAGCGGCAGCATGTTCTCGGCCAGATAGAGCATGGCGATGAAGGGCACGCCGCGCACGGTCTCGATGAAGACGACGCTCGCCGCCCTGACAATCGGCAGGGACGAACGCCGCCCCAGCGCCAGCAAGACGCCGAGCGGCAGAGAGAAAACAATGCCGACCAGAGCGGTGAGCAGCGAGACGAATATCCCGCCCCAGAGTTGCGTGTCGACCGGCGGCAGGCCGAGGCTCTCGGCGCCATGCAGCAGAACGAAGCTCACCGGCGGATAGACGAGGAAGAATAGCGCGGCGGCGATCCCGCGGCGCGGCGCGCTGGGCGCCAATTGCCAGACGATCAGCGCCGCGCCGATCGCCTCGACGACATCGACCCGCCAGCGTTCGCTCGCCGGATAAGAGCCGTAGCGCAGATAGTCGAATTTGTCGGCGATGAAGGCCCAGCAGGCGCCGTCCTGGTTCGCGCGGCACATGGCGCCGTCAGGCGCGCTCCAAATGGCGCGAAGGAACGCCCATTCGATGAGCGGCGGCAGCGTCCACAGACAGAAGGCGAGAAGCAGCAGCGTCGCGACGCTAGATGCAGGCGAAGCGAAAAGATTGGCGCGAATCCATTGGGTGGCGCTAAGGCGCTGACGTGGCGGCGCGAGCGGGGGCGAAGCCAAGGTTCGCACATAAGCGACGCCGGCCATGGCTCAGCGCTCCTGCAGCGCGGAGCGCGCGTTGAAGAGATTGAGCGCGAAGGAGACGGCGAGCGAGATCGCCAGATAGACGCCCATGGTGATCGCCATCACCTGCAATGCGGCATGGGTCTGGTTGAGCACCGTGCCGGCGAAGATCAGCACCAGATCGGGATAGCCGATGAAGACGGCGAGCGAGGAGTTCTTGACGATGTTGAGATATTGCGAGGTCAGCGGCGGCCCGATCAGACGCAGCGCCTGCGGGATGACGACGAGGCGCAGCGCGAGGCGCCGGTCGAGACCGAGCGCCGCGGCGGCCTCGCTCTGGCCGAGCGCCACCGCCAGCACGCCAGCGCGCACGATTTCGGCGATGAAGCCGGCGGTGTAGATGACCAGGCCGAAGGCCAGCGCGGCGAATTCCGGACGGATTTCCAGGCCGCCGCGCAGATTGAAGCCGGAGAGTTCGGCGAGCTCGATGCCGACCGGACGGCCGCTGACGACATAGGCGAGCGCCGGAAGGCCGAGGATGAGCGCGAGCGCAGATAGCGTCGCCGAAGCGCGCAGATCGCCGTCCCGCCGGCGGGCGCGGGCGCGAAGGCTCAAGTAGAGCGCGCCAAGCAACGCGGCTCCGAGCGCCGCGCCGACCCAGAGCGAACCTTCAGAAAAAGTCAGGCGCGGCAGGTAGAGGCCGCGATTGTTGAGGAAGGCGAGGCCGACAAGATTCAGCGACTGACGCGGGCCGGGCAAGGTCTTCAGCACCGCATTGTACCAGAACAGCAGTTGCAGCAGCAGCGGCGTGTTGCGGGTGATCTCGACATAGATGAGCGCCAGGCGCGAGGTCAGCCAGTTGCGCGACAGGCGCGCGACGCCAAGCGCAAAGCCGAGCGGCGTCGCCAGCGCAACGCCAATCGCCGAGACCAGCAGCGTGTTGATCAGGCCGACCCAGAAGGCGCGGCCATAGGTCGACAAAGCGGAGAAGGAAATCAGCGACTGATTGACGTCGAAGCCGGCGGTCTCGTTCCAGAAGCCAAAGCCGGTCGGCACGCCGCGCGCCTGCATATTGGCGACCGCATTGCGCCAGGCGAAGGCGACTAAAGCGGCGAGCGCCGCGGCGAGCAGCGCCTGATAGATGAGCCCGCGCGAACGCTCACTAGAGAGCGGGATTGGCGACCCCCCGCCCCTCACGCGCCGCCGCAGGAATGCTCGGCGTCAGGCAGGGTCCAGTCGCCATGCGTGCGAAGATTGGTCGTCTTATAGATCTTGCCGCGATGGTCGCCCTTCGGACAACCCTTGGGGACCGACACGAGACAGACGCGCAACTCGTCGCCGGGTCGCGAAGCGTCGACCGTCGCGACCTTGTCATAGGAGACCTGATAGCCGCCATTGACGAAGACGATCGCGCTGCCCGAGTCGGCGATCGGCTTGCCGTCGCCATCCATCAGCCTGGTCTCGAGCCGCCGGACATTCGTTTTGGCGCAATCGCCGACATGCTTGGGCATCGGTTCCGCCAAAGCTGGCGCGGCGAAAGCGAGGGCGACGGCTATTGCGACGGCGCGGATCATGCGGCCTCCGGACGAGACAGTTGCGCGCCGATGCTTCCATGTGCCCGGATCGAAGTCCACCGTCATCTGACGGTCTTCGTCATGGCCCGCCATTGCTCGACCGCGGCCGTCGCGTCAATCTGGGAGCCGGCGGCGTCGGCCGCGACCACTTCCGACAGACCGGAGCCTCGACATGAAACTTGCCAATCAGGTCGCCGTCGTCACCGGCGCCGGACGCGGCATCGGCCGGGCGATCGCTGAGGCGCAGGCGCGCGAAGGCGCGAGCGTCGCCCTGACGGCGCGAACAGGCGCGGAAGTCGAAGCCGCGGCGGCGGCGATCCTAGCGCAGGGCGGCGTCGCGCGCGCCTATAGCGTCGATGTCGTCGATCTTGCGGCGGTCGAGGCGACATTCGCCACGATCGAACGCGACCTCGGGTCGATCACCCTGCTCACCAACAACGCCGGCGCCTTCTCAGGCTACGGGCCGATCTGGTCGGTCGATCCCGACGATTGGTGGCGCGACATCGAGACCAACCTGCGCGGAAGCTTCAATTGCTGCCGCGCGGCGCTGCCGGGCATGATCGCGCGCCGGCGTGGCCGGATCATCAATCTTTCGGGCGGCGGCGCCGCGGGTTCGTTCCCCAATGGCTCCGGCTATGCGACCAGCAAGGCCGGCCTGCTGCGCTTCACCGAATGCGTCAACGACACGCTCGCCGGCAGTGGCGCGCTCGCCTTCGCCATGGACCCCGGCCTGGTGCTGACCTCGATGACCGAGCGCCAATTGTCGAGCGAGGCCGGCCGCGCCTATCTGGCCGGCACCGCGAAACTGTTCGCCGAGGGCGTCGACGTGCCGCCGACGCTCGCAGCAAAGCTCAGCGTCGAAATCGGCAGCGGCCGTTTCGACCGGCTCGCCGGCCGCATGGTCATGGCGGCGCGCGGCGATCTCGATCTCGACGAGACGGAGATTGAGACGATCGTCGCCGAGGATCTGCGAAGCCTTCGCGTCAACGGCCTCCCGCCCGAAGGCGGGCGGCAGCGGGGAAGATAACAGCGGAGCATGGGCGAATCTCGCGGCGCTTGCTGCCCGCGTCGATCACTGGCGGCGCGCGTATCAACGCGAGGCAAAACGCCTCTTCGCCGCATCGGTCGCCGGCATGTAAAGCGAGACCGCCGTGCCCTCGGGATCGCGGAACTGAAACGTCTTGTTGCCCCAGGGCATCGTCTTCAGTTCATGCACGAGCGGGACTTTGTCTTTCAAGCGCTTGTATTCGGCATCGATATCGTCCACCTGAAACTCAATATAGGCGGTACGATTGGCGCGAGGCTCGGCGCTGCCCTCCTTCCAGAGCGCGACGGTTTCGGCCCCGCCGATGGCGAGCGTGGCCGCCGGTGTGACGATCTCGGCGAAAACCGGCGCGAGCCATTCCGCAGAATGGCCCGTCACCATTTCATAGAAGGCGACCATGCTTTTGATGTCGGCGGCAATGAGCCGCGTGGAGGCGAATTTCATGACGATCTCCCGGCTTGCTTATGACTTTACGCTACGATACCGTATCGTAGCGTAAAGTCAACCCGGGATTCGAATTCATGCGCAAAGGCTCGCCAACCAGCAAAACCCGCCCGGGCCGCAGCGCAAAGCGCGACATCGAGGCGCCGGACCAGCGCGTCGTCCGCTCGCGGAGAACCATTTTGGACGCGACGACGCAACTCCTGTCAGAGCGCGGCTTGAGCGGCGCGACCGTCGATGAAATCTCGCGTCGATCCGGGGTCGCGAAGACCACCATCTACCGGCACTGGCCGACGCGAATCGATCTGCTGCGAGACGCCTGTTCGAAACTCGGCACGCCACTGGAGGCGCCCGACGCCGGCAACTTTGAAGGCGACGCAATCGCGCTGACCTCGAAGCTCGCGCGAATGTTGCGATCGGCGCAATGGACCTCGGTATTGCCGTCAATCATCGACGCGGCGGAACGCGAGCCCGACATCGCCGACATGTATAGCAGGCTCCAACAGGGCTATTCCGCGCCTTTCGAGGCCATCATCCGGCGCGCGTTGCGCAAAGGCGAACTGCCGGCCAACACCGACGCCGCCACTCTGATTGCCGCCCTCACCGGCCCGCTGTTTTATCGGCGATGGTTTTCGCGCGAACCGCTGACTGACGCCTTTGCCAAGCGGATCGTGCGCCTCGCGATCGGCGGCGCCGTTCCCAGGGGTGGAAGTAATCACAAACCGCAGATGATTTGAATCAATCGGGAAAATTCGCAGGAAAATTCGATCGTAAAAAATGCCGCGGTCGTAGCGCCTCCTCATTCGCTTACGGTGAAAATTGATTCCGACGTCGCAACACAAGGTTGCGCATATTCGCGCGCGGCATGCGCGAAAAACCAACAACCGAACTTGTCGCCGCGATCGCACAAGCGCAGAATGAATCCTGTCGCGCGATCATCCGGAGGCTTCCCGATGCATCGATTTCCGCAGAGCCGCATTCTCACTCTCGCAGCGTTGGTCTTCGCCATCTTTCTCAGCGTCGGCATGACCGCCCCGGCGCAAGCCGGCGCCTGGTCGACGAGCGATCTCAAGACTGGCGCGCCGCTGCCCGGCGGGACGGTGACCGTCAATCATGTCACGGTCACGTGGCAGGTCGGCAATTATTGGTCCGACGGGCTGAGGATCTATGGCCTGCTCTGCACGCCGACCTCCCTGCCCGGCCCGCATCCGGTGGCGATCCTCAATCACGGCCTGTCGGTCGTTCCCGTTGGGCCGTTCTTCGCCTTTCCCGCCATCGAAGCCTATGGTTGGATCGGCTGCACCAATATGGCGGGCGCGGGATGGCTCACCGCGATCACGACCTATCGCGGCGAAATCATCGGCGCTTCGACCGGCAGCGGCTTTCCCGCGCCCTACGCCAATTATTGGGCGCTGTCGGATGGCGGGCTCGAACTCTGTCTCGGCGAGGTCGACGACGTTCTCAATCTGCTGTCCGCCGTGACGGCGCTGCCCTCCGCCAATCCGTCGCATGTGCTGATGTGGGGCCATTCGCATGGCTCCTGCATCACCGAGCGGGCGATCGAGCGCGGCGCACCGGTGCAGGTCGCCGTTTCGCTCGACGGGCCGACCGATTTCACCACCTGGAACCATAATAATCCCATTCTCGCGCCGACCGTCGCGGCGCAGGACGCGCGCTCCTCCGCCTGGTCGGGGAATAATCCCGCCAAGCTCGCCAATGTGAAGTTCCTGCGCATCCATGCCGAGGGCGATGTGACGGTGACGCCCGATCAGGGTTGCGAACTGGCTTCCAAACTGCCGGGGAGCGCGAATTATTATCTCTACTCGAACATCAGCCCGCCGGGCGTCTATTGGGGCTCGCCGAAGGAATGTGCGGCCTTTTCGATGCCGTGGCGGAAGGGACAATTGCTGCCCGACGAAGTCGCGAACGGAGTCTGGGCCTCGCCGACTTTCCTGATGTATAGCGGGCTCAATCACTCGACGATCCGCGGCAAGGCATGGCCGGAGTTCAGGAGCTTCGTCAACGCCGTCGCGGTCGGTGGACATTGGAGCGCGTCGATCCCCGCGCAATATTCGCCATTCGAGAACTGAGGTGGGCGGCGATCTGACGCTAGAAGAAGGATGATGGTGCCCAGGGGCGGAATCGAACCACCGACACTGCGATTTTCAGTCGCATGCTCTACCAACTGAGCTACCTGGGCGCCGGGGCACCTCAAAGGCGCCAGCGGCCGGCGGTTTATATGGGCGCCGCCCCGCCTTGGCAAGCCGCCGCGAAGGCCTCTCCCGCCTCTTGGGCGTCAGCCCTTTTTCTGGCCGTAATAGGCGTTTGGCCCGTGTTTGCGCTTGAAATGCTTGTCGCGCAGTTCGCTCTCGATTTCCTTCAAGCCCGGCGCGATCTGCATCGACATCCAGGCCATATGCGCGACCACTTCGAGCGCCACCGCCGTCTCCACCGCCTTGGCGACGTTCGGTCCCCAGGTGAAGGGCGCATGGCGATTGACCAGCACGCCGGGACTGTCGGCCGGGTCGATTCCCTCGAGCCGCTCGATGATCACCGAGCCGGTCTCCCATTCATAGGCCGAGGCGATTTCGGCCGGCGTCATCTTGCGCGTCACCGGCACCGCGTCGTGAAAATAATCGGCGTGCGTCGTGCCGAAAATCGGGATCGGCTTGCCGGCTTGGGCGAAGGCGGTCGCGTGCGTTGAGTGCGTATGCACGACGCCGCCGATCTCGCCGAAGGCGATGAACAGCCGGCGATGGGTCGGCGTGTCGGACGAGGGATTGAGCTTGCCCTCGACCCTTTTGCCTTCGAGATCGACCAGCACCATGTCCTCGGGCGTCAGCGCCGCATAATCGACGCCGCTCGGCTTGATGGCGAAAATCCCCTTGGCGCGGTCGATCGCGCTGGCGTTGCCGAAGGTGAGATTGATGAGGCCTTCGCGCGGCAGCGCGACATTGGCCTCAAAAGCTTCGCGCCTGAGTTCCTTGAGCATGCTCAGCCCCGCCCGCCTCGCGCCGCCTCAGGCCCTGAAGCCGTGCGACAGGTGATAATAGACCTCGTTGGCGCGCAGGTCCTGCTTGAAGGACGATATGCGCGTGTCGGGGCCGATCAAGGCGAGTTCAATGCCGGCAATGGTGGCGAAATCCTCCAGCATCTCGGTCGTCACCGAATAGCTGAAGCCCGAATGATGCGCGCCGCCGGCGAGAATCCAGGCTGCGCAGCCGGTCTTGTGATCGGGCTTGCATTCCCAGAGCGCGCGGGCGACCGGCAGCTTGGGCAGCTTGGGGTGCTCGACGACCTTGATCTCGTTGACCACCAGGCGGAAACGGTTGCCGAGATCGATCAGGCTGGCGTTGAGCGCCGGGCCCGCCGCCGCATCGAACACCAGACGCACCGGATCTTCCTTGCCGCCGATGCCGAGCGGATGGATTTCGAGCGTGGGTTTGCCCTTGGCGATGCTCGGGCAAATTTCCAGCATATGCGCGCCGAGCACCTGCCCGCCGCCGGCCGGCAGATGATAGGTGTAATCTTCCATGAAGGACGTGCCGCCCGGCAGGCCCTCGCCCATCACTTTCATCGCGCGCACCAGCGCCGCGGTCTTCCAGTCGCCCTCGGCGCCGAAACCATAGCCGTCGGCCATCAGCCGCTGCGAGGCGACGCCGGGCAATTGCTTGATCCCGTGCAGATCCTCGAACGTGTCGGTGTAACCCTTGAAGCCGCCCGCCTCGAGGAAGGCGCGCAGGCCCAGTTCGATCTTCGCGCCATCGATCAGCGAATCATGGCGCTTGCCGCCTTTGCGCAATTCCGGCGCGACCGAATATTCCGCCTCATAGGCAGAGACGAGCTTGGCCGCCGCGGCGTCGGAGACTTTTTTGATTTCGGCGACCAGATCGCCGACGCCGTAACCATTGGTCGCGAAGCCGAAGGTCATTTCGGCCGAGACCTTGTCGCCCTCGGTCACCGCCACCTGACGCATATTGTCGCCGAAGCGGGCGATGCGCGCGCCCTGCCAATCGTGCCAGGCCCGCGCCGCGCGCATCCAGGCGCCGAGCCGATCATGCACCTCCGGGTCCGACCAATGGCCGACCACGACCTTACGCGCCAGCCGCATGCGCGTGTGGATGAAGCCCGCCTCGCGGTCGCCATGCGCCGACTGGTTGAGGTTCATGAAGTCCATGTCGATCGTGTCCCACGGCAGCTCGGCGTTGAACTGCGTGTGCAGGTGCACGAAGGGCTTTTGCAGAACGTTGAGGCCGCGGATCCACATCTTTGAAGGCGAGAACGTATGCATCCAGAGGATCAGGCCGGCGCAATTGGCGTCGGAATTGGCCTCGAGGCAGAGTTTGGCGATCTCGTCAGGCGTCGTCAGCAGCGCCTTGAACACGGTCTTGAGCGGCAGGCGGCTTGATTTTGCGAGGCCCTCGGCGATCTTCTGCGCATTGTCGGCGACCTGCTTCAGCGGCCCCGGCCCGTAGAGATGCTGCGAGCCGCAGATGAACCAGATTTCGGGCTTGGCGAGGTTGATCATTGTTGTCTCGTCAGGTTGGAGTTCGCATCTCGTCCGGCGATCGCCGCCGCGTTCATCCGTTCACCGCGTATTTGATGTCGATCAGGTCTTTCATGAAGCGCGACAGGTCGATGGACCTGTTGAGCCCGCCGAAACTGTCGTGCAACTGGCGATAGAGCGCATAGAGCTGATCGTAGACCACCTTATGGACGGCGACCGGCTCGTAAACGGTGGAAGCGAGCGAGGTCATCGCCTGCTCGGCTGCGGCGAAATTGGGATGGGCGCCGGCCAGCACCGCGGCCGAAATCGCCGAGCCCAGCGCGCAGCTCTGGCTGGAGGCCGCCACATGCATCGTGCAGCCGGTGACGTCGGCGTAGATCTGCATCAGCAGCGGATTCTTTTCAGCGATGCCGCCGGCGCACACCACGCGATCGACCGGCACGCCATATTCCTTGATACGCTCGATGATCGCCCGCGCGCCAAAGGCCGTCGCTTCGATCAGCGCGCGATAGATTTCCGCTCGCGTCGTATAGAGCGTCTGACCGACGATCAGGCCGGACAAGAGCTGATCGACCAGAATGGTGCGGTTGCCATTGTTCCAGTCGAGCGCGACGAGACCGGATTGCCCCGGCTTTTGCTTCGCCGCCTCGGCGCTCAGCGCGGCGTGCAGGTCAGCGTCGCCTTTGCACACCCATTCGACCCACCATTTGAAAATATCGCCGACCGCCGACTGGCCGGCTTCGACGCCATAGTAGCCGGGCAGCACTGCGCCTTTGACGATGCCGCAAATGCCGGGAATGTCGTCGATGCTCTTCTCGGCCGAGACGACGCAGATGTCGCAGGTCGAGGTGCCGATCACCTTGACCAGGGTGCCTTCGCGCACGCCGCAGCCGATCGCGCCGTAATGCACGTCGAATTCGCCAATGGCGATCGGAATGCCCGCGGGCAGGCCGAGCCGCTTGGCCCATTCGTCGCACAGCGCGCCCGCCGCTTCCGTCGCGTCATGCGCCTTTTCGTAGAGACGATCGCGCAGGGCGGCGAGCTTGGGATGCATCAAGGACAGGAATTCCTTGTCCGGCAAACCGCCCCACTCGTCCGAATATAGCGCCTTGTGGCCGGCCGCGCAGACGCCGCGCTTGACCTTGCGCGGATCGCCGACGCCGGCAAGCACCGAGGGAATCCAGTCGGCGATCTCGACCCAGGAAAAAGCGGCGTCGAACACGGCGGGCGCGACATCGAGGCAATGCCAGATTTTCGACCACCACCATTCCGACGAATAGACGCCGCCGCATTTGGCGATATATTGCGGGCGATGTTTGGCCGCGAGTTCGTTGATACGCGCCGCCTCGCGCCAGCCGGTGTGGTCCTTCCACAGCCAGCACTGCGCCGCGAGATTGTCCTTCCATTTGTCATCAAGCGCCAAAGGTCGATTTTGCGCGTCGACCGGCAGCGGGCTCGAGCCGGTGGTGTCGACGCCGAGGCCGATCACATTGGCGGCGCTGAAACCTGGCCGTTTCGCCGCCTCCGCCAGAGCGCCTGCGACGCTGCGCTCTAACCCGAAGAGATAATCTGCCGGTCGCTGGCGGGCGAGATGATGATCATGGGAATCGAGCAGCACGCCTTCGTCGCCCGACGGATAGCCGACAACGCAGCTCCCGAATTCGGCGCCGTCGGCTGAGCGCACCACCAGCGCGCGCACCGAATTGGTGCCATAGTCGATTCCTATCGTGAACATATGCAACCCCCCGCTGCGCGCGAAGCCGGGACGAGACGATCCCGCCTCGCGGCGTGGCCTCTGTTCATGGCGCCAGCCTCCGCCGGGGCGACGACGTCTTCGCATTGTCGCGCCGCTGGCAATAATTGCGTATGTCGTCGATCGAGTCGTTGAGCAGTTCGACCATTCTCTGGCGCGCGGCCTCGGGCGCACCATCGCGAATGGCCTCAAAGAGCGCGCGATGCTGGAACAGACGATCGTCGCGGATCGCCTCGGCGCCAAGCCAGCTTAAACGAAAGCTGCATTCCAACGCGGCCTGAATCATCCCGCCGAGCGCACGGAGAAAATGATTGCCCGTCGCTTCGAGAATCGTGAGGTGGAAATCGAGATCGGCGCCGATCAGGTCGCCGCCGCCATTCTTGAAGCGCTCCATGCGGCCATAGGCTTCAGCGAGGCGGGCGACCTGCGCCTCCGTTCGCACCGCCGCGGCGATTTCCGCCGCCAGAGGCTCGATCGCCCCTCGCAGCCCAAAGAGATCGGCGACAACCCGCTCATCCCCCTCATTGTCGAGATGCCAGGCGAGAACCTCCGAATCCAGCAGGTTCCAATCGGCGCGCGGCCGCACGCTGGTGCCGATTTTCGGCCGGGCGACGATCAATCCTTTGCCGCTCAGCTTGCTATAGGCTTCGCGTAACGCCGTGCGCGAGGCCGAGAAGCGCTCGCCCATCTCCGCGGCGCTCGGCAAAAGCGAACCCGGCGGGTAGACGCCGCTGACGATCTCACGGCCGAGGCGAGCGGCAAGCTGCGCCCCGCCGCGCCGCGGCGTCGTGCGGATTTCAGTCTCCTTTGGCGCGACGCGAATGGCGACGGCGCGTCGTTCGCCAACCCGAGGCTTCGGCGGATCGCTGTCTGGCGTGTGTCGGGGTGCGCGCGCCATAGCGGTTTGGCCTCAGGCCGCGCTCCTCAGCCTGAACGAGCCGACGAGGAAACGCTGCAATACGATGAAGAGGAACAACAGCACGCCGCCGACAATCATGATCCAGGCGCCGTTGAGCGAGCCGTTGAAATTGATCAAGGTCGCAATCAGGCCGAAGATCAAACCGCCAAACAGCGTTCCGGCGACCAGTCCGACTCCGCCGGTTAGCAACGTGCCGCCGAGCACCACCGACGCGATGGCGGTCAATTCGTTGCCGGTGCCGGCGAGCGGATAGCCCGACGAGGTGTAGAGCGCATAGATCACGCCGCCGAGCGCACTATAAAAGCCGCCCATGGCGTAGATGCCCATCATCGTCCGGCGCATCGGCACGCCCATCAGCGCGGCGGAGGTGCGGTCGCCGCCGATGGCGTAGATGTTGGCGCCGAAGCGGGTGAAATGGCCGATGAAAATCGCGGCCGCCAGAGCGATCAGCATCACGATCGCCGAACTGTGAAGCTCCCCCTCGCCCGGCAAAGGAATGCTGGCGGCGGCGAAATCCTGGACAAAATCATGGCGGATCGGCACGGCGTCGAGATTGATCATGAAGCAACTGCCGCGCAGCAGAAACAGGCCCGCAAGTGTGACGATGAAGGGTTGGATGTCGCAAAAATCGATGACCAGACCGACCAGAGCGCCATAGACAAGGCCGAAGACAAGCATCATCCCGCCGGAAACCAGCGGATGCCAGCCGACCACGTCGAGATTGGCCATCACGACGCCGACGAAGCCGATCATCGATCCGATCGACAGATCGATGCCGCCGGAAATGATGACGAAGGTGGTGCCGATCGCGGCAATGATGACGAAGGCGTTATCGGCAAGAAGGTCGCCGAACACCAGAGTCGAGACAAAATTGTTATAGAGAATGCCGCCGATCGCGAATAGCGCGACAAAGACAACGATGGTCGCGGCCAGCGGCAGATATTTCTCGTTCACCGCTTCCTCCTCGCGAGAATCGACAGCGTCAGGCTGCGGAAGTTGCTCGACTGAAGCAGCAGCACCACCACCACCACCACCGCCTTGACCACCAGATTATATTCAGGCGGCATGCCGCTGGTCAGGATCGTCGTTGTCAGCGACTGGATCACCAGAGCGCCAAGGATCGTCATCCCGAGATAGATGCGCCCGCCGCCCAGCGACGCGCCGCCGATCACCACCGCAAGAATCGCGTCGAGTTCGATGTTAAGCGCGACGCTGATGGGATCGGAGGTATGCGTGTCCGCCGTGAGGATGACGCCAGCCGACGAGGCCATCAGGCCGGAAATCACATAGGCGGAGAAAATCACCATCCTTGCATTGATGCCGGTGAGATAGGCCGCAGCCGTGTTGCCGCCGACCGATTCGAGGAACAGTCCCAGCGCGGTTCGTCTGAGCAGTGTCCACAGCAGCGCGAAAATAAACACGAAGACCAGCAGGCGGGTCGGGATATAGCCGATGTGGCCGGTGCTGAGCCCTTGTAGCAGCGGGCTGGTGAAGCTCGGGTCGGTGCCGCCATAGAGCAGATTGATCATCAGCCCGATGCCGCGCCCCGACACCATCAGAATCAGCGTGGCGATGATCGGTTGAATGTCGAGCGCAGCGACCAGGAAGCCGTTCCACAACCCGCACAAAAGACCGACGGCGAGCGCGATAAACAAGATCAGGAGATGGGGATCGCCGGCATGGATGCGCCAGGTGATCACGGCGCCGCCGATGGCGACGATCGAGCCGACCGAGAGATCGATGCCTTTGGTGCCGATCACCACGGCCATACCAAGCGCGACCAGCGCGGTGGGCGCGGCGCGATAGGGAATGTCGATCAGCGAGCCGAATAGCCGGCCCTCGACGATGCG
This sequence comes from Bradyrhizobium sp., assembly GCA_004799435.1. Classification (GTDB taxonomy): domain Bacteria; phylum Pseudomonadota; class Alphaproteobacteria; order Rhizobiales; family Beijerinckiaceae; genus Roseiarcus. The sequence goes on from SSMV01000004.1 coordinate 12,976, forward strand.
GATGTTGAAGAAGCTCGGCGAAATGATGAAGTCGACGATGAAAAGCAGCGCCAAGGCCGCCAGCGGCCACACCACCCTGTGGCGGCCGATGGCGCCCAAGGTCGCTCCCAGCGAAGAGGAACGGGTCGATGTCGTTTGCGCCTGGCTCATGATTTCGCGCCGGCGATCATATGGACGATATTGTCGCGGGTGATGTCGGCCCCCGAGATCTCGCCAATCATTTGACGGTCGCGCAGCACCGCGACGCGGTCGCTCACCGCGACCAATTCATCGAGTTCGGACGAGGCGACCAGCAGCGCCAGCCCCTGCCCGCAGAGCTTGCGGATCAATGTCACGATCTCCGCATGCGCGCCAACGTCGATGCCGCGAGTCGGTTCGTCGAGAATGAGCACGCGCGGCCCGGCAACGAGCGAACGGGCAAGAATGACTTTCTGCTGATTGCCGCCAGACAATTGGCCGACCGGCTTCTCGGCGTCGGGCGTGGCGATGCCGAGCGCCTTGATCATCTCGGCAGCAAGCCGCTCCTGTTCGCTGCGCGACAGGCGATTGAGCCAACCGCGCTTGGATTGCAGGGCGAGGACGATGTTCTCGCGAACGGTGAGTTCTCCCACCACGCCCTCGGCCTTGCGGTCCTCGGGGCAGAACGCAATGCCGGCGCGCACCGATGCGCCAGGCGAACTTCCATGCATCGGTGCGCCGCCGAGTTCGAGCCTGCCCGTGTCGGGCTTCAGCGCGCCGAAGATCAATTTGGCGACCTCGGTTCGTCCTGAGCCGAGCAGGCCGGAAAGACCGACCGCTTCGCCGGCGCGCAGCTTGAGATTGAATGGCTGCATCGTCACGCGCTTGCCCAGGCCCTCGGCCTCAAGGACCACAGGCGCGTCCGACGTCTTCGCGTTGCCCACGAGCCTTAACGCCGTCTTTTCCAATTCGCGGCCGATCATCATGGAGATCAGCTTCAACGGTGGCGTGTCGGCGATCTTGCCGGTGCCGACCAGACGGCCGTTGCGCAGCACCGAGACGCGATCGGAAATTTGATAAACCTGGTCGATGAAATGGGTGATGAAGACGATCGCCAATCCGCGCGCCTTCAGATCGCGAATGATGTTGAACAACATCGCCGTTTCATTCGCGTCGAGGCTGGCGGTCGGCTCATCGAGCACCAGCGCGCGCGTGTCGTCATCGAGCGCGCGAGCGATCGCGACAAGCTGCTGAATGGCGACCGAATAGGAACCGAGCGGCCGCTCCACGTCGATATTGATGTTCAGCCGCTTGAGGCGCGCTTTGGCGACTTCGCGCGCTTCGCGCCAATTCACCATGCCGAATTTTCGCGGCTGCCGGGTCAGGGTCAGATTCTTGGTCACCGACATGGTCGGGATCAGATTGACTTCCTGATAGACGGTGCCGATGCCGAGCGCGCGGGCCTCGCCCGGCGTGCCGATTTCCACGACCTTGCCGTCAAGCTGAATTTCGCCTTCGTCGCGACGCACCGCGCCGGTCAGGACCTTGATCAGCGTCGACTTGCCGGCCCCGTTCTCGCCCATCAGAGCATGAACTTCGCCAGCTTCGAGCCGGAGATCGACATGATCCAGCGCGCGCACGCCGGGAAAAATCTTGGAAACGCCGCGCATTTCAATACGTGCAGTCGCGGTCTCGGTCACGTGCGCCGCCCCTCCCTCACCAAGTGACGCCCTCCCGAGCGCCGGTCGCCTTGGCGGCCTCCATGCGCGGCTTAGCGGGCAGCGCCCCGCCGGACCGAAGTCCGGCGAGACGCCGCATTTCTAGTGCTTACTTCCGTCTCAGTCGAGCGGGGTCGCAGCCGTGTGGAGATCCGACGGGATCTTGACCCACTTCGGCAGTTCCTTCTTGTCCTTCAGATACTGGAGGACAACCGGGTAGATGTATTTGCCGATGGCCGAGCGGAGTTCGACCGACGCATTGGCGTCGCCGGCGGCCAGCGCTTCCTTCATCGCAGGCACGTAGTCGACCGACACCATCAGCACGTCGTGGCCAGGCTTCAGACCGGCTTCCTTCATCGCCTGAATGGCGCCGAGCTGCATGTTGTCGTTATGGGCGAAGCTGACGTTGATGCCCTTCAGATTGTCGGTGGACTTGATGAAGGCTTCCATGACCTTCTTGCCGCCGTCAGTCGTGAAGTCGCCGGACTGCGTCTTGACGATCTTGATGTCCGGGAAGTTCGCGGTGACGGCTTCGAAGCCCTTCTTGCGCTCGATCGCCGGAGCGGCGCCGACAGTGCCCTGCTCTTCGACGACGTTGGCCTGGCCCTTGGTGGCCTGAGCCGTCCACGCGCCAGCCAGACGGCCTTCGAGATTGAAGTCGGCCGAGATGCGGGTCACGAAGAGCGACTTGTCTTTGACGTCGACGTCGCGGTCGGCGAGGAACACCGGAATGCCGGCCTTCTTGGCCTCGTCGAGCACCGCATCCCAACCGGTCACGACGACCGGCGCGATGATGATGGCGTCAACCTTCTGGGCGATGAAAGCGCGAACAGCCTTGATCTGCTCTTCTTCCTTGCCCTGGGCGTCGGCGTATTTGAGGTCAATGCCTTCCTTCTTGGCTTCTTCCTGCATGTCCTTGGACCACGCCGGACGCCAGTCGCCTTCGTCGCCGACCTGCGAGAAGCCGATCGTGACCGCCATAGCCGGCGATCCCGCCACCAACAACGCCGCGCCAACCGCAGCGCCGCTCAGCAATTTCACGAGATGCATACAACCCTCCCACCTCAAGCATTAACCCTCGGTCGCCGATTGCGCCGGGGTACGCTTCACCGCCTCGATCGGGCGGACGCGGGATTAGTAATACAATATTATTGTAGCTGTAAAGTCTCCCTTTGGCCTCTGTGGCGATCGTCGCTCGAACTGGCGCGAGGCCCAGGGTTTGCCAGCATTTCAGCCTGGGGGAGAGGCGTCTCGGGCGCATTTTGCGCTGTCGGCCGTCAAAGGCTTCGTGCGACCCAGACGTGAGATCGCCGCAGCGGGTTTAGCCGATGCGGCGATCTTGCAGTCGCAAAATCAAACGGGATGCGCGCTCGAAGGCGGAGCCCGCCTCGCAGCGATCACCAGTTGCGGAAGCAGTGATAGCCATAGGGGCCCGGATGCCAGCCGGGCGGGCAGGTGAACATCGGACGACAATGGCCGTATGGCCCGCGGGTCATGCCCGGGCCGCAGCCATAGGCGATCTTGGCGATCGCCGTGTCGTCGCCGGCCGGCGAAGTCTGGAACGGCATGGCTTGGGCGGAAATGGACGCCAGACTCAGAGCGGCGGCCGTCAGGATCGCGGCTGTTATGCGCATTATGCTCTCCTCGTAGATGCGCCCCGCCACGAAGCGAATTCGCCGCGCTGCGGGACCGTGACGGCGCAATTGATATGCGCCGATGCGTGAACCCCGGCTGAACGCCGCGGAACCGTCTTTGCGCAGGGCTTTAGTCGCCCTGCATGCAGGAATAGAATCGATCGTTGTAATTGCCTTGCCACGAAGCGGAGCCAGTCGCGACGCCGCCGACCGCGCCGGCGCCCGCGCCGATCGCCGCGCCGGTTCCAACCGCGCGACCGCCGCCGATGAGCGCGCCGATTCCCGCGCCCAGCAGCGCGCCGCCGACTGCGCCGCCGACCGTGTTGCCCGTCGCCTGCCCGTTCGCATATTCGCGCGCGATGCGGTCGCATTCGGCGCGGCGCGATTGCGCTTGGGCGCTCGGAGCGAATCCGCCCAAACCGCTGATGAGCGCAGCGCCGATGAGAAGCGCTGAGGCGCGCTGCCCGATTGTCCTCATGGTGTCTCTCCCTCTGCGCGCCCGACGGCGCGCCCAAGGCTACGAAAAGGTCCGCTGACAGTCCACAATGAAAGCGATCTTGGAAAGCGCTCTTGGAAAGCGATCTTGGAAAGCCCTCTTGTGGTCTCGCGCCCGCGGCGTGTTCGACCTTTACGGTCCGACGAAAGGCGCGCTTCGCCGGCCGTGGCGCGAGCCGCCTCCCTAGCCAGAAACGCCGATCTCGCTTATGCGCTCGTCATGGTCTCTCCGGTTCTCTTCACCCTGGGCACGCGGGGCTCGCCGCTGGCCTTGGCGCAGGCGCGCGAGGCGCGCCGCCGGCTTGTCTTCGCTCACGGCTGGAGCGAGGAGCAGGTGGCGATCGAAGTCATCCGCACCACCGGCGATATGATCCAGGATCGCCCGCTCGCCGAAGCCGGCGGTAAGGGACTGTTCACCAAGGAAATCGATTCCGCGCTGCTTGAGGGGCGCATCGATTTCGCGATTCACTCGGCCAAGGATTTGCCGACCGCGCTGCCCGACGGCGTGACGCTCGCCGGCTTCCTGCCGCGCGAGGATGCGCGCGACGCGCTGATCTGCAACGTCGCCGATTCCTTCGCCACGCTGCCGCACGGCGCCCGGCTCGGCGCGGCGTCGCTGCGCCGTCAGGCGCAGGCGCGCCGTCTGCGTCCCGATCTCAGGCTGCAGCTTCTGCGCGGCAATGTGGAGACGCGGCTGCGAAAGGTTGAGAGCGGCGAGATCGAGGCGACTTTGCTGGCGCTCGCCGGGCTCAAGCGTCTCGGCCTCGCCGATCGCGCCCGCGCGCTGCTGGACATCGACGATTTCCTGCCGGCCGTCGGCCAGGGCGCGATTGCAATCGCCGCCCGGCGGGGCGATGCGCGGGTTCTCGCGGCGCTGACGCCGATCGACGATGAAGCAACCCACATCGCGCTTATCGCGGAGCGCGCCTTTCTCGCCGTGCTCGACGGCTCGTGCCGAACGCCGATCGCCGGTCACGCGCGCCTTGCCGGCGGCGCGCTGACGCTGCGCGGGCAAGTGCTGCGCGAAGACGGCTCCGAGAGCTTCGAAATCGCCCGCTCCGGGGCGCCCCGCGAGGCCGAACGCCTGGGCGCGGAAGCAGGCCAGACGCTCCTCGCCAGGCTGCCCCACGGCGTGCTGGCCATTAAGGGGCAGCGCTAACAAAATCGCCGCGCCGCGGATGGTTTCCATTGCCCTGCAAGCCGCCCGATCCACTTTTCAGCGCTTCTTAGCGGGGTTATAAAAAGAGGGCCCAACGTCAGCCGCGGTCCGGCAAAATCGGGCTTTACTCCCCGGGAGCGCCCGGTTACGCCAGAGCCCCGACGCCGTCGGGGGCGGCGAGATGGGCAGAGGGTCGACGGCCGATGGATTATCAGCGTCGTTTTGTGGAAGCGATCGAGCGGCTGAAGCGCGAGCAGCGCTACCGCAGTTTCGCCAATCTCGAGCGCGACGCCGCCCGTTTCCCGCTCGCGCTCTGGCGCCCCGCCGGCGAGGAAGACGCGCCGCGCGAAATCACCGTCTGGTGCTCGAACGACTATCTCGGCATGGGCGGACATCCCGAGGTCATTGAAGCCTCGGTCGCGGCGGCGCGCGCGCATGGCGCCGGCGCCGGCGGCACCCGCAACATTTCGGGAACCCACCACCCGATCGTCACGCTGGAGCGCGAGCTCGCCGATCTCCATCGCAAGGAAGCGGCGCTCGTCTTCACCTCGGGCTGGATTTCCAATCTCGCTGGCATTTCGACCATCGCCAGCCTGCTGCCGGACTGCCTGATCCTGTCCGACGCGCTCAACCACAATTCGATGATCGAGGGCGTCAGACGCTCGGGCTGCGAAAAGAAGATCTGGCGCCATAACGATGTCGCGCATCTCGAGGAGTTGCTCGCCGCCGAACCGGTCGAACGCGCCAAGCTGATCGTCTTCGAGAGCCTCTATTCGATGGACGGCGATTTCGCGCCGGTCGCAGAGATCGTCGCGCTTGCCAAGCGATACGGCGCGATGACCTATATCGACGAGGTTCATGCGGTCGGCATGTATGGCCCGCGCGGCGGCGGCGTCGCCGAACGCGACGGCCAGATGGACGAAATCGACGTCATCGAGGGCACGCTCGCCAAAGGCTTCGGCGGGCTTGGCGGCTATATCGCCGGTTCCGCCGCGCTCATCGACGCGGTGCGCTCCTATGCGCCGCAATTCATCTTCACCTCGACCCTGCCGCCCAGCGTCGCCGCCGCCGCCTCGACGGCCGTGCGCCTGCTCAAGGCGTCGAGCGCCGAGCGCGAGCGGCATCAGACGATGGCGCGGATGGTCAAGCACGCGCTGCGCGCCGCCGGCCTGCCGGTGCATGACAATCCCTCGCATATCGTGCCGGTGATCGTGGGCGACGCGGCCAAGTGCCGCGCGGCGAGCGATCTGCTGCTCAATCGCCACGGCATCTATATCCAGCCGATCAATTACCCGACCGTCGCCAAAGGAACCGAGCGTCTGCGCATCACGCCGACGCCGCGTCATAACGAGGCTCAGGTCGCGGCGCTGGTCGAGGCTCTGGTCGACGTTTGGCGGACGCTCGACCTGCCGTTCCAGGAGGCGACGATCGTCCCGTTGCGCCGCCCTGGCGCCGAGGCCGCCCAGTGCGTCTATCCGGAGATGAAGAAAGCGGCGGAGTGACTCTCCGGTCCCGCGCGACGGAGAGAGCATAGTCGTCGCCGGCGACAGCGGAGGAAGGCGTGAGACTGTGGTCGGCTCTCGCTGCGGCGTTCGCGGTCACGCTCGCCGCGTCCGCCGCCCACGCCGACGAAAGCCTCGGCGCCGCGGCAAACGCGAGCGGGCGCTATTTCGGGGCCGCGATCGATGTCGACGCGCTTTCCGAAAAGCCTTACCGAACCCTGGTCGAAAGCCAGCTAACCTCGGCGACTGCCGAGAATGCGATGAAGTGGGGCGAAATCGAAACCGCGCGCGGCGTTTTCGATTGGGGGCCGGCCGACGCCTTCGTCGCCTTCGCCAAGTCCCGCGGCCAAAAAATCCGCGGCCACAATCTGGTCTGGCATCAGCAATTGCCGCGGTGGCTGATCGGCGGACAGTTTTCCGCCAGCGACGTGAAGGCGCTGATGCTCGCGCATATCGAGACCGAAGTCGCGCGCTACAAAGGCTCGATCTACGCCTGGGACGTCATCAACGAACCGTTCGCGGACACCGGCGAATGGCGCCACTCGATCTATTTCGACGCGATGGGACGCGACTATGTGGCGCTCGCCCTGCGCGCGGCCCATGAGGCGGACCCCGACGCCAAGCTCTACATCAACGATTATGGCGTCGAGACCGCCGGGCCGAAGACGGAGGCGCTTTTCAACCTCGTCGCAGCGCTCAAGCGCGAGGGCGTTCCCCTCGACGGCGTCGGCTTCCAATGTCATTTCGTTGCGGGTTCGGCGCCCGACGACCTGGCCGACGTGATGGGCCGCTTCGCCACGCTCGGCGTCGATGTGGCGGTCACCGAGCTCGACCTGCGCATTCCGCTCCCCGTGACCTCCGGGGCGCTCGAGAGACAGGCGGACGACTACGCGAGCGTCGTCGCGGCCTGCGTCTCGACGCCGCGTTGCGTCGGCGTCACGACCTGGGGCGTCACCGACGACCGCTCATGGATACCCGGCTTTTTCAGCGGCTACGGGGCGGCGCTGCCCTTCGACGAACAATATCGTCCAAAACCCGCGGTCTCGGCGATGACGAAGGCGTTCACGGCGCAGCGCCGGTGAAGGAACCAGTGCCGTTGCGCGCGCCGTCGACCTCCGCGATAAGGCCAAGGTCGCCGCCTGAACCGGGGAACTCGCGCATGACCGCCGCCGCCCCCGACGTCGCCATGGCGAAGCCTTTGCTGGCCGCGCTGGCGGGCGAGCGGCGGAGGGCTTCGCCCGTGTGGCTGATGCGTCAGGCGGGCCGCTACCTGCCCGAATATCGCGCCATTCGCGCCAGCGCCGCCTCCTTCCTCGATTTCTGCTACACGCCGACGCTGGCGATGGAGGCGACGCTGCAGCCGATCCGTCGCTTCGGCTTCGATGCGGCGATTCTCTTTTCCGACATTCTCGTCATTCCCGATGCGCTCGGTCAGCGCGTGTCGTTCGAGGAGGGCGAAGGGCCGCGCCTGAAGCCAATCGAGACCGCCGCCGATCTCGCCGGGCTCGCGGAAGCGCCCGACTGGTCGCGGCTTGCGCCGGTCTTCGAGACGGCCGAGCGCGTACGGGCAGCTCTAACCAGCGACGTCGCGTTGATCGGCTTTTGCGGCGCGCCATGGACGGTGGCGAGCTACATGATCGCGGGGCGCGGCACGCCGGATCAGGCGCCGGCGCGGCTCTTCGCATATCGTCAGCCTGAGCTTTTCGCGCGCCTGATCGACATTCTCGTTGAAGCCTCCGCCGCCTATCTCGAACGGCAATTGCGCGCCGGCGCCGAGGCCGTGCAGATATTCGATTCCTGGGCCGGCGTGTTGCCGCCCGCCGAATTCGAACGCTGGTCGCTCGCGCCCATCGCCCGCATCGTCGCCAAATTGCGCGCCGCCCTGCCCGACGCGCCGATCATCGCCTTCCCGCGCGGCGCGGCGACCGAGCTCGGCAAATTCGCCGCGATCGACGGCCTCTCGGGCATCGGGCTCGACACGGCCGTCGAGCCGCGCGCCGCCGCGGCCGCCCTGCCGGCACGGCTCGCGCTGCAGGGCAATCTCGACCCTTTGGCCTTGCTTGCGGGCGGCCGCGCGCTCGACGACGGGATCGACCGTACGCTCGCCGGCTTCGCCGGCCGCGCGCATATTTTCAACCTCGGCCACGGAATCCTGCCTGAAACGCCGATCGCCCATGTCGAGCGCCTTGTCGCTCGCCTGCGCAAGACCGGCTAGAACCCGGATCGAAGTGCGGAAACGAGACCGATGAGCGAGACGACCGAGCGTCAGGCCGCCGCCAGCCGATGGTTCGAAGCCTTGCAGCTTCGTCTCATCGCCGCGATGGAATCGCTTGAAGACGAATGTCCGCTTCCCCAACCGGACGCCGCTCCCGGCCGCTTCGTGGTCGAGCCGTGGAATCGCGTCGATCATTCCGGCCAACCGGGCGGCGGCGGACGGATGGCGACGCTGCGCGGCCGGCTATTCGAAAAAATCGGCGTGCATGTTTCGACCGTGCACGGAACGTTTTCGCCTGAATTCGCCAAGCAGATGCCGGGCGCGGAACAGGATCCGCGCTTCTGGGCTTCTGGGCTTTCGCTGATCGCCCATCCCTGGAACCCCAATGTTCCGACCGTCCATATGAACACCCGCTTTGTCGTCACCAGCAAAGCCTGGTTCGGCGGCGGCGCCGATCTGACGCCGACGCTGGAAGCGCGCCGTCGCGCCGACGACCCCGACGCCGTGCATTTTCACGAAGCTTTGCGCGCACTCTGCCAGCGCCATGGCGCCGTCGCGCGCTACGATAGGTTCAAGCAATGGTGCGACGAATATTTCTTCCTGCCCCATCGCAACGAGGCGCGCGGCATCGGCGGCATTTTCTTCGACTATCTCAATAGCGCCGGCGACGCGCAAAACTCCGGCTTCGACGCCGATTTCGCTTTCGTGCGCGATGTCGGCGAGACGTTCATGTCGCTCTATGGCGAGATCGTGCGGCGCAATTTCGTCAAGCCCTGGGGCGAGGCCGAGCGCCAGCAGCAGCTTTTCCGCCGCGGCCGCTATGTCGAGTTCAACCTGCTCTATGATCGCGGAACCGTGTTCGGCCTGAAAACCGGCGGCAATGTCGCGGCGATTCTCTCCTCGATGCCGCCGACCGCCCGCTGGCCCTGAAGCGCCGACCTTGAAGCGCCCGCTGTGCGCCCCCATCTCGCGCTTCGGCAAGGAGGCCGCCAGATGAGCGAAGCAAATCAGTCGGACGTGTTTTCGATCGGCGGCGCATTGCCGGTTCACCGTCTGGGCTTTGGCGCAATGCGGGTCACCGGCCGCGGCGTTTGGGGCGAACCGGCCGATCGCGAGGAGGCGTTGCGCACCCTGCGCCGTCTGCCCGAGCTCGGCGTCGATTTCATCGACACCGCCGATTCCTACGGTCCCGAGGTTTCCGAGCGGCTGATCCACGAGGCCCTTCATCCCTACCGGCGCGGGCTCGTCGTCGCCACCAAGGGCGGGCTGACGCGGGGCGGACCAAACCAGTGGTCGCCGCGCGGCCAGCCGGAATATCTCGTCCAGCAGGCCCATAAGAGCCGGCGCATCTTCGGCGTCGAGACGATCGATCTTTGGCAATTGCACCGCATCGACCCCAGGACGCCGCGCGGCGAGCAGTTCGACGCGATCCGCGCGCTGATCGCCGACAAGGTCATTCGCTTCGCCGGCCTGAGCGAGGTCTCGGTCGAGGAGATCGAAGCCGCCTCAAAGGTCTTCCCCGTCGCGACCGTGCAGAACCGCTACAATCTCGCCGATCGGGCCAGCGAATCCGTGCTCGACTATTGCGAGAAAAAGGGAATCGGCTTCATCCCCTGGTATCCGCTGGCCGCCGGCGAACTGGCGGGGCCTGGCTCGCTGCTGGACGCGACCGCCCGCGCCCATCGCGCGACGCCCGGTCAGATCGCGCTGGCCTGGCTCCTGAAGCGCAGCCCGGTCATCCTGCCGATACCCGGCACCAGCAAAGTCGCACATCTGGAGGAAAACGTCGCCGCCTCGGCGATCCGGCTTTCCGACGCCGAATTTGCCGCGCTGGACAAGGCCGGGCGCGCCGCCTGAGGCCTAAGAGGCCGAAATCCCCGAATTCGATTCAATTCGAATGATTTCGCCCATTTGGCCCTAACGAGCGTGTGATATCCCTTGAGCATGGGCGGGGGCCCATTTTTCATCCCGTAAGCGAAAGGCGGGACCGGGCGAAGCCGTCCGGACGGAATTCGAGGGGATCGTCATGAACCAGGATCGCTCCACCAACTCGGGGTTCACCGTCGTCGTCGCGGCCGCCGTCGCCGCCGCCGTCGCCTATTGGATCCTCAGCGCCGAAGAGGCCAAGACCCTTCCCTTCGCGATCGCGCAATATGTTCTGCTTGCCAGCGTGCTGGTCGGCGGTTTCGGCGACCTCGTTCTGGCCCGCGCCCGCGTTTCCCGCTAAGCCGCCCGCTCAGGCGTTCGGCAGTCTCTGGGCTAGCGCCTCAAGCACCGCCATACGGACAGCCACCCCCATCTCGACCTGTTCGCGGATCAGCGACTGCGCCCCGTCGGCGATCAGCGAATCGATCTCGACGCCGCGATTCATCGGCCCCGGATGCATGACCAGAGCGCCCGGTTTGGCGTAGGCGAGCTTCTCCGCGTCGAGGCCGAAATAGCGGAAATATTCCTTCGCGCTGGGCACGAAAGCGCCATTCATCCGTTCCCGCTGAAGGCGCAACATCATAACAATGTCAGCGTCCTTCAGACCGGACTTCATGTCGCGATAGACCTCGACTCCCATCCGCTCGATACCCTCGGGCAGCAGGGTCGAAGGCCCGACGACACGCACATAGGCGCCGAGCGTCGCAAGCAGGATGATGTTGGAGCGAGCGACGCGCGAATGGAGAATGTCGCCGCAGATCGCCACCGTCAGCCCCTCGATGCGGCCAAGATTGCGCCGGATGGTCAGCGCGTCGAGCAGCGCCTGGGTCGGATGTTCATGGGCGCCGTCGCCGGCGTTAACCACCGAGCAGTCGACCTTGCGCGCCAGCAGATGGACCGCGCCGGCCTGGCTGTGACGAACGACGATGATGTCGGGGCGCATGGCGTTGAGCGTCATCGCCGTATCGATCAGCGTCTCACCCTTTTTCACGCTTGAAACGCCGACCGCCATGTTCATCACATCGGCGCCAAGCCGCTTGCCAGCGATCTCGAAGGACGATTGGGTGCGGGTCGACGGCTCGAAAAAAAGATTGATCTGCGTGCGCCCACGCAGGGTTGCGCGCTTTTTCTCAACCTGTCGCGAAATGCCGACCGCTTCGTCGGACAGATCGAGCAGCGACTCGATCTCCGCCCGCGAAAGGCCCTCCACGCCGAGCAGATGACGGCGGGAGAAGGCGGCGGGCGGCGACATTGACGACATGCAAGCCCAAGCCTATATGCGCCGCGCCGCAAGCGGGCAAGCCGGCGCGGCGTTCAGGACTGGCTCAGCCCAGTCTGGCGCGGCGCTCATTTGACACGCCGAGCGGCCTCAACCATTTTCCGCGCCCGACCGGAACGGCCGGCTTGGGCCAAGATTGATGCGCCGTCGTCCTCGCGACACCGGCGCGGAAGGACCGCCGCGCATGAAGGTTGTGATCGTCGAGTCGCCGACCAAGGTCAAGACGATCGGCAAGTATCTCGGCAAGGACTACGACGTCTATGCCTCGTTCGGCCATGTGCGCGATCTCGAACCTAAGGACGGCTCGGTCGACACCGAACATGACTTCGCCATGCGCTGGGAGGTCGACGCCAAGGCCGCCAAGCGGCTGAACGAGATCGCCAACGCAGTCAAAGGGGCCGACCGGGTCATCCTGGCGACCGACCCCGACCGGGAAGGCGAGGCGATCTCCTGGCACGTCTACGAGATCCTCAAGAGCAAGAAGGTGCTGAAAGACAAGCGGGTCGACCGCGTCGTCTTCAACGCCGTCACCAAGGACGCCGTCGCCGAAGCGATGCGCCACCCGCGCGAGATCGACGAAGCGCTGGTCGACGCCTATCTCGCCCGCCGCGCGCTCGATTTTCTCGTCGGCTTCAATCTCTCCCCCGTGCTGTGGCGCAAGCTGCCCGGCGCCCGCTCGGCCGGCCGCGTGCAATCGGTCGCTTTGCGCATCGTCTGCGATCGCGAGCTGGAGATCGAAAAATTCGTTGCGCGCGAATATTGGTCGATCCTCGCCCATCTCGAAACCAAGGCGGGAGCCGGTTTCAGCGCCCGGCTGGTGGGCGCCGACGGCAAGAAGATCAATCGGCTTGACGTCGGCTCGGGCGCCGAGGCTGAGGCCTTCAAGGTGGCGCTGGAGACCGCGGCCTTCTCGGTCGCCGAGGTCGAATCCAAGCCGCTCAAACGCCACCCCTACCCACCCTTCACCACCTCGACGCTGCAGCAGGAAGCCTCGCGCAAGCTCGGCCTCGCCCCGGCACGCACCATGCAGATTGCCCAGCGCCTCTATGAGGGCGTCGATGTCGGCGACGGCGCGGCGGGCCTCATCACCTATATGCGCACCGACGGCGTCGATCTCGCGCCCGAGGCGATTACCGGCGCACGCAAGGTGATCGCCAAGGATTTCGGCGATCAATATGTGCCGGGCGCGCCGCGCAAATACACGGTCAAGGCCAAGAACGCGCAGGAAGCCCATGAGGCGATCCGCCCGACCAATATGACGCTGCGGCCGCGCGAAGCCGCGCGCCATCTCGAACCCGATCAGGCCAAGCTCTATGAGCTGATCTGGAACCGCACGCTGGCGAGCCAGATGGAGAGCGCCGAACTCGAGCGCACCACCGTCGACATTCTCGCCGACGCCGGCAAACGCCGGCTCGAATTCCGCGCCACCGGCCAGGTGGTCCGCTTTCCCGGCTTCCTCGCCCTTTATCAGGAAGGGCGCGACGACGATTCCGACGAGGATTCGGCGCGGCTGCCGGCGATGGCGGCGGGCGAGCCCTTAAAGCGCGAGCGCATCGAAGCCAGCCAGCATTTCACCGAGCCGCCGCCGCGCTACACCGAGGCGACGCTGGTCAAGCGCATGGAGGAGCTCGGCATCGGCCGGCCCTCGACCTACGCTTCGACGCTCGCCGTGCTGCGCGACCGCGACTATGTGCGCATCGAGAAGAAGCGACTGGTGCCCGAGGACAAGGGCCGCCTGGTCACCGCCTTTCTCGAATCCTTCTTCGGCAAATATGTCGGCTATGATTTCACCGCCCAGCTCGAAGAAAAGCTCGATCAGGTCTCCAACAGCGAGATCGACTGGAAGAGCCTGCTGCGCGAATTCTGGACCGACTTCTCCCAGGCGCTCGCCGGCACCAAGGAGCTGCGCACCACCCAGGTGCTCGACAGCCTCAATGAATTGCTCGGCCCGCATGTCTTCCCGGCCCGCGCCGACGGCGGCGATCCGCGCCAATGCCCGTCCTGCGGCAAAGGGCAATTGTCGCTGAAGCTCGGCAAATTCGGCGCCTTCATTGGCTGCTCGAACTATCCCGAATGCCGCTTCACCCGCGTCCTTTCGCCGACCGGTCAGGACGGGGCCGAGGGCGAGCGGCCGGGCGTGCGTGCGCTCGGCGTCGACCCGGCGAGCGGCGAACCCGTCACGCTGCGCTCGGGCCGCTTTGGCGACTATGTCCAGCTTGGCGAAGGCGAAAAGCCGAAGCGCTGTTCGCTGCCGCGCGGGCTGGCGCCCGACGACGTCACCCTGGAAAAGGCGATCGCGCTATTGTCGTTGCCGCGCGAAGTGGCGCGCCATCCGGTCGGCGGCGAGCCGATCCTCGCCGGCGTCGGCCGCTACGGCGCCTATGTGCAGCACGGCAAGACCTACGCAAATCTCGGCCGCGACGATGACGTGCTGGAGATCGGCGCCAATCGCGCCATCGATCTGATCGTCGCCAAAGAAAGCGGCGCGAGCCGCGGCCGCTTCGGCGCCGACGCCGGACGGGCGATCGGCGACCATCCGACGCTTGGCGGCGCGATCTCGCTGCGTCAGGGCCGCTTCGGCGCCTATGTCAATCACGGCAAGGTCAATGCGACGCTGCCCAAGGGAACCGACCCCGCAGCGGTGACGCTCGAAGAGGCGGTCGTCCTGCTCGCCGCGCGCGCCGCAGGCGGCGCCGGCGGCCGTGCGTTGGGCGACCATCCCAAGGGCGGACCGGTCACGGTCAGGGCCGGCCGTTTCGGCGCCTATGTCAATTGGGGCAAGATCAACGCGACCATCCCCAAATCGACGCCGCCCGATTCCGTGACGCTGTCGGAAGCGCTCGAACTCCTCGCCGAGCGCGGCGACGTCCCCGCCAAGGGCGGCAAAGCACGAAAACCCGCTGGACGAAAAGCCGCCCCCGCCAAGGCATCCGGCAAAAAACCCGCCGCCAAAACGCCAAATGCGAAGCCGGGGGCGGCAAAAGCCCCCGCCAAGAAACCCGCCGCCGCGTCGAAGCCGCAGTCCAAAGCCACGGCGGCAAAGGGTAAACGCCGCGCCTGAGCCACGGCGACGGCGCCGTCGGCCGCCCCGGCTGGCGCGCGCGGAGCGATTGTCGTAGGATCGGCGTTGAAACGTCGCGGCTTTCGTCGCGTAAGGCAGAAGCCAACAGGGGAGCAGCGCGTCATGCCCCAATCGAGCGCGACGTCAGCGCACGGCAACATGCGCACCGAGGCCGCCTATAGCCGCTGGGCGCCGATCTACGATCTGATTTTCGACCTGCCGTTCCATCCCGGCCGGCTGGCGGCGGCGCAGGCCGCCGCGGCGGCGGCCGGTCCCGACGGCGCGATGCTGGTCGTCGGCGTCGGCACCGGGCTTGAACTCGAATTGCTGCCGCCGACCTCGCGCGTCACCGGCGTCGACATCAGCGCTGCGATGCTCGATATCGCGCGCGAGCGCGTCGCGCGTAAAGGCCTGCGGCACGTTCGCGGTCTCTTGGTCATGGACGCGGGCGCGACGGAGTTCCCCGATGGGCATTTCGACGTCGCGCTGGCGCCCTATGTGATGAGCGTCGTACCAAATCCGGCGCGGGTCTTAAGCGAAACCTGGCGGGCGATCCGGCCGGGCGGCCGCATGGTGGTGATGAACCATTTCGCCGCCGAAGGCGGTCCGCGCGCCGCCATCGAAACAGCGATGGAAAAATTCGCCGACTGGCTCGGCTGGCGGCCGAAATTCCCCTATTCCGCAGTCGGCGACTGGATCGCCGCCCAGCCCGACGCCGAACTCATCGAGCGACGCGAGCTGGCGCCGCTTAAGCTTTTCACCCTGCTCGACATCCGCAAGAAACCTGCGCAATAGCGGGGCGTCGCGGTCCAACGGGCCGCCCCGCCAAGGCGTCGCGCTTGTCAGCGCGGCGCGGCGCTCCTACATAGACACCAATCGAGAGCGCCTTCGCGCTCCATCCAACAAGATTTCCCCAAACAAGATTCCCCATTGCCTCCCTCTCATTTTTCTAAAGGCGCCCGGCGCGCATCCTCGCGCGGCCGGAAAGCGCCCGCTGGCGCCCTGCCCTCACGCGAAGACCTGCTCGCCTTCATCGCCGGAGACTCGCCCAACGCGGCCGCCAAGCCGGGCGCGCGCATCACCAAGCGCGAGATCGCGCGGGCCTTCGCCGTCAAGACCGACGACAAGCCAGCGTTGAAACGCCTCATCAAAGACCTCGAAGCCGACGGCGCGATCGTGCGCGGCCGCAAGCTGCTCGCCCGCGCCGGCCGTCTGCCAGCGATGGTCGTCGCCGAGATCGCCGTGCGCGACCGCGACGGCGAACTCATCGCCCGTCCCATCGAATGGGACGGTCCGGGCGAAGCGCCGCGCATCCTGGTGCGTCGCCCGCGCTTGCGCCGCGACAACGCGCCCGCACCCGGCCTCGGCGCGCGCGTGCTGATCCGGGTCGAATTCGATCCTGACGCCGGCCCCAAGGAACCGGCCTACGGCGGCCGGGTGGTCAAAATTCTCGACAAGGCCGGCGGGCGCGCGCTGGCGGTCTATCGCGCGCTGGAGAACGGCGCCGGCCGCGCTCTGTCGGTCGAAAAACGCGGCTCGGCGCGCGAGATCCTCATTCCCGCTGGCATGTCGGGCGACGCTGTCGAAGGCGATCTCGTCGCGCTGGAAATGTTGCGCGAGCGCGGCTTTGGCCTGCCCTCGGCGCGCGTCGTCGAGCGGCTCGGCTCGGTCGCTTCCGAGCGCGCAATCAGTCTGATCGCGCTCGCTGCGCATAACATCCCTCACGTCTTCCCGCCCGCCGCGCTCGCCGCGGCGGAAGCAGCAAAGCCGGCGACGCTGACGGATCGCGAAGACTGGCGCGATCTCGCGCTGGTGACGATCGATCCGCCCGACGCCAAGGATCATGACGACGCGGTCCATGTCGCAGCCGACGCCGACCCGGCCAATCCCGGCGGCTTCATCGTCACGGTGGCGATCGCCGACGTCGCCTGTTACGTCCGCGCCGGCTCGCCGCTCGACAAGGCGGCGCTGGAGCGCGGCAATTCGGTCTATTTTCCCGACCGCGTCGTGCCGATGCTGCCCGAGCGCATTTCCAACGATCTCTGCTCGCTGCGGCCGCAGGAAGATCGCCCGGCGCTGGCGGTGCGAATGATCATGGGCGCCGACGGCCGCAAGCGCCGCCATAGTTTCCACCGGGTGATGATGCGCTCGGCCGCCAAGCTCTCCTACGAACAGGCGCAGGCGGCGATCGACGGCCGCCCCGATGCGACGACCGCGCCGCTCCTCGAGACTGTACTCAAGCCGATCTACGCCGCCCATCGCGCGATCAAGCTCGAACGCGCCGAGCGCAATCCGCTCGATCTTGAATTGCCCGAGCGCAAACTCGTTCTCGACAACGAAGGCAAGCTCGCCGGCGTGCGCTGGCCGGAGCGGCTCGACGCGCACAAGTTGATCGAGGAATTCATGATCCTCGCCAATGTCGCCGCCGCCGAGACGCTGGAAGCGGCGCATTCGCCATTGATCTATCGCGCCCATGACGCGCCGAGCCCGGAGAAGATCGGCGAATTGACCACCTTCCTGGCGACGCTGGGCGTCAAGCTCGCCAAGGGCGAGCGCATGCGTCCGTCGCATTTCAACAGCGTGCTGACGCGCGTCAAAGGCGAGCCGGCTGAGACGTTGATCAATGAGGTCGTGCTGCGCGCCCAGTCGCAGGCCGAATACACGCATGAGAATTACGGCCATTTCGGCCTCAACCTGCGCCGTTACGCGCATTTCACCTCGCCGATCCGCCGCTACGCCGATTTGATCGTGCATCGCGCATTGATCGGCGCCTTGCATCTCGGTTCGGATGGCCTTGACGGCGCTGGCGCGGGGGAGCTCGCCGATATCGCAGAGCGCATCTCGGCCGCCGAGCGCCGAGCGATGGCGGCCGAACGCGAAACGGCGGACCGGCTGATCGCCGCCCATATGGCGAACCAGGTTGGCGCGCAATTCGCCGCACGCATCGCCGGCGTCACCAAGGTTGGCCTGTTCGTCCGCTTGCGCGACACCGGCGCCGACGGTTTTATTCCCGCCGGCAGCCTCGGCGCGGATTATTTTCGCTTCGAGGAGGCAAACCGCGCTCTGGTCGGAACGCGCACCGGCGAGACGTTCCGCCTCGGCGACTCGGTCGAGGTGCGGTTGCTCGAAGCGGCGCCCTTCGCCGGCGCGCTGCGCTTCGAAATGTTGTCGAGAGGCCAGCGTGCGAGCCGCGGCAAACGGGAGCGCCGTCGATGAACGAAGCGACTGTCACTGCTGCACGGAGCCCCAGCGCCGATCAGCCGCGGCCCGTCGGTCCCGCGCTGCGGCGCGGTTGGTCCGGGCGCTGCCCGCATTGCGGCGAGGGGCGGCTCTTTTACGCCTATCTCAAGGTGGTCGACGCCTGCTCCGTCTGCGGCGAAGATTTGACGCATCAGCGCGCCGACGATGCGCCGGCCTATTTGACGATGGTGATCGTCGGCCATTTCATCGTCGCCGGCGTGCTGGCGCAGGAAGACTGGCTGCCGAACGCGCCACCATTGCTCAGTGTGTTGGTGTGGTCGGCGCTCGCGGTCGCCGTGTCGCTAGCGGTGCTGCCGCGCATCAAGGGCGCACTGGTCGGATATCAATGGGCCATGCGCATGCATGGCTTTGGCGGCCCGGAAGCGGAAGCCCTCTAGCTGCGCAGCAAAATCTTGCGCAAGCGTCAGGCGGCGGCGCGCTTGCCGGTCGGCGCCAGCTTGGCGGCGATCTCTCTGAGCGCTTGCCGATAGGCGTCGGCGACGCGCGCTCTGCGGCCAAATCGCGCCATGGCGATCTCATAGAGCTCAGCCAAAACGCGAACGTCGGCTTCGACCAGACACCCATTGTCGAGCGACTCGGCGCCCAACTCGGCAAGAAACTCGCGCCGCAATTCCTCGAAGCGATCCGCTTCGCCGGCGATCAACGCGCGCCACTGTTGCGCATGACGGCGCGCCAGAGCGCAGGCCCGCGTTTGATTATCGACTCTGTGGCTGTAAGCCTCATTGAGGCAGTCGAAGACGACGGGCTCCGACCATTCCATCATTCCGGCGAGGGCTTCTTTTGAGCCGAGCATTTTCAACGCCTTCCGCCTCCTGACAGAGGAACTACGCTTCGCTCCAAAACACGAAGAGCGATCTCATCGAACGAGCAGTGCGATTCATCCTAGGCGCGCGCAATGCGTCGCGCAACACGTAATCAAATTTTAATCTCTCAGTGCATCGCGTCGCGGACCACACCTGCGACGTCAACCGTCAGCGTCTCGTCAGGTTGCGTTTCGACGTCGCATCTCATGTCGCGGCGCGTCAGGCGCGGGCGACGAATTCGCCCGGTCGAATCTCGCGCGCAAGCGCGTCGAGCACCGCATTGACCATGCCGCTTTCTTCAGGTCCGAAGAAAGCTGCGGCGACATCGACATATTCGGCGATCACGACGCGCGCCGGCACATCGGAACGCCCCTTGAGCTCGTAAAATGCGGCGCGCAGAATCGCGCGCATCACCGCTTCAATACGTTTCAACGGCCAGCTTTTCGCCAAAGCTTCGTCGAGACTGCGGTCGATCGCGACCTGATCGTTGAGCACGCCCGACACGACGTCGCGGAAAAAGGCGAGCTCGGCGGGATTATATTGTTCGCCTTCGACCTCGCGGCCGATCCAATGCGTCTCGAACTCAGTGAGAATATCGGCGAGGCCTTTGTCGGCGACTTCCATTTCATAGAGCGCCTGCGCCGCGGCGAGCCGGGCGGCGGCGCGGCGATCGGCCTTGCTCATTTGGCGGCCTTGCTCATTTGGGGGCGCCGCCGCGCTTCAGAACGGCCAGGGCGAGGGCGGCACGCGCCGCGTCGCCACCCTTGTCGCCGCGCTTGGGGTCGGCCCGTTCCTCGGCCTGGGCTTCGGTGTCGACGGTCAGGATGCCGTTGCCGAGCGCCAGCTTGCGCGCCACCGCCATATCCATCAGCGCGCGCGCCGATTCTCCGGCGACGATTTCGAAATGATAGGTCTCGCCGCGCAACACGCAGCCCAGCGCCACCGCCCCGTCATAGGGGCGCCCGTCGGCGCTCGCCAATTCGAGCGCGATGGCGATCCCGGCGGGAATCTCCAGCGCGCCCGGCACCTGAACGACATCGGCGGAGGCGCCGGCCGCCTCGAGCGCCGCCCGCGCGCCGGCGAGCAGCATCGCGCCGATCGCCTCGTAATAGCGCGCCTCGACGATGAGAAAGCGCCCCCCCGGCAAGTGAGGCGCGGCGGATCGGGCGTGCTGCGGCTCGGCCATTTCAGTCCTGTCTCAAGATTGCGGCCCCTGCCATAGAGGGGGCTTGCGCGCGAGGCAAGGCGGCCGGATCGAGGTAGTGGGCCAGTTTGAATTTCCTGGGCTGGCCGGAAGCGGAATGGCGGCTTACGGGAGATGAGAAGCGAAAGCGGACGTGCGAGGGCAAGGCTTGGCTGCGCAGGCGTCCCGCTTATCGAGTTCAAAAATTAAGCGACTTTCGACCGAAATTCGGAGACTTTTGAGAGACGGTGCAACGGCGTGATTTTACCGAATGGAGCTTATGACAGCGGCGAGTGACGACCCCTTGAGTAGAATCCGAGCTTCCCTTCAAACGGCCACGCAGGAACCAACCGTGCTAGCCTGTTCGCTATGGCTTACCTTCGCGCCCACGGCGCTCCATCAATAGCGCCCCCAGGCCCGACCGTCGCCGGCGTCATCTACACCTGCCCGATGCATCCCCAAATACGCCAGGTTGGGCCAGGGAATTGCCCCATATGCGGAATGACGCTGGAGCCGGTCAAGGCTACGGCCGAGGTGGGTGAGAACCACGAACTGACCGACATGACGCGGCGGTTTTGGGTCGGGTTCGGTCTCACCTTGCCGGTGTTCGTCCTCGAAATGGGCGGCCACATCCCCGCCCTAGGAATGCACGGCCTTGTGTCGCCGCAAGTCTCGACATGGATTCAGTTCGCGCTATCCACGCCGGTCGTCCTGTGGGCGGGATGGCCGTTTTTCCAACGCGCCTGGGCGTCGATCATCCACCGCAGCCTGAACATGTTCAGCCTGATCGCCCTCGGCACTGGCTCGGCTTACCTTTACAGTCTCTTCGCAACCTTCGCGCCTGATCTGTTCCCCGCCGGTTTTCACGACATGGGGGGCACGGTCGCTGTTTATTTCGAAGCCGCAGCCGTGATTACGGTTCTCGTGTTGCTGGGTCAGGTGTTGGAGTTGCGCGCCCGCGAGCACACCGGCGGAGCGATTCGCGCTTTGCTGAAATTGGCTCCCAAGACCGCCCGCCGCTTGAAAACCGATGGCCAGGACGAGGAAGTCGCCCTTGAGTTGATTCAGGTCGGCGACCGTCTCAGGGTTCGGCCAGGCGACGGCGTGCCCGTCGACGGCGAGGTGCTTGAGGGCAAGGGAGCCGTGGATGAATCCATGGTCACCGGCGAGTCGATGCCTGCGGCCAAGAAATCCGGCGACAAGCTGATCGGAGGGACTGTGAACGGCACGGGCTCGCTCATTATGCGCGCCGACAAAATTGGCGCCGACACGATGCTCGCGCGCATCGTCGCGATGGTCAGCGAGGCGCAACGAAGCCGAGCGCCGATTCAGGCGCTGGCGGACAAAGTGTCGGGCTATTTCGTTCCCGCCGTGCTCGGCGTCGCGGTTGTTGCGTTCGTTGCGTGGGCAGCATTCGGTCCCGCACCCGCGCTTTCCTACGCGCTGATCGTGGCGGTTTCCGTCGTCATCATCGCCTGTCCCTGCGCGTTGGGTCTGGCCACCCCAATGTCGATCGGCGTGGCGATCGGCAAGGGCGCCGGCGCAGGTGTCCTGATCAAGTCGGCTGAAGCCCTTGAGCGCATGGAGAGGGTCAATACTCTCGTCGTCGACAAGACCGGCACACTCACCGAAGGCAAGCCGAGGGTGACGGCCATTGTTCCCGCCGCCGGATTGTCGGAGGCCGAGATTTTGCCCTTAGCGGCCAGTCTCGAAAAGTCGAGCGAACACCCGCTCGCCGCCGCCATCGTCATGGCTGCGAGAGATCGCGGAATGGCCACCAAGGAGCCGACGGACTTCGTCTCTGTCACCGGCAAAGGCGTCACGGGCAAGATCGATGGCAGGCCTCTGGCGCTGGGCAATGCCAAGCTGATGGCTGACCTCGGCATAAAATTCGGCGATCTCGACCGGAAGGCCGACGGGCTGCGCAGCGACGGCGCGACCGCCTTGTTTCTCGCAATCGACCACAAACCAGGCGGCGTCATCGCTATTGCCGACCCGATCAAGACGACGACGCAAGCGGCGCTCGATACTCTTCGGAACGACGGCATACGGATCGTGATGCTGACCGGCGACAACAAGACGACCGCCGAAGCGGTTGCCCGCAAGCTTGGCATCAAGGAAATCGAAGCCGACGTTTTGCCGCAGGACAAGAACCGCACCGTCAAGAAGCTCACGTCCGAGGGGCGCATAGTCGCCATGGCGGGCGACGGCGTGAACGACGCTCCGGCTTTAGCCGAGGCCTCTGTTGGCATCGCGATGGGAACGGGAACCGAAGTCGCAATTCAGAGCGCCGGAATCACATTGGTGAAGGGCGATCTTGCGGGCATCGCGCGGGCGATCGTCCTAAGCCACGCGACGATGCGCAACATCCGCGAAAATCTGATCTTCGCCTTCACCTACAACGCGATCGGCATCCCGATTGCCGCCGGTGTCCTCTACCCAGCCTTCGGCATCCTTCTCAGTCCGATCATCGGCGCGCTCGCGATGTCGCTCAGCTCCGTTTCCGTGATCGCGAATGCCTTGCGCTTGCGTACGCTCAAGCTCTAAAGCGACTTGAAAACGAAGGAACGGTGCGAGCGATGGACAGCGTGAAATTTGTCTATCGGCCGCTGGCGGCGCGCGCAGCGCGGCAGGCCCTAGTCGGCCGAAATCGCGCGCAGCGGTCGCCAGTCGAGACGTTGTTATGGACATTCGCGGCCGAATGGCGACGCGGCTGCCGAAGGAAAGGGTTGCCTTCGTGAGTAGATGCGACGATTCGGTCGTTCATTCAGCCCAACGAATGACGATTTAGAACTCAGTCGAGTCGTTCGCTCGTACCAACCTTTGCAAGTAAGACACCATTTTCCCCTTATCGTCCTTGAGCGATCGAAAGAAAGTCTGGTGAGCCGCTGCGAGCCGAGCGACCGCTTCAAATGCTGTCTCGCGCCCCTGATCGGTGAGTCGAATCTGATTGGTGCGTGAGTCGATTTTGGACGACCGGCGAGTAATCAGTCGTTTTGTTTCCAATGACCGCAATGTCTGAGACGTCGTCATGCGGTCCACTTTGGTCGCCTTCGAAAGAGACGACTGCGTCACCTCTCCGCCTTCTTCGCTAAGGCGGAGCACGTTCGCCAGGATCACGGCCTGCGTCGGAGGCAGGCCAAGATCCTCAAGCGCGAGCGTGAGACGTTGCTGCCAAAGCTTCGATACCTGCCAGAGCAGGAAGCCGGCAATCGTCTCCGTTTCAGACCCGAGTTTTAGTTTGACCGCGTTCATCAATTGCATGCATACTTACATTATCGCGAGGGCCGTGCAACCTCGATTGGAGCGCCATATGAATACGCTCTTTTGGCTCGTCGTCACCGCCGTCGTCGTTCACGGGCTCATCGCCGGCATCAGTTTCGACGTGGCGACTGTCAAGCTACCGACGCGAAAGCGGATCGGCGTCACCGCATACGCCCAATTCGCGCGTGGCAACGATTTGGGCAACGGCGTCTTGGTTTATCCGACGATCGCGATCCTGGCGCTTCTACTGGTCGCCGGCGCGACCCTCGCGGCGCATCTCACGCATAGGTCGGACGCCGTCATGTTCCCACTTTTTGCGGCGTGTGGCGGAACAATCGCGCACTTCCTGTGCACGGCACTGGCGGCCCCGAATATGCTGAGCTTGAGGAGCGTCTCTAACGACGAGGCGTTTCTCGCGCGCAAGCTCGACGCGTTTGCGACGTGGCACGGATATCGGACGCTATTCCAATTCCTGACATTTGTGGCCTTGGTCTGGGCCCTAGTGGCAATTAATCAAGTTGCGTAGGTCCGCCACGGTCTTCATCGACGATCGTTACGCGATAGGAGGGTGTCAATGAGTGGACGCACATCCGCGATGTGGTTCCGGATTGTAACGGCAATCCTGAGTCTGTTCGGGCTGTTCTTTGTCTTCTTTGGGTTGAGAGTGTTTTCAGACGCGGTTCCGCTTATCCCCCATGAAGTGCTCTTGCCATGGACGAGCGCGCTCTACGGAACGATCATGGTCGGCTGGGGGGCGACGCTCTTCTTAGTTGGCCACATCGCCTTTCGTCGGAACGATCGCGAACTCAAGAGAGCATTGCTCGCCGGCTTAGCGACTTGGCTCGCCATGGAAGCTGCCGCCTCGGTTTGGTTCGGCGTATGGTTCAACGTCGGTGTCGATATCGCCGTCTTCATGCTTTTTGCCATTCCTCTGTTCCGTGCGGATAGCGCATGACGTTTCAGAAGTGCCTCGTCGAACGAGTCGCGCTGGCTCGGTGGACGTCTCGCGAGAGCCCGTGAGCCGTCGTTGTCAGTGTGCCAATCGCGAGCGGCTGCTCATGCCAAAACTCTTATGGGCCAGGGCCCCAGTCTTTTTGTCGCTGTTAGCGTCAAACAAGTGCGATGTCCGCCTCGGAGAACCGCCGGGCTGGCCGAGACCGCAAGCCAAAGGAATGCCCGGTTTCGGGGATGGCCCTCGCCGCCTTGGGTGACGTAGATGGGCGCATTCCTGACTCCCGCGGTCGCATTCGCGACCGACTGATTTCCGCCCTTTTTTGGCGACCCCCGACCGGCGCCAAGCGTTGGGTCTTGACCACTAGGCTGGC